>CADCUJ010000079.1 GCA_902805855.1 uncultured Nocardioidaceae bacterium
GGTGCTGCCCGAGGCCACCTTGATGGTCTGCGCGCAGGTGCTGGGCAATGACACCGCGGTGACGGTCGCCGGCGCCTCGGGCAACTTCGAGCTGAACGTGATGCTGCCGGTGATCGCCCGCAACCTGTTGGAGTCGATCCGGCTGCTGAGCACCAGCAGCGCGCTGCTCGCGGAGCGCTGCGTCGAAGGGATCACCGCGAACGTCGACCGGATGCGGGCCTACGCCGAGTCCTCGCCCTCGATCGTCACCCCGCTGAACAAGTACATCGGCTACGAGAACGCCGCCAAGGTCGCCAAGAAGGCGCTGGAGGAGCAGAAGACCATTCGGCAGATGGTCCTCGAGATGGGCTTCGTCGATCGGGGCGACCTCACCGAGCAGAACCTCGACGAGGCTCTCGACGTTTCCAGGATGACCCGGCCCTGAGCCGCTGCCTGAGCCGCTGCCTGAGACGCTTGCTGAACCGCTGGAATATTGCTTCACGGCCAGGCTCAAGTGATAGGTTGTAACCGTCCCTGGTGCGACCTAACCCTGGCGCTCCGGCTCGTCCAGGTCGATGACCGACACGGCGAGCCGCCCACATACCGCGCCATAAGGCTCGTCCCATGACGAATCCAGAACACTTGGCCGAGTCGCTTGCCCATGCGGCCACCGACATCAATCCCGACCATCTCGACGCCGCCTGGAAGGCGCTGGTCGAAAGTGCCCGTGTCTCCGTGCCCGGCTTCGACCACGTGGGCATCTCCACGTTCGATGCCACGGGTCGTCCGGAGACCAGGGCCAGCACTGGACCACTTGTGCAGCTGCTGGACGACATCCAGTACGAGATCAACGAGGGTCCCTGTGTCTCGGCCCTCCGCGAGGCGGTGGTGGTCACTGCTCCGGACGTCGGCCACGACCAGCGCTGGCCGAGGTACGTGCGCCGGGCGACCTCCGAGACCGGGCTGCAGTCCCAGCTGGCGGTCCGGATCTTCTTGGACGGCGGGGTGCTGGGAGGGCTGAATCTCTACTCGACCTCGCGGTCCGACATCGATCCGGACGCCGAGACCGTCGCGGTGCTCTTCGCTGCCCATGCCGCCGCCATGATGGGGCACGTCAGCGAGCTGGCGAACCTGCACAAGGCGCTGGAGTCGCGCCAGATGATCGGACAGGCCGTCGGCATCCTCATGGAGCGCTACCAGATGAACGCGGACCGCGCCTTCGCCTTCCTTATCCGGGCTTCCTCGCACGGCAACGTCAAGCTGCGCGACGTGGCCCAGGAGATCGTCGACCAGGTGAACGAGAAGCAACAACCCAGTGCCGTCGCTGGCTCCTGAGCCACCGAGCACTGGGTTAAGAAGCGGCCCAGGGGCAGCCCCAGACCGCAGGTCCGGGGCTGCTCCACGCCCGCGTCCTCGCTGCACCGGTGGCGTCCGTGGCTCCAGTCCCCGAGTCAGGTCCCCGGTGTCTCTCGGGTGAGCACCAGGCTGGTCGCGATGTCGAAGACCTTCCGGCTCTCCTGGCCGGACACGCGCGTCAGGATGGAGAACGCCTGCGCGGCATCGAGGTCGAAGCGTTCCATCAGGATCCCGGTGGCCTGGCCCACCACTGTGCGACGGGCGAGGCCGCGGTCGAGGTTGCTGATCTTGGTGGCGGAAGCCACCGCGACCGCAGCGTGAGCCGCGATCGCCACTGCCTCGACCTGCTGGCTTCCGGAGAAGGCCCTCGGCTCACCGCCGTAGAGGTTCAAGGCGCCCAGGGTCCGCTCGTGGGTGAACAGCTGCATGCACAGCATGCTGCGAACGCCGAGCTCTTCGACCACCCTGGCGGACCAGGTGGGCCACCGCGGTTCCGCGGCGAGGTCGTCGCTGGTGACCAGCTCCGAGCGCCAGACGGCGTCCAGGCAGGGGCCCTCCGAGAGCTCGTACTGGAGCTCGTCTCCTCGTGCCGCTCGTGGGTCGGACGAGGCGGGTGTCTCGATCCCGCCGTGCTCGTCCACGAAGGTGACGGCGACCATGTCTGCCGGGATCAGCGCTGCCGTCGCCTCGACGATGGACTGCATCACCGGGCCGGGATCGCTCACAGACCGCAGATCGCGCGCCAGCTCCGCCATCCGCTCGCTGAGCGAGTCCTGCTCCACGGTCCCTCCGCCCACCGCCGTCCCGTGATTCGAGACACCGGCAGCTCGATCCTAACCCCTTGCTCAGTAGTAGTTGTTGGCCTGCTTGAACGCCCAAGCCGCGCACGGGGTGCCGTAGGAGTCACGGATGTAGCCCAGACCCCATCGGATCTGGACGGTCGGGTTGGTCAGGTAGCCGGCCGGGACGTCGTGCTCGGACAGCAGCGCTTGCGGGATGCCGTAGGCCGTCGAGATCGGGTTGTCGGCGTGCACCTGCCAGTCGCTCTCGCTGACGTAGAGCGCGTCCAGGCAGCCGAACTGGGACGCGGCGAAGCCGAACTCCGGCATCATTTGCCGCGCAATTGCACGCGGGTCCAAGTGCTGGCCACGACCAGCGAGGCCCTCACGGCCGTCCGAGCGCGACGGCCGCTCCGCACGCTCTGACACCGGTTGGGCGGAGGTACCTTCGGTGCTGCCGCCGGGGGTCGAGGTGTACGGCGGCGGCTCGATCGGCGCGGCGCTCGCGGTGGCTCCCCCACTCGCGGTGACGGCAAGGGTGAACCCTGCCGCGAGGAGGCCCGCCGTGGACCTCAGTCGCGGATCACGCGGTGTTCGTGGCGCTCGGACAGTGTTCTTGCGGGACAGCACAGGCACAACTCGCAGACATGACGGTGTGGTTGAGGGGGTTCCCGGGGCGACTTCCCAGCGGGAGCTGTCAGTTTGTGCCCGCCGTACGCCCAGTCATGTACGCCGGTCACGTGCGCGAACCTGTGCGCCGGGTCACAGCCTCCGTACCACCGGTCTGGACAGCTGGTGACGGATCAGGAGGCACGCAGGTGGAGCGCGATCGCCGACTCCGGCGCCATCACCGGAACCCGGATACCGGCTCCACTGAGCACGGACCCCGGCAGGCTCAGTGATGCTCCCAGCCATGAGGTGTTCGCCGCCGGTGATGCATCCACCAGCGACGGGCCGAGCCGGTGAATCGCATAGCGGGTCCCGGCGTCCAGGCCCGGCAGGAGCACCAACAGCGGCGTGGTCGTCGGCATCGAGGCAACGGCGGCGAGGACGTACACCGCCTCCGACCGGTCCTGCGCGACCACACCGCTGACCAGGAGCCCCGGGTCCGGATGGTCGCCACGCACCAAGACACCCTCGGCCACCAGCGTCCGGACCTGCTTGTAGGCCGCCACCCACGCTGCCAGCTCGGCCCGCTCCGGTGGGCTGGCGCGGCCCAGGTCCCACTCGATGCCGAAGTGACCGATGAGGGCGGTGGCCGCCCGGAACCCGAGCCGGTGTCGGCGACCGGTCGTGTGCGCCACGGGGGCGCCGACGTGCGTGCCGACCATCTCCGGTGGCACCAGCAGCGTGGTCCAACGTTGGATCTGCTGTCGCTCCAGCGCGTCGACGGTGTCGCTGGGCCAGATCCGGTCGGTGCGCGCCAGTACTCCGAGGTCCACTCGGCCACCCCCCGAGGCGCAGCTCTCGACCTCCAGCCCGGGGTGAGCGGCGCGAAGCTGGTCAAGCATCCGGTAGAACGCCAACGTCTGCCCGTGCACGGCGGGCCTGCCGGCGTGGCCTGCGTCGACGAGATCACGGTTGTGGTCCCACTTGAGAAAGGCGATGTCGTACTCCTCGAGCAACGCCAGCAGCTGCCCGCGGACGTGCTCGAAACAGGAGTCCTCCTGCAGGTCGAGCACCTGCTGGTGCCGCCACTCGTCGGGCAAGGTTGACCGGCCTCGCAGCAGCCACTCCGGGTGCGCGCGCGCCAGGTCGGAGTCGGCGCTGACCATCTCCGGTTCCACCCAGAGGCCGAAGTCCATCCCGAGCGCGCGAACGTGCTCGACCAGAGGATGCAGCCCGTCCGGCCACACCTTCTCGTCCACGATCCAGTCACCGAGCCCGGCGGTGTCGTCGCGGCGACCCCGGAACCAGCCGTCGTCGAGCACGAACCTCTCTGCCCCCACCTCGGCGGCGGCGTCGGCCAGGGCGGCGAGCCGGTCGAGGTCGTGGTCGAAGTACGCCGCCTCCCAGGTGTTCACGATCACCGGTCGAGGACGGCTCTGGCCGGCGTGCGGCCGGTGCCGGCGGGTCCAGTGGTGGAACCGCTCGCTGAGCCCGTCCAGCCCGCGGTCGGACCACCCAGCAAGGAGCAGCGGACTCCGGTACGTCTCACCGCCGCCGAGGACCACCTCGCCCGGGCCGAGCAGCTCCCCGGCACCGAGCAGCGACTCGCCCTCCGGAGTCCGCTCGGCGTAGTGCTCGTGGTCCCCGCTCCACGCGGTGTGCACGCCCCAGACCTGTCCGCTGCGGAAGCCGAAGCGCGCGGTGCCGGCGACCAGCATCAGGGTGGCGTCGTGTCCGGTGCGTCCGTGCCGGCCGGCCCGCAGCCAGGTGCCCTGGTCGAAGGTACGCCGCTGGGGCGAGCGTTCGCGTCCCCAACGGCCGGTCAGGTCGAGCAGCTCGGTGGCCTGCGGTGGGACTGGAAGCACCGAGCGTACGGCGCCTACCACGAAGTCGCCTTCCCCGATGTTCCGCAAGGTGGTCTGTGAGCTGACCAGACCCCCCTCGGAGAAGGCGATCGCCACCGTGACGTCGAGTCCGGCCTCCGGGTCGACGGACCGGAGGGTGAGCAGGGCAACCGGCCCGGGCCCCATCTCAACCGGCACTGGCCCCATCTCAACCGGCACTGGCCCCATCTCAACCGGCACGGGCCCCATCTCAACGAGCCAGTCGC
>CADCUJ010000080.1 GCA_902805855.1 uncultured Nocardioidaceae bacterium
GCCGCCTCCGCCTCCGCCTCCGCCTCCGCCTCCGCCTCCGCCGCCTCCGCCGCCGCCACCCGCGCCACCGCCACCACCCCCGCCTGCGACGTCCAGCGGGAACGCGAGCCGGGCGATCGCCTTCGCGAAGGCACAGCTCGGTGAGCCGTACCAGTGGGGGGCGGCAGGTCCGAACGCGTGGGACTGCTCCGGCTTGATGCTCGGCGCGTGGGGTGCCGCTGGGGTGAGCCTGCCGCACTACTCCGTGACCCAGTACGAGGCCGGCACGCCGATCTCGGCATCGAGCCTGCGACCAGGCGACCTGGTCTTCTGGGGTTCCTCAGGGTCCCCGAGCTCCATCCACCACGTCGCCATGTACCTCGGCGGCGGCCAGATCATCCACGCTCCGCGAACCGGCCGTCCGGTGTCCGTGGAGAGCATGTACTACTGGACGCCACCCAACTTCTTCGCCCGCGTCTGACCTGTTCGACGGCTCTGACATGCTTTGCCCATGCCATCCGTGCCGCCCGGGCAGGTCACGATGTCGAGGGTAGACGGGTCCGATATCGACGTCCCGGCACTGACCGACCTGCTCGACGGGAAGTACGCCGACGTACGCCAGCTGGTGCGCAAGAACCTCACCGAGCACGCCGACATCCTCGACGCGGCGGAGCAGCTGTCGCGCGCGGACTACCGGCAACGGGTGCTCGACGTGGTGCTGATGATGGCCGAGACCGGACAGAGCGGGATGGGCTTCCCTGAGGAGTACGGCGGCGGCGGAGACGTCGGCGCCTCGGTTGCGGCGTTCGAGACCCTGGCCCTAGGCGACCTGTCGGTGGTGACCAAGGCCGGGGTGCAGTTCGGCCTCTTCGGCGGCGCGATCTTGCAGCTCGGCACCAAGCCGCACCACGACGCGTACCTGCAAGACCTGATCCGCTGCCGGCTCGTCGGCTGCTTCGCGATGAGCGAGACCGGCCACGGCTCCAACGTGCAGGCACTCGGCACCACGGCGACCTACGACCCGGACACCGACGAGTTCGTCGTCGTCACCCCCGACGATGCCTCCCGCAAGGACTACATCGGCAACGCCGCCGATCACGGCCGGGCGGCGGTGGTGTTCGCGCAGCTGGTGATCGGTGGCCTAAGCCAGGGCGTGCACGCGTTCGTCGTACCCATCCGCGATGAAGACGGCTCCCCGGCGCGGGGGGTTCGGATCGAGGACTGTGGGCCCAAGATCGGGCTCAACGGGGTCGACAACGGCCGCCTCTGGTTCGACGAGGTGCGAATCCCGCGGACATCGCTGCTCAACCGGTACGCCGACGTCACCCCGGACGGGGAGTACGTGTCGCCCATCGAGAACCCGGACCGAAGGTTCTTCACCATGCTCGGCACCCTGATCCAGGGCAGGGTCTGCGTCGGCGGTGCCGCGATCAACGCGAGCAAGGTCGCCCTTGCCATCGCAGTGAAGTACGGCCTGGTTCGCAGGCAGTTCGGTGCCCCGGGCTCGGACACCGAGCAGCTGCTGCTCGACTACGGGATGCACCAGCGTCGGCTGTTCCCGATGCTCGCGCGGACCTACGCGCTGCACTTCGCCCAGGAGCGGCTCGCGGCCGACCTGCATGACGGCTTCTCCACCACCGAGGTGGAGGCCTCCGAGCACGACAGGCGGGCCCTCGAGTCGCGTGCGGCCGGGACCAAGGCCCTCGGGACCTGGCACGCCAGCAACACCATCCAGGCCTGCCGCGAGGCGTGCGGCGGTGCCGGCTACCTGTCGGTGAACCGCTTCGACGCGCTACGCGCGGACACCGACGTGTTCACCACCTTCGAAGGCGACAACACCGTCTTGCTCCAGCTGGTCGCCAAGGGTCTGCTCACCGACTACCGCGACTCGTTCGAGGACCTCGACCAGCTCGGGCTGGTCCGCTTCGTCGCCTCGATGGCGGTGGAGACGGTGATCGAACGGACCAGCGTGCACAAGCTGCTGGAACGGCTGCGGGACGCGGTGCCTGCCGGGGACAGCCACGTCGACCCGGACGCTGGGCTGCTGGACTCGGGCTACCACCTGAGCCTGATGCGCTGGCGCGAGGAACACATGCTCGCCGGCGTCGCCCGGCGGCTCAAGCGCGGCATGGACGCCGGCGGTGACCCGGCGCAGGTCTTCAGCACGTGCCAGGACCACGTCATCGGCGCAGCCTGGGCGCACGTGGAGAGACTGATGCTCGAGGCCTTCACCGAAAAGGTCGCCTCGATGGACGACGGTCCGAACCGCGCCGCGGTCAACCTGGTCGGTAACCTCTACGCGCTCTCGGCGATCGAGCACGACCGCGCCTGGTTCATGGAGCACGGCCGGCTCTCGAGCGCCCGGTCCAAGGCAGTCACCAGGACCGTCAACGAGCTGTGCCGCAGGATGCGACCGATCTGCGAACAGCTGGTCGACGCCTTCGACATCCCGCCCGCGATGCTGCGCGCCGAGATCATCTCCTGAGCCCTCAGGCGGAGTCCCGGTACCGCTGGTACGAAGCGCGGATCTCGTCCTCGGCCTCGGCTCGGCCGGCCCAGGAGGCTCCTTCGACGGACTTGCGCGGCTCCAGCTCCTTGTAGACCTCGAAGAAGTGCTGGATCTCCAGCCGATCGAACTTCGAGACGTGGCTGATGTCTCGCAGGTGCTCCAGGCGCGGGTCGTGAGAGGGCACGCACAGCACCTTGTCGTCGCCGCCCGCCTCGTCGGTCATCCGGAACATGCCGATCGCCCGGCACAGGATCAGGCATCCCGGGAACGTCGGCTCCTGCAGGATCACCATCGCGTCGAGGGGGTCGCCGTCGAGTCCCAGCGTGTCCTCGATGAAGCCGTAGTCGGCGGGGTACTGCGTGGAGGTGAACAGCGTCCGGTCGAGGCGGATCCGGCCGGACTCGTGGTCGACCTCGTACTTGTTGCGCTGGCCTTTGGGGATCTCAACCAGTACGTCGAACTCCACGCCGTGCCTCCACATGGTTGGTCCTGCTCCGGACGCCTGGCGCTAGTCTCGCGCACAACGGCAGCCGCGGCGACGTGGGAGGGGTGTGAGGTGAGCAGAGGACGGCGGACGGGCTCCGGCCGCTGGCTGCACCGCCTCGGCACCGGGTCCGTCGTACTCGTGCTCCTGTGTGCCGGTGCCGCATACCGGTTCGACCTAGGCAGCCGGTGGTTCGGGCTGGAGCCGCCCTCACCGCTCACCGAGCCGGCCGAGGTCGCGCCCCCGCCCGGACTGCGGCTGCCGAGCAGCGGAAGCGCCCCGCCGGTCGCTGCGGCCCGCGAGGACCGGGAGGCGGCGCCGGCGAAGGTACGACGGGCACTGGTCAAGCTGGTCTCCGATGGTGACCTCGGCCGGCACGTCGCGGTCGCCGTCGCGCAGCTCGACGACGGGGAGCCGGTCTACAGCAGCGGATCAGGCAGGTTCATCCCCGCATCGACGACGAAGCTGCTCACCGCGGCGGCGGCCCTGGAAAGCGTGGGTCCCGGGCACCGGTTCCGCACCCGCGTCGTGGCCGCTCGCAGCTCCAGGCGGGTCGTCCTGGTCGGCGGTGGCGACCCGTTCCTGGAGCGATCGCCGGTCACCGGCGACGACCTCTACCCGGCGCGCGCCGACCTGCAGACACTGGCGGAGGCCACAGCCGCGGAGCTCGAGGAGCGCGGACGCACCGCGGTTCGGCTCAGCTACGACGACTCCCTGTTCACCGGCCCCTCGGTGAGCCCGGACTGGGAGCCCTCCTACGTTCCGGACGACGTGGTCGCCCCGGTCGCCGCGTTGTGGACCAATGAAGGGCGTCGGCGCTCCGGCGCGGTGATCGACGACCCGGCTGCCGCCGCTGCGGAACAGTTCGCGAAGGCCTTGGCCAGGAGGTCGATCAGCGTCGTCGGCGCGCCCACGGCTCGTCGGGCACCCGGCCGCGCCGAGGAGCTGGCCGTGGTGGAGAGCGCGCCCCTGGCCCAGGTCGTTCAGCGCATGCTCGAGGTCAGCGACAACGAGACCGCCGAGGTCCTGTTTCGGCACGTGTCGCTGGCAGAGGGCGGACCCGGGTCGTTCGCCGGTGGGTCGGCTGCCGTCGTCTCCGTGCTCAGCCGGTTAGGCGTCGACGTGGCCGGCGCGCGGGTCGTCGACGGCAGCGGGCTGTCGCGCGAGAACCGGCTGAGCGCCGAGACGCTGCTCTCGGTCATCGACACCGCCGCGAGCGAGGAGCGGCCGACCCTGCGCCGGGTGGTGACCGGCCTGCCGGTGGCCGGCTTCAACGGCTCCCTCATCGACCGGTTCCAGACCGGTGCCGCCGAGGGTCCGGGAAGCGTCCGCGCCAAGACCGGCACGCTCACCGGTGTGCACGGCCTGGCGGGGGTCGTCACCGACCAGGACGGCATCGAGTTCGGCTTCGTAGCGCTGACCGACCGGGTCAAGGTGGCCGACACCCTCGACGCGCGGGCGGTGCTCGACGAGATCGCCGCCGCGCTCGCGGCCTGCTCGTGCGCCAGCGCGTAGGGTCGATACATGCCAGAGCCCCGCTCCGCGATGGTCGACTGGGACCTCGCCGTCTCCACGGCCGCCAAGCTGGCCGGACCCGGACCCACGATCTCGCGCACCGAGGCGAGCGCCGTCGTCGCCGAGCTGCGCGCGGGTGCCGCCCGCTCGACGCCGTTGGTGCGCGAGTTCACCGGTCTGTCGACTCCCGGGGACGACTCGGACGAGCGGGCCGGCGGCGACGTGGACGCAACCACGCCGAATGCGCCCGCTCCACTGTCGGCGCCCCTGCTGGTCGTCGACCGGACCGGCTGGATCCAGGCCAACGTCGACGGCTTCGCCACGATCATCTCCCCCCTCATCGACCGGCTGCGGGAGAAGAAGGGAGCCCCAGGTCCGCTCACCGAGGCGATCGGGTCCAGGGTGACCGGCCTCGAGCTCGGAGCACTGCTCGGCTTCATGTCCTCGAAGGTGCTCGGGCAGTTCGACCCGTTCTTCGGGCTGGACGGGGCGTCCGGGCAGCCCCGGGCCGCGGGGCGGCTGCTGCTCGTCGCCCCGAACATCGTGCACGTCGAGAACGAACTCGGTGTCGATCCGGCCGACTTCCGCCTCTGGGTGTGCCTGCACGAGGAGACCCACCGTGTGCAGTTCACCGCGGTCCCGTGGATGCGTGAGCACATCCACGGCGAGATCGCCAACCTGGTCGGATCCGTCGAGATCGACCCGGCCAAGCTCGCCGGCATGGTCGGGGAGGGGGTCAAGCGGATCTCCGACCTGGTCCGCGGTGACGATGACGTCAGCCTGATCGACCTCGTCCAGACCCCGGAGCAGAAGGAGGTCCTGGACCGCATCACCGCGGTGATGTCGCTCCTGGAAGGGCACGCCGACGTGGTGATGGACGGCGTGGGCCCGGAGGTGATCCCGTCGGTGGTGGAGATCCGGCGCAAGTTCAACCAGCGCCGCAAGGGCGCGGGTACCTTCGACCGGATCCTGCGCAAGCTGCTCGGACTGGACGCGAAGATGGCGCAGTACCGCAACGGTGCCGCCTTCGTCCGGGGCGTCGTGGACCAGGTGGGCATGGACGGGCTGAACAAGGTCTGGGTCGCCCCGGAGAACCTGCCCACCAGAGACGAGATCGGGGATCCGGCGAGCTGGGTCCGACGCGTGCACGGCTGAGCGTTCGCGGTGGGTCCCCATCCCTCGGTGGCAGCAGTACGACGTGCCGTCCGCGTCTGCCTTGCCGACCTCGGACCGGCTCCCGTCGTGGTCGCCTGCTCGGGAGGCGCGGACTCCCTGGCGCTGCTCGCAGCGACCGTCTTCGAGGCTCGTTCGCAGCCCTGGTCCGTGGTGGGCATCACCGTCGACCATGGCCTGCAAGACGCCTCGGCTGAGCACGCCGCCGCGCTCACCCAGCAGATGCGGGAGATCGGCGTCGGCGACGCGTTGTCCGTGGGCGTCGAGGTGACCCCGTCGGGACGAGGGCCCGAGGCTGCGGCGCGGGAGGCGAGGTACGCCGCGCTCAGCGGGCTCGCGGAACGGCTGGGCGCTCCCGTGGTGCTGCTCGGTCACACGCTCGACGACCAGGCCGAGACCGTGCTGCTCGGCCTGGCCCGCGGCTCCGGCGGGAGGTCGCTGGCCGGGATGCCGCCGGGCTTCCGGCGGGGTGGGGTGCGGTTCGCGCGCCCGCTGCTCGGCCTGACCCGTGCCCAGACCGAGCAGGCCTGCCGTGCAGAGGCGATCAGCTGGTGGGTCGACCCGCACAACGCGGACCCGCGCTTCACCCGCGTCCGGGCCCGGCACCGGGTGCTGCCGGTCCTGGAGGCCGAGCTGGGTCCGGGCGTCGCGCCCGCGCTGGCCCGGACGGCGGAGGCCTTGCAGGAGGACCTTTCCGCTCTCGACGAGATCAGCGAGCAGGTGCAGCAGGAGGCGGTCTCCGCGCACGGCGGGCTGAGCACGACCCGACTCCGGGAGGAGCCGGTGGCGATCTCTTCCCGGGTCCTGCGCCGCGCCGCGGTGACCGCCGGGTGCCCGTCGTCCGAGCTGTTCCGAGTGCACGTGAGCGCTCTCGTGGAGCTGGTGTCCGGGCCGAGTAGTCGCGGCGCAGGCAAGGCCGTCCAGCTGCCGGGGCACGTCACGGCGTACCTGGACGGCGACGAGCTGCGCTTCCGGCGCACCGGGCCACGAGGTGGCGTCGAGCCTGTGGGAGGCTGACGGCATGGATGAGGCGCACGTCGCAGGCGACCTGGTAGACGTCCTCTACTCCGAGAAGGAGATCCAGCAGCGGCTCGAGGAGCTCGCCCGGCAGATCGAGGCGGACTACGCGGACAAGGACCTCCTGCTCGTCGGCGTCCTGCGCGGCGCGGTGATGGTGATGGCCGACCTGGCCCGACAGTTCGAGCGGCACGTGGAGATGGACTGGATGGCCGTGTCGTCCTACGGCTCGGGCACCAAGTCCTCCGGGGTGGTCCGGATCCTCAAGGACCTGGACACCGACATCAACGGCCGGCACGTGCTGGTGGTCGAGGACATCATCGACACCGGACTCACGCTGTCCTGGCTGGTGTCCAACCTCGGCTCCCGGGGGCCCGCCTCGGTGGAGATCTGCACCCTGCTGCGCAAGCCCGAGGCGCAGCGGATGAGCGTCGATGTGAAGTACGTCGGCTTCGACATCCCGAACGAGTTCGTGGTCGGCTTCGGCCTGGACTACAACGAGAGGTACCGGAACCTCCGAGCGGTGGGCACCTTGTCCCCGGACGTGTACTCCTGAATTCTCCGGTTCGCTTGGGATGACCGGCGCTCTCGCGGGAGAATGCACCTCACCAGGCGTAGCGAGCTGCCTCCGGCGACCATCGGTGGTCGTTGGCCCAGACGTGTACCGTCGATACGTCTGGAGCGTGCTGGACGGGCACGTGCGGAGTCGGTAGGAGGGCGGGGCACAGACCCCGGCACATGAACGTGAAGCGCATTGTCCGCGGTCCCTGGTTGTGGATCGTCGTCGCCGTCGTAGGCGTGCTCATCGCCTTGCAGTACATCGCGCCCAACGGAGGGTTCGACGAGATCGACACCTCCGAGATGGTCGAGCGGATCGAGTCCGGAGACGTCGAGAGCATCCTGTTCCGCGACATCGACCAGGAGATCGAGGCCACCCTCGACAACGGTGACCAGGTGCTCGCCTACTGGGTCACCGGCCAGCAGGTCGAGCTCCTTGACGCAACCCGTGCCCAGATCGAGGCGGGCGAGATCGAGGAGTACAACGTCGAGGTGCCCAAGCCGAGCGTCCTCGGCCAGATCCTCGCCACTCTGCTCCCGTTCGCGCTGATCATCTTGCTGTTCCTGTTCCTGATGAACCAGGTGCAAGGCGGCGGCGGACGAGTGATGCAGTTCGCGAAGTCGAAGGCCAAGCTGATCAGCAAGGACATGCCGAAGACGACGTTCTCCGACGTCGCCGGCTGCACGGAGGCGATCGAGGAGCTCGGCGAGATCAAGGAGTTCCTCCAGGAGCCTGCGAAGTTCCAGGCCGTCGGCGCCAAGATTCCCAAGGGCGTGCTGCTGTACGGTCCGCCCGGCACCGGCAAGACGCTGCTCGCCCGGGCGGTCGCCGGGGAGGCCGGTGTCCCGTTCTACTCGATCTCCGGGTCCGACTTCGTCGAGATGTTCGTCGGTGTCGGCGCCTCGCGGGTCCGGGACCTTTTCGAGCAGGCCAAGGAGAACGCTCCGGCCATCGTGTTCATCGACGAGATCGACGCCGTCGGTCGCCACCGCGGCGCGGGCATGGGCGGTGGCCACGACGAGCGCGAGCAGACCCTGAACCAGCTGCTGGTGGAGATGGACGGGTTCGACGTCCGCGGCGGGGTGATCCTGATCGCCGCGACGAACCGCCCGGACATCTTGGACCCGGCGTTGCTGCGGCCAGGCCGGTTCGACCGACAGATCGGCGTCGAGGCGCCCGACCTCGCCGGGCGTCACATGATCTTGCAGGTGCACTCGCGCGGCAAGCCGATGGCCGAAGGGGTGGACCTCCTCTCCGTCGCCCGCCGTACACCTGGGATGACCGGTGCCGACCTCGCCAACGTCCTCAACGAGGCAGCGCTGCTGACCGCACGGCAGAACAACAAGCTGATCGACGACGCCGCGCTCGACGAGGCGATCGACCGGGTCATTGCCGGACCGCAGAAGCGCACCCGGTTGATGAGCGAGAAGGAGAAGCTGATCACCGCCTACCACGAGGGTGGCCACGCGCTCGTGGCCGCGGCGCTGCCCGGGACCGACCCGGTGCACAAGGTGACGATCCTGCCCCGTGGGCGCGCTCTCGGCTACACGATGGTGCTGCCTGACGCGGACAAGTACTCCCAGACCCGCTCGGAGATGCTCGACAAGCTCGCCTACATGATGGGCGGCCGGGCGGCCGAGGAGATGGTCTTCCACGACCCGACGACAGGCGCCGGCAACGACATCGACAAGGCGACCTCGCTGGCCAGGGCCATGGTCACGCAGTACGGCATGACCGAGCGTCTCGGGGCGATCAAGCTGGGCGACACCCAGGGGGAGCCGTTCCTGGGTCGCGACATGGGCCACACCCGCAACTACTCCGAGGACGTCGCCGCCGTGGTCGACGGCGAGGTGAAGAAGCTGATCAGCGGCGCGCACCAGGAGGCGTTCGACATCCTGGTCGAGAACCGCGACGTCCTCGACACGCTGGTGCTCGCACTGATGGAGAAGGAGACACTCGACAAGCAGGCGGTCTCCGAGGTGTTCGAGGCGCTGCGCCGTCGGCCGACGCGGCCTGCGTGGACCGGGTCGCCGGACCGCGAGCCGTCCTCCATCCCACCGGTCGAGGTGCCGGCGTCGGCGAGCAACGGCAGCCGTCCCAGTGAGGAGGGCGCCGTCATCCTGACTCCGCCGGGCAGCGGGGGCGACGTGCACGGAGACCCCACCGTCAACTCATGACGGTCGAGCGGATCAGCGAGGGGCCACGCAAGGCCGTCGCACCCTTCGACCGCGAGCGCGCCGAGGCCGCGGTACGTGAGCTGCTGATCGCGGTCGGGGAGGACCCGGACCGCGAAGGGCTGCGGGAGACCCCGGCGCGGGTGGCCCGGACCTACGCGGAGCTCTTCGCCGGGATGCGGACAGACCCTGCCGAGGTGCTCACCACCACCTTCGACATGGGCCACGACGAGCTGGTCCTGGTCAAGGACATCGAGCTGTGGTCGATGTGTGAGCACCACCTCGTCCCGTTCACGGGCGTGGCGCACATCGGGTACATCCCGAACGAGAAGGGGCGGATCACCGGGCTGTCGAAGCTGGCCCGGCTGGTCGACGTCTTCGCCCGGCGACCCCAGGTCCAGGAGCGGTTGACCACCCAGGTCGCCGAAGCGCTGATGGAGATCCTCGAGGCCCGGGGCGCCATCGTCGTCGTGGAGGCCGAGCACCTGTGCATGACCATGCGCGGCGTCCGCAAGCCGGGCGCCCGCACCGTCACCTCGGCCGTGCGAGGCGTGCTGCACAAGGCCGCCACCCGGTCCGAGGCGATGAGCCTGATCATGGACCGCCGCTGACAGCACGCCACCCACGTTGAGATGGGCCTCCGGACAGTTGAGATGGGCCTTGGGATGGTTGAGATGGGCCTCCGGATGCCGGTTTGCGGCACGGGCCCCATCTCAACGGGCACGGGCCCCATCTCAACGGGCACGGGCCCCATCTCAACGCCGGGCTAGGCTCGCGGGTATGCATTCGCAGTCCGCTCCGGGACCGCGCAGGTACGTCGCCGGGCTCCCTGAGCCCGGCCGTACCTTGGTGATGGGCGTGCTCAACGTGACTCCGGACTCGTTCTCCGATGGCGGCCAGTGGGTGGACCCGGTCCTGGCGGTCAAGCACGGGCGCGAGCTCGTCCTGGAGGGCGCTGACCTGGTCGACGTGGGCGGTGAGTCCACCCGCCCCGGAGCGACCCGGCCGACCGCCCAGGAGGAGATGGACCGGGTGCTGCCGGTGATCAGTGGGCTGGCCGCCCACGGCGTGCTGGTCTCGGTGGACACGATGCGTGCGGAGGTCGCCGAGGCCGCGCTCCAGGCCGGTGCCACCCTCGTCAACGACGTCTCCGGAGGGCGCGCGGACCCGGCGATGTTCGACGTGGTGGCCGCAGCGCGGGCGCCGTACGTCTTGATGCACTGGCGCGCGCACTCGCATCGGATGCAGGAGCACACCGCCTACGCCGACGTGGTCGCCGATGTCGCGGCCGAGCTGGCGCAGCAGCTCGACCGAGCGATCGAGGCGGGCATCGCCCGGGAGCGGATCGCGCTCGACCCCGGCATCGGCTTCTCCAAGACCGCAGACCAGAACTGGCAGGTACTCGGCGGGCTGGAGCAGCTGGCCTCGCTGGGGCAGCCAGTGCTGGTCGCGGCGAGCCGCAAGCGGTTCCTGGGCACCCTGCTGGCGAACGAGAAGGGCGAGCCGCGGCCGCCGGTGCAGCGCGACGACGCCACCACCGCCACCACCGCCCTGGCCGCCGTCTCCGGGGCGTGGTGTGTCCGGAGCCACTCGGTGCGCGGCAGCGCCGACGCGGTTCGGGTCGCCGCCCGCTGGTCGCAGGACTCGGTGTCGCGTCGATGACCGACCGCGAGGACGACGCTGACGTGGTGGCGGTCAACACCGCGTTCTACGAGGCCTTCGAGTCCGCCGACCTGGACGCGATGAGCGGCTTGTGGCTCGATCACCCGGAGGCGATGTGTGTCCACCCCGGAGCTCTGCCGGTGCGCGGCGCCTCCGCGATCAACCGTTCCTGGGCACTGATCATGGCCAACACCCCGTACATCCAGTTCTTCCTCACCGACGTGGAGACCAGCGTCCTCGGTGACACAGCCTCGGTGACCTGCACCGAGAACGTACTCACCGCCGCGGAGAGCACGGAGGAGGGCTCCTTCAACGGAGCCAAAGCGGTGGCGACGAACGTGTTCGTGCGTACACCGGACGGCTGGCGATTGTGGATCCACCATGCCTCGCCGGTAATCTCGATCGAGCATGATGAGGACTGACCGGCTGGCGGTCCACGGGATCGAGGCCGTCGGCCATCACGGCGTCCTGGACACCGAACGCCGCGACGGTCAGGTCTTCAAGGTGGACCTGGTGCTGGGCGTGGACACCAGCGTGGCGTCGAGGACCGACGACTTGCAGGACACCGTCGACTACGGAACGCTCGTGGAAGCGGTGAAGCGGGCGGTGGAGACCGACCCGGTCGACCTGATCGAGACCCTGGCCCAGCGCATTGCAGACCTCTGCCTGCGGGTGAGCCGAGTGCAGTGGACGGAGGTGACCGTGCACAAGCCGGAAGCCCCCATCGAAGCGGCGTTCTCCGACGTCGCTGTGACGATACTTCGGAGCCGACCGTGACTGAGACACCGAACCCGAACATCGTGGATGCCGACTCCCTGACCGGGGACATGCACCCGATCCGCCGCTCGGTGCTGTCCTTGGGGTCCAACCTCGGAGAGCGTCGGGCCAGTCTGCAGGGGGCCCTGGACTCCCTGGCCGACACCCCGGACGTCTGGGTGACAGCGGTGTCCCCCGTCTACGAGACCGAGCCGGTCGAGGCTCCGTCGGGTTCGCAGAACTTCTACAACGCAGTCGTCCTGGTCGACACCACGCTGTCCGCGCACACCCTGCTCGAACGCTGCCTGGCCATCGAGGACGCGTTCGGCCGGGAGCGCACCGGTGAGCGGGGCGCCCCCCGCACGTTGGACATCGACATCATCGTGATCGGTGACCGGCGGGCCGACGACGAGAGGCTGAGCCTGCCCCATCCCAAGGCACATGAGCGTGCTTTCGTGCTCGCTCCATGGCACGACGTCGAGTCCGATGCCGAACTGCTCGACCACGGCCCGATCACCGTGCTGCTGGACAAGCTCGGCGACGAGGGAGTCCGTCGGCGCGACGACGTCTCCTTGCACCTGCAGTGAGCCGCGAGCTCGAGCCCGAGGAGGAGGAGCCGACGCCGCAGCCGTCGGGTCACGTCCGTACGACGGGTGCCGGGACGGTGACCGTGTTCGCGCTGATCGGCCTGGTACTCGGCTGGCTGCTGCGCCCGGTCGGCACCCGGGTGAACGGGGTCGCCCCGACGGTCGGCTGGCTTCCGGTGCTCACCTTGTTGTTCGTCGCGGTGATCTTGGGGTCGGTCGCCTGGGTGACCTACCGGTCCCTGCACCGACGACACGAGCGCATCGAGCCGCACCAGGCGGTGAACCGGCTCGTCCTCGCCAAGTCGTGTGCCCTGGCCGGAGCCATGGTCGGGGCAGGCTACTTCGGCTATGCGCTCAGCTGGCTCGGCCTCAACGGGCCTGAGCTGGCCCAGCAGCGGGTGGTCCGCTCCGTCGTCGGTGGTGTCTCGGGTGCGTTGATCGTGCTCGCGTCACTGCTCCTCGAGCGTGCGTGTCGCGTTGTCGACGACGACCCCGGCCACCCCCACGAGCAGCGACGCAGCTCGCCATGATCGTGCTCGCGACAGACCCGTCGGTCCCGGTGAGGTCGCGGTCCCGCCTCCCTGCTGGCTGGACGGTCTGCGCGCCCGAGGCCGACGACACCGCGGAGCTCACCGCGCTGGTTCGCAGGCACGAGGAGTGGGCACGAGGCTGGGCCAGCTCGTCGGAGGCCGACGTACTGGTCGAGATCTCCGAGACTGGCCGGAGCAACCGGCACAACGTGGTGCTCTGCGACCGCGACGGCAGGGCACGGGGATGGGCCAACGCCTACGACCGGGCCTCCGGCCGGATGGTGCTCACGGTGGTGGTCGACCCCCGGCTCGACGACTCGCTGGCTGACCGGACAGCGGAGGTGCTCCTCGAGTGGGCGGAGGAGGCTGCGGGCAAAGTGGGTGCCGGACGCCGGCTGACCACCCAGCAGATCGACACCGGTGCGTTCGCCGACGACACCCGCCAGCAGCGCTGGCTCACCACGGCAGGCTTCGAGATGATGCGCCGCTGGTGGCAGATGAGTCGTCCGGTCCGGACCGAGGACGCCGCGGTCCCGCCACTGAGGCCGGGTGTCCGCATCCGGCTGGTGGAACGCGCGGGCAACGGGATGCCCGACGAGGACGACCTGCGCGTGGTGCACGACATCCTCGAGGACGCCTTCGTCAACCACTTCAACTCACACGCCGAGACCTTCGACGAGTTCCTGGCCCGGCTGCGCGAGGACCCCGGCCATCGCTGGGACCACTGGTGGCTCGCCGAGCTCGTCGACGGACCGACGCCGCAACCGGTGGGCACGCTGGTCGGCAGCCTGGTCGGCGCCGCCGGCGGAGACGGCAGCTGGACCCCGACGGGCAGCTACGTGTCCTACATCGGCGTGCTGGAGTCCGCGCGCGGTCGCGGAGTGGCCAAGTCACTACTGAGCACGATCATCGCCGACGCGGCCGCACGAGGCCTGGGCGAGGTCGGACTCGAGGTGGACGCGGACTCGCCGACCGGAGCCGAGGGGCTCTACCTGTCGATGGGCTGGCAGACCAAGTACGTCACCCAGTCCTGGCACCGCGACGTACCCGTGCCTCGACAGGGCTAGTCCGGCGGTGACGAGGCGGAGGCCACCGAGCGGCGGAGCGCCTTGTGCACGGCGTTCGGGGTGAGTACGCCGACCAGCTCTCCCTTCTCGGTGACCGCGACCACCCCGTTGTCGTACCGCATCATCACCGCAAGCGCGTCCTCGAGCGAGGACGAGACGTCGATGTGCTCCTCGGTCGGCCGTTCGTCGACCGGCTCGAGGTCCTCGCGCGCGATCGGCGTCACCGAGAGCCGGCGCAGGCCCCTGCTGGCACCGACGAACTCAGCGACGAAGTCGTCGGCCGGGTCGCCGAGGATCTTCGCGGGAACGTCGAACTGCGCGAGCCGGCCGCCCACGGCGAAGACCGCGACCTCGTCGCCGAGCCGGATCGCCTCGTCGATGTCGTGGGTGACGAACAGGACCGTCTTGTCCAGCTCCCGGGAGATGCGCGCGAACTCGTCCTGCAGCCGCCCGCGCACGATCGGGTCGACCGCCCCGAACGGCTCGTCCATCAGCAGCACCGGCGGGTCGGCGGCCAGCGCCCGGGCGACGCCGACGCGCTGCCGCTGACCTCCGGAGAGCTGGTGGGGGTAGCGGTCGGCGTACTGGACCGGGTCGAGGCCGACCAAGGACAGCAGCTGGTCCGCGCGCTCGTCGGAGCGCTTCTTGTCCCACCCGAGGAGGGAGGGCACGGTGGCGACGTTCGTGCGGATCGTCTGATGGGGGAACAGCCCGACCTGCTGGATGACGTACCCGATCCGGCGCCGCAGAGCCACCGGGTCACCGCGGGTGACGTCCTCGCCGTCCAGGGTGATCGTGCCCGAGGTCGGCTCGATCAGCCGGTTCACCATCTTCAACGTGGTCGACTTGCCGCATCCGGAAGGTCCGACCAGGCAGACGGTCCTCCCGCGGGGAACGTCGAGGTCGAGCTCCTGCACAGCGACGGTGCCGTCAGGGTAGGTCTTCCCCACGCCGGAGAGCCGGATCATCGGCCGTTCGCTACGGTCCATCTGTGCCCCCTTCGTCCGCACCGCTGTCTGCTGCAGCCGCTGAGCTGCGCCCGTTGGTGGGAGCAGCGCCATCCGCTGCGGACTCGAACTGCCTGGTGCGCAACGAGTGGATCTGCGCCGAGTATCTCAGCAGCAGGGCCTCCCAGCTCGGTGAGGCAGTCGTGCAGCACATCTGGATCACCGTGCTCTCGGTGCTGCTCGGGCTGCTGGCCGCGCTGCCGCTGGCGTTGCTGGCTCGTCGCTACCGACGTCTGGAGTGGTTCGTGGTGGGCGCCACCACCGCGTTGTACACGATTCCGTCGCTGGCGCTGTTCTCGTTGCTGCTGCCGGTCACCGGGCTCTCGGCCAGCACGGTGGTGGTCGGGCTCGTGCTGTACTCGCTCACGATCTTGGTCCGCAACGTGCTGGAGGGGCTGCGGGGAGTGCCCGCCGACGTCCGCGAGTCCGCGCTCGGGATGGGCTACGGGAGCGCACGACTGCTGTTCCGGGTCGAGATCCCCCTCGCGCTGCCTTCGATCATGGCGGGCATGCGGGTGGCGACGGTCTCCACGGTGGCCCTCACCACGGTGGGAGCGATCATCGGCTTCGGCGGTCTCGGCAACCTGCTGTTCGAGGCGGTGAACACGCAGTTCCGGCCGCAGGTGCTCACCGCAGGCGTGCTGTGCGTAGTGCTCGCGGTCGCCTTCGACCTGCTGCTCGTCGCGATGCAACGTGTCCTGACGCCCTGGTCGAAGGCGCAGGTGACAGCGTGATCGGGGACCTCTGGGCGTGGTTCGGCGACCCGGCCAACATGCAGGGCGAGGAAGGCGTGTGGAACCGGCTCGTCGAGCACTCGCTGCTGACCGTGACGGCGACGCTGATAGCGGTTCTGATCGGTCTGCCGATCGCGCTGTGGCTGGGCCATGTCGGCCGCGGCGGGGTGCTCGCGGTGAACATCTCCAACGTCGGGCGGGCGGTGCCGACCTTCGCGGTTCTGCTGTTGCTCTCGATCGGCCCGCTGGGCACGGCCGACCTCGGTCCCTACGGCCGGGCTGGACTGGCGACCCTGGTGGCCCTGGTGCTCTTTGCGCTGCCGCCGGTCATCACCAACGCCTACGTCGGGATGCGCGAGGTGGATCGCGACACCGTCGAGGCAGCTCGTGGGATGGGAATGCAGGGCGGCCAGCTGCTGCGACGCGTCGAGCTGCCGCTGGCGATGCCGTTGATCATCGCCGGAGTGCGCCTCGCGGTGGTCCAGGTCTGGGCGACCGCCACGATCGCGGCGCTGGTCGCCGGACCGGGTCTCGGTCGAATCATCACGCTCGGCTTCCGGCGGCTGGACACCGTCCAGGTCGTCGCCGGCGCGCTGGTGGTCGCCGTGATCGCGCTGCTCCTCGAGGGGTTGATGACCGGTCTGCAGCGCGTCGGAGACCCGGTCGCGCGCGCGCGGCGTACGTCTGCCTCGGCTACCGCCGGCCGAGCGCGGTAAGGTACCTCCAGCGGGTGCACCCGAACCGAGGACGCCCACCTGACACGCGCGGTCGACGAAGCCGCGGGACACAGAAGGCGGAGCGCGATGCAGTCTTCCGACCGGAACCCCTCCCTGCGACGAGTGCTGGCCGCAGCAGCGATCGCTCCGCTGGTCCTCCTCACGTCATGCGGTGGCGGCTCGGACACCCTCGAGGGCGGGTCCGGTGACGGCTCCGGCGGCGGCGGTGAGGTCGTCATCGCGCACCAGGCCTACACCGAGATGGAGATCATGGCCGAGATGTACGCCGGTCTCCTGGAGGACGCGGGCTACACACCGAAGCTGCAGCCGGTGGACACCCGCGACCTGTACGTCCCGCCGCTGTCCAGCGGCAAGGTCGATGTCGTCCCCGAGTACGCATCGTCGATGACCGAGTTCTTGAACCGCGACGCGAACGGTGCCGAGGCCGAGCTCGTTGCCTCCCCGGACGTGCAGGAGACCGTCGCCCAGCTCGAGGAGCTCGGGGCCGACTACGGCGTCGAGCCGCTCGAGCCGGCCGAGGCGGAGGACGCCAACGCGTACGCAGTGACCCAGGAGTTCTCCGAGCAGAACGACGTGACCACCCTGTCGGACCTCGGTGAGCTCGACGAGCCGGTAGCCCTGGCCGCCGCATCGGACTGTCCCGAGCGGCCGGACTGCCAGCAGGGCCTGAAGTCGGTCTACGGGATCGAGGTCAGCTCCTTCGAGCCGCTCGGTTTCGGGACGGTGCAGACCAAGGAGGCCTTGGAGAGCGGTGAGGTCGACTTGGGACAGGTCGGCACCAGCGACGGCTCGCTGGAGAGCTTGGGACTGGTGGTGCTCGAGGACGACCAGAACTGGCAGAACGCGGAGAACCTGGTCCCCGTGGTCAACAGCGACTTCCTCCAGCAGAACCCCGACGTCGCCGACGCGCTCAACGAGCTTTCCGACGTGCTGACCACCGAGGACCTGAAGTCGCTGAACGCGCAGGTCGACGTGGACCGGATGCTGGCCGAGGACGTCGCGCAGAGCTACCTGCAGGAGAACGACCTGGTCGGCTGACCACCGGAGAGCTCAACCGCGGCCGACTCCGCGTGCCGACGGCTCGGCGCTGTGCCGTCGCCGAAGCGTCCGACGAGCTCTCCGGGCGACGGTGCGCACCGACCGCGGCAAGGCTCGTCTCGACCGCCGCCGTAAGCGGTCCCGTTCCAAGATGAGCAGACGCCGGTCTCGCAGCATCGTCTCGATCGCGAGTGAGGCAACCTGGAGCATCTCGGAGTCGGACACGTCGTCGGGGTGGGGACGCGAGGCCTGCTCCGTCTCCGGGATCAGCTCCTCGAGGTCACCGTGCACCTCGCAGCCGAGCTCGGCGATGGATGCCACGGCGTCCAGGCTGAGTGCCCGCAGCTGTTCGGCCTGGTGCCTGCGCAGACCGATCCGTGGCCCGGTCTGGGCGGAGAGCACCTCCTGCCCGAAGTACCGCCGAAACCAGCGGTAACGTTCCGGCGCGAAGTCGAGGGGCGCAGACAGCAGAGGCGAGATGTGGCGAAGCAGTGCCGCCTGTGGTGCTCCCAGTGACTGGTTGCTGGAGGCGACTCCCAGGTCGAACGCGTCCGGGTCGACGCCGATCACGTCGCACCACCGTCGCCACAGGACGCCTGGTGAGTCCGGTGGAGGCACCGTGACCAGGTGCATGTTCTGCGGCGGGACTGCACCCAGCCATCGGGAGATGATGGCGGGAACGTCTTGGGACTGCCACCCCCACCGTCCCGGTAGGTCGAAGCGCAGGGCCCGGTCCATGAACTCGTCGAGGGACAGGTCGCAGTCCATCTTCAGCGCCTGTTGCCAAGCGGCCGGGAACTGCCGCACGTAGTCACGGGCAGTGAGCACGACGTGCACCTGAGCGGGGGACAGCCGCTCGACCGCTGTCTTGGCCTGCGTTGTGGTGGCCATGCAGAAGAACTCGTGGCTGATGAGGCCGTCCCCTGACCAGTCGGCGAGGTCGGCGATGATCCGGTCCCAGGACGCAGCGTTGTCGCCTGCTTGCCGGACGCGTCGACCCTGGACCAGCTGCGACGCCCGGTAGTGGTCGCTTCGTCTCCTGCCTGGATAGAGGACCCCCTGCTGGGCGAGGACCTCCTTGTTGTGCCACATGACCGACTGGAGGAACGTCGTCGCGGCCTTCGGCACTCCGATGTGCAGGTAGATCGCTCTCGCCATCGGTCGACCTCCTAACGGCCGCAGACGAACCGCGAGTGCCGGCCACTGAGCTCCGGGTCCCGAGCTGCTAGCCCAGGTGGAGGCCCTGGGTCCAACAGGAGTTGCGCCAGGTGAGCCTGATCGTGAGACATGTCCTCTCCTCCTCGTCGACCTCGTTCACCACGTCGAGTGGCACTCGTGAGCTGAAGCCGAAGACGTTGCCGTGAAGGTCCACGGTGAGTGGCAAGGCACGGATGGTGCCGGACGGGCGCGACACCGCGAGGAGCTCCACGTCCGCGGTCGAGAGGTCCGTCGTGCCAGGTCCCGCTTCGACCTGCAGCCTGCCGCGGACCTCGAGCACGTCGCCTGTCGGCGACCGGCCGTCCCGCCGATGACCCGTCTCCGGCTGTGGCGACGGCGAGTGCGAGGCGACCCTTGGGTGAGTGACCTCGAGGGTGGCGCCCCGGATCGTCGTGCGTTCCGGCTTCTTCTCGATGGCCGCTTCGAGAACGGCCACCCAGCTGTCGACGAAAGCGTCCGGGCCGTGTGCCGCCGCCGTGCGTTGGGCGGCCTGACCCATCCCCTCCGCCAGCTCCGGGCGCCTGAGCAGCTGCACGATGCGTGTCGACATCGCGTCGATGTCCCCGTCGGCGACGAGGAAACCGTCCACGCCATCGGTGATCTGCTCCCGCGGGCCGTACTTGATGTCGTAGCTGACCACCGGGCAGCCCCGGCTGAGGCTCTCCAGCGAAGTCAGCGGGTAGGCCTCGTACCGGCTGGTCATCATCGTCGCACCAGACCTCCAGAACGCGTCCCGGGCCTGCGGATGGAAGCCACGCAGTCGGACGACGTCGGTGAGACCGTCTCGCTCGATCTTCCGGCGGAGCAGAGGTTCGAGGGTGCCGCTGCCGAAGATGTCGAGACGCGCGTCCGGGTGGTCGTCCACCACCCGCCGGAACACGGAGATCGCATCGGAGAGCCGCTTCTGTGCCTTGTGCCGGGCCACTACGGTCACCAGGTTGTGCTGACGCTCGTTGTCGCTGGGCGGAGACGGGGTCTCGACCGGGTTCGGCACGACGTAGAGGTTGTCGGTGCGACCGCGGCGGTTCGCGATGTCGTCTCGCTGCCGCTCGGTCAACGTGACGAACGCGTCCAGGCCACTGATGCGCCCCAGCACGGGTCTGTAGGACCCGACCACCGGCGAGTACCACTGGTAGGGCGGTGCGAGGTGCATGTTGTGCAGGACGTAGATCAGGTACGTCGACTCGTCGTGGGTCGGGACGAGGTGGGGGACCAGGTGGCGAGAGTCCATGAACACGAAGACCCGGTCGTCGGTGGACGTGACGTCGCGGATCCATCGTCGGAACCATTGGCCGAGCCCGTTGAACTCGCCGACGACCCGACCGTCGGGAGCGACGCACTGGATGCGCCGCGGCCAGCTCGACCGGTACTCGAAGCTGTAGTCGGGGATCCGGAGGTAGGGCGTCCCGTCCTCCCGCAGGTAGTCGAGGATCCTGTGCTCGCCCTCGAGCACGTAGGTGTTGCGCCACGGGCTGCCGTCCGGCCTGCGCTGGCTTCGCCGCCGGCGGTGCGCGAGGTCCGCGAGTCGTCTGGCCCCTTGGCGGCGGCCCCGTCCGACGCCGGCACCCCACCCGCGGTCTCGGTAGTAGTCGTAGATGTTGAGCATCGGCATTCCCGGCAGCACCAGGCCCTGGTCGAGCAGCTCTCGATGGCGCGTCTCGTAGTCGGGTGCCGCCTTGAAGCTCATGATGGTGGTCGGCCTGCTGCCCGCCACGGTGAACATCCTGCTCCGCATCAGCATGGCCCGGGCCTGGCCGCTCATCGTTGCATGCACGTTGTGGATGCAGGAGAGATAGCGGCCGGCGGGGAGCTGCGTCATCGGGACCGCCGAGCCCGAGCGGCCACGGCCTGCCGGCTGGCCACGTGTGGCAGAGCAGGTCGTCGGACACCGACCAGGCGCTCGACGCCCGGTCTCAGCAGCGCCAGCGTAAGCATCGCTTGCCTTCCGGAGCAGGAGGACAAGTCCCTGCTCAAACTAGAACGCCGCCCATCACTTGTCTATGTCCCCGACCACGAAGAACATCGAGCCGAGGATGGCGACCATGTCCGCCACCACGTACCCGGTGAGTACCTCCGGCAGCACCGCGATGTTGTTGAACGACGCGCTGCGCAGCTTCATCCGCCACGGAGTCTTCTCGCCCCGGGAGACCAGGTAGTAGCCGTTGATCCCGAGCGGGTTCTCCGTCCAGGCGTACGTCGTCCCCTCCGGGGCCTTCACGACCTTGGGCAGCCGTACGTTGATCGGCCCACGGTTCAGCGAGAGCAGCTTCTCGATGCAGGCGTCCGCCACGTCGAGGGAGACCCGCACCTGGTCCAGCAGCATCCCGAAGCGTGAGTAGGCGTCCCCGCCGGTTCTGGTGATCACCCGCAGCACGCAGGACCCGACCAGCTCCTCGTAGGCG
>CADCUJ010000081.1 GCA_902805855.1 uncultured Nocardioidaceae bacterium
TCGGAGGCGGAGCGGATCAAGGCGACGGTGACCCTGGCCAAAAAGGCGGAGGAGATCGGGCTCGACGTGTTCGCGACCGGCGAGCACCACAACCCGCCGTTCGTTCCCTCCTCGCCCACGACCACCTTGGGCTACATCGCAGCGCAGACGGAGCGGCTGATCCTGTCCACCGCGACGACCTTGATCACCACCAACGACCCGGTCAAGATCGCCGAGGACTACGCCACCTTGCAGCATCTTGCCGACGGCCGGGTCGACCTGATGATGGGCCGCGGCAACACCGGCCCGGTGTACCCGTGGTTCGGCAAGGACATCCGCGACGGCATCGCGCTGGCGATCGAGAACTACCAGCTGCTCCACCGGCTCTGGCGTGAGGACGTGGTGGACTGGCAGGGCAGCTTCCGGACGCCGCTCCAGGGCTTCACCTCTACTCCTCGACCCCTCGACGCGACCCCTCCGTTCGTCTGGCACGGGTCGATCCGCAGCCCCGAGATCGCCGAGCAGGCGGCGTACTACGGTGACGGCTTCTTCGCCAACCACATCTTCTGGCCGCCGGAGCACACCCAGCGCATGGTGCAGCTGTACCGGCGGCGGTTCGCGCACTACGGCCACGGCACCGCCGACCAGGCGATCGTCGGACTCGGAGGGCAGGTCTTCATGCGCCGCAACAGCCAGGACGCCGTGCGGGAGTTCCGGCCCTACTTCGACGTCGCACCCGTCTACGGCCACGGCCCCTCGTTGGAGGAGTTCACGGCACAGACGCCGCTGACGGTAGGCAGCCCGCAGCAGGTCATCGAGCGCACGCTCGGCTTCCGGGACTACGTCGGCGACTACCAGAGGCAGCTGTTCCTCGTCGACCACGCAGGGCTCCCGCTGAAGACGGTCCTCGAGCAGCTGGACCTGCTCGGTGAAGAGGTGGTGCCGGTGCTGCGCAAGGAGTTCGCGGCGCAGCGCCCCGCCCACGTCCCATCGGCACCCACGCACGAGAGCCTCAAGAGCGCGGCAGCCGACAGCAACAGGCTCACGGAGGTGCGCCGATGAAGCGCGTCGTCGTCGTCACCGCCGGGCTGAGTCAACCGTCCTCGACCCGACTGCTCGCAGACCGGCTCGCAAGCTCGACCGCACGGGCTCTGGGCGCACGCGGCGCCGACGTCGCGGTGGAGGTGGTCGAGCTGCGCGAGCACGCCCAGGCTCTGGCCAGCAACCTGCTCACCGGCTTCCCGACAGGTGAGCTGCGCCAGGCGGTGGAGAAGGCCCTGAGCGCGGACGGCCTGGTCGTCGTCACGCCGATCTTCAACGCCTCCTACAGCGGGCTGTTCAAGATGTTCTTCGACGTGCTCGAGCGCGGGTCGCTGCAGGGCAAGCCGGTGTTGATGGCCGCCACCGGTGGGACCGCGCGCCACTCGCTTGCGCTCGAGCACGCGATGCGCCCGATGTTCACCTACCTCCAGGCGGTGACCGTACCGACCGCCGTCTTCGCGGCCACCGATGACTGGGGAGGGTCCGGTGGCACCCAGCAGGCTCTGAGCAGCCGCATCGACCGCGCAGCCGAGGAGCTCGCCGGCCTGGTCGCCGCCAGCGAGCCGGCCCAGGCTGGGGACCCGTTCGAGGACGGCGTCGCCTTCGAGGACCTGCTCGCCGGTTGACGGGCCCGGCGAACGGGTCAGCGTCGCCGGTCAGCCACCGAGCGGGTTGAGCATCCGCTTCTTGTTCTGCGCGGCGAACAGCAGCAGGTGCACCATGCGGAACGTCGTGTCGTCCGGACCGAGCGTGGGCCGCCAGGTCGAGTCGCGCACTATCGAGTGCTCACTGCCTTCCATGGCTCGGTGGAAGGTCTCTGCCAGAATCCGCGCGCCGACCCCCCGCAGCCTGCCGTCGTTGGTCTCCGCCTCCCGAAGCACGTAGAACCACAGCGGAGTTCTCGCGACCAGCGCCTCCCGCTGTGCGGTGGTGAGGTCGGACAGGACAGCACCGCCCGATCCGTTGAGGATCTGGCTTCGGCTCAACGGGCGCACGCGCACTCCGGCGTCGCGCAGGTGCGCCACCATCTGCTGTCCGGAGGCCAGCCGCACCATGGTGGCGCGGGTGAGGTTCCGGAAGGCGAGGTTCGCCGTCGGGTCGTCGAACCCGACCTCGGGACCACCGAAGGTCCCCGGTGGCAGGTTCTGCAGAGGGTCGACGATCAGCGAGTCGATCCGCTTGGCGCGGTTGGACTCGGTCCTGGCGACCACCAGGTCATCTCGCCCTGCCTCCTCGAACTCGTAGAGCCGCCGGAAGTCGCAGATCCAGTTGCTCGGCAGGACGAGGTCACCACCGAGGTCACCACCGCCGGCGGAGAAGGTGAACAGGAAGCCCAGGGTGCCCTCGCCGTCCGGAAAGCGCCGGTTCCAGTCGTACCGGCTTCTGATCATGCTGTGTCCGAAGCGGAACGCCGCCACCGAGAACTCCACGGGCATGGTGGGTACGGCGGTGGGTTCCGCGCCGACCTCGAACAGCTTCCTGCCGTTGTCGAAGACGTCGTCGAGCACCTGCGGCTCGCAGATCCTGGGCAGGTAGTCGTGCCGAATCATCCACTGGTAGTGCTTGACCACCTTCTCTCGGGCACGCGAGAACCGCTGGGCCGCCGGGACACCGGCCGGCAGCTTGTCCACGACGCGGTTGTGGAAGCGGATGAAGGCCAGATGCGTCTGGGCGACAGCGAGGTTCTCGTCGTTGCGAGGCTCCGGGATCAGCGCGAGCCTGCGGTCGGCGAGCCGGCGAGCAGTGCGGTCGCGCGGCAGGTCGAAGCCGTCATGGGCGGCGTCTTGGTCGACAGCCCTGGTCTTGCCCGTCTTCAGATGCCGGTCGTCGGCGTAGAACTTCGCTGAGCGCTCGTTCTGCGGACCTGCACCGTAGAGCGAGTCGAGGTCGAGGCTCGGCGAACGGGCCTGCCGGAGCAGGGCGGGGGTGACCTCCTCGCCCAGCATCACCTTGGTCTTGTCGAAGGTCAGGTCGTGGTCGATGAACTGGCCGAGATAGGTGAAGCCGGCGGGGATGCCCGTGGCCCCGCCTCCCGCGGTGGTCATCGCCCGGGCGAGCTTGTCCAGCAACGGCTTGGCGAGCGCCGCGCCGCGAGGTCCCATCCGGGAGAAGTGGAACGGCGGCGCCGCCGCCAGCCTGGCTGCCGCCATGGAGGCCTCACCGAGTGAACCGGAGGCCTCCACCGGGTCGGCGTCCGTGGCGCGGCCGCCGCGGCTCTCGCTCAGCAGCCCCTCACCGACGACGTAGTAGCTTTCGGTGCCGTGCCGGACTCGGCCTCCACCTGCCATGGGCTTCCCTCCCAGAGTGGCTCTTCTCCTGGCCGAAGGTAGCCAGGGCCCGGCTGCCTCGTCTACTGGTTCGCGGCGACCGGGCGCCGGAGCGCCAGCACCGAGTGCTCGGTGAGCGTGAACTCCAGACCGGGCAGCAAGGTGGTGGCGTCCTCGAAGACCGAGACGATCCCGGTCTGGTCGTCGCTGGTGTCGAGCTGGACGAGCCAGCCGTCGCCGTACACGGTGCCCGGGATGGTGAAGGTCAGTGGGTGGTCGTGCGCGTTGAAGGCGATCAGGAACGAGTCGTCCACCACGCGCTCGCCCCGACGGCCGGGCTCGGGGATCGCCTCGCCGTTGAGGAACACCATGACGGCGTGGGCGTGGCTCTGCGACCAGTCCTGCGGGGTCATCTTCTCGCCGTGCGGGGTGAACCACGCGATGTCACCGACAGTGCCGCCACCGGCATCACCGGCGAAGAACCGCCTGCGTCGGAAGACCGGGTGCTTCATCCGCATGCCCACGACCCTCTGGGCGAAGGCGAGCAGCTGCTGCTGCGCGGGAGCGAGGTCCCAGTCGATCCAGGACAGCTCGTTGTCCTGGCAGTACACGTTGTTGTTTCCCTGCTGCCCTCGGCCGAGCTCGTCACCGTGCGCGATCATCGGCACACCGTGCGAAAGCAGCAAGGTGACGAGAAAGTTGCGTTGCTGCCGAGCTCGCAGCTCGAGTACGTCGACGTCCTCGGTGTCTCCCTCGACGCCGCAGTTCCACGACCGGTTGTGGCTCTCGCCGTCCGCGCCGCCCTCGCCGTTGGCCTCGTTGTGCTTCTCGTTGTAGGAGACCAGGTCATTGAGGGTGAGCCCGTCGTGGGCGGTGATGAAGTTGACCGACGCGATCGGCTTCCGGCCGGAGTGCTCGTAGAGGTCCGAGGAGCCGGTGATGCGTGATGCGAACTCACCGAGGGTGGCCGGCTCGCCGCGCCAGAAGTCCCGAACCGTGTCCCGGTACTTCCCGTTCCACTCGGTCCACAGCGGCGGGAAGTTGCCGACCTGGTACCCGCCCTCACCGACATCCCATGGCTCGGCGACCAGCTTGACCTGGCTGACCACCGGGTCCTGCTGGACCAGGTCGAAGAACGCCGAGAGCCGGTCGACCTCGTGGAACTGCCGGGCGAGGGACGAGGCGAGGTCGAACCGGAAGCCGTCGACGTGCATCTCGGTGACCCAGTAGCGCAGCGAGTCCATGATCAGCTGCAGCACGTGCGGGTGCCGCATCAGCAGGCTGTTGCCGGTGCCGGTGGTGTCGAAGTAGTGCGCCAAGTCGTCGTCCACGAGCCGGTAGTAGGCCTTGTTGTCGATGCCGCGGAAGCACAGGGTCGGACCCTGGTGGCTCCCCTCGGCGGTGTGGTTGTAGACGACGTCCAAGATCACCTCGATCCCGGCTTCATGCAGGGCACGCACCATCGCCTTGA
>CADCUJ010000082.1 GCA_902805855.1 uncultured Nocardioidaceae bacterium
CCCGGACACCGTCGTTGCTCGATGGACGTGCACCACGCAGGATCGGCTCGTGACCGAAGTCGAGACAACCGCAGCCGCAGCCCTGGACCGTCGCTCCTTGCTCGTCGCCGGTGCGGCGGGTACCAGCGCGTTGGCGCTCGCGCTGGCGATACCGGACCCGGCCCAGGCAACCGGCAACCGGTACTTCCAGCACGGCGTGGCATCCGGGGACCCGCATCCGGACAGCGTCGTCTTGTGGACCCGAGTGACGCCCACAGCGGCCGCGACCCCAGGGTCTGGTCGCGGACCCCAGGTCGAGGTGCGCTGGGAGGTGGCGCGCGACAACGGGTTCCGCGGCCTGGTCCGCAGCGGCCGCGTGGTGACCGGTCCCGGACGCGACCACACGGTGAAGCTCGAGGCGGGAGGCCTGCAGCCGAGCACCACGTACTTCTACCGGTTCCGGTACGGCGGGCTGGCCAGCCGCACCGGTCGCACCCGGACCGCGCCCGCTCCGCACGAGTCGCCCCGCGGTCTCCGGTTCGGTGTGGTCTCGTGCTCGAACCTGCAGGCCGGATGGTTCTCGGCCTATCGCCACCTGGCCAAGCGCGACGACCTCGACGCCGTACTCCACCTCGGCGACTACCTCTACGAGTACGCGCCCGGGGAGTACGGCTTCGGCAACTCCAACCGGGACATCCGCCCGCACCGGCCGGCCAAGGAGATCGTCGCGCTCGCCGACTACCGCCAGCGGCACGCGCAGTACAAGCAGGACCACGACCTGCAGCACCTGCACGCGCGAGTGCCGTTCATCGTCACCTGGGACGACCACGAGGTCACCAACGACGCCTGGCGAAACGGCGCCGAGAACCACCAGCGCGACGAGGGTGACTACAGGCGACGACGAGCGCGCGCCCACCGTGCGTACGACGAGTGGATGCCGGTGCGGATGGGTGGTACCGCCCGACTCGGCGAGGACCGCACCCTCTACCGGCGGCTCAAGTTCGGCTCGCTGGCAGAGTTCTTGATGCTCGACCTGCGCACGTACCGCTCGAAGCAGCTGGAGCTGCCCGCGGACCCGGACGTCAGCGACCCCGACCGCACGATCGCCGGTGACGCGCAGATGCGCTGGCTCAAGGACTCGCTGCGAGCGGACCGGACCCAGTGGAAGCTGGTCGGCAACTCGGTGATGATCGCTCCGGTCGTCTTCCCACCGTTCCCGAACGACGTGACGAGCGCCGTCAACGACGTCACCGGCCTGCTGCCCGACGACGGGGTGCCCTACAACGTCGACCAGTGGGACGGCTACACCGCCGACCGTCGGGAGCTGCTCCGGCTGCTCGCCGACCACGGGATCCGCGACACCGTGTTCCTCACCGGTGACATCCACTCCTCGTGGGCGTGCGACCTGCCCCTCGACGCAGGTACCTATCCCACCGAGGACGGCCGCTCGGTGGCCACCGAGATGGTGTGCACCAGCGTGACCAGCAACAACCTCAACGACATCACCAACACCCCACCACGCACGACGAGCCTGGCGGTCGAGGCCGCGATCCAGGCCAGTAACCGGCACGTGAAGTACCTCAACTTCGACGACCACGGCTACTCGGTGCTCGACGTGACTTCGGAACGGACGCAGATGGACTACTACAAGATCAGTGACCGGCGGGACCGCAACGCCAGCTCGCACCTGACCGCTTCCTGGGCGACCGAGGCGAACTCGCAGTCGGTGCACCCGGTCGACTCGCCGGTCGGTGACCGGTAGTGGGACACGAGGCCGGCACGGGCCCCATCTCAACCGGCACGGGCCCCATCTCAACGAGTCGGCGATCGTTCCTCCGGGTCGGTACCGCGGCGGGGGCGACGTACCTGTTCTCCTCCGCGCTCCAGCCGACAGCGGCGAGGGCGACCCGGAACCGGGACCGGGTCTACGTCTTGGTGGTGGACGGCTGTCGACCCGACGAGATCGGCTCGGGCATGATGCCGCGACTGGAGGCCCTGCGGGAGCGGGGGAAGAACTTCCCGAGGGCACGCGCGCTGCCGGTGATGGAGACCATCCCGAACCACGTGATGATGATGACCGGCGTGCGGCCCGACCGCAGCGGCGTGCCGGCGAACTCGATCTATGACCGGCGCGCTCGGCTGGTGCGCGACCTCGACCGGCCGCGCGACCTGCACTACCCCACGGTCATCGAGCGACTGAACGGGCAAGGTCTGACCACCGGGACGGTGCTGTCCAAGCAGTACCTCTTCGAGATCTTCGGCACCCGTGCCACGCACCGCTGGGAGCCTGAGCCGATCATCCCGGTCAGCGGTCACGCACCCGACCAGTTCACGATGGACGCCACCCTGGCGATGGTCGACGAGCTCGACCCGAACCTGGTCTTCGTCAACCTCGGCGACTGCGACCGGGTCGGCCACGCCGACCTCTCGGGGACGACGCTGCAGGCGGCTCGGCGGTCGGCGCTGGTCAGCGCGGACACCCAGGTCGGCCGGCTGATCGACAAGCTCAAGTCGACCGGGCGCTGGCGCAGGTCGGTGCTGATCGTGCTCGCCGACCACTCCATGGACTGGTCACTGCCGAACCGGCTCATCTCGCTACAGCCGGCCTTCGACGACGACCGGCTGCTGAGCGGCCGGGTGGTGATCGCCCAGAACGGCGGCGCCGACCTGCTCTACTGGACCGGTCCCGCTGACCGGCGGGCGGACGCTGTCCGGCGGATGCGGGCCATCTCGTTGGACACGCCTGGTGTGCTGTCGGCGCACCCGCCGGGTGCGCTCGAGCTCGGTGCCCGCGCGGGTGACCTCGTGGTCTTCTGTGAGTCCGGTTGGCGGTTCAGCGACCCGGCACCCTTCTCCAACCCGATCCCCGGCAACCACGGCCACCCGGCGACGTCACCGATCCCATTCTTCTTCTCCGGCGGCCATCCACTGGTGCCCCACGGGGTCAGCTCGAGCAGGCCGGCCGTGCCCGTCGACGTGGCCCCGACCGTGGGCACGGTGTTCGGTCTCGGTCAGCCGCGAGGGGGGTACGACGGCCGCTCCCGCCTCTGACCTCCCAGGGCGCTACTGCGCGCGGATCTCGAACGAGTCGTCCAGCGGCCCACCCGTGCGCACCAGCGTGCCGGCCAGCCGGTCCCGGCTGACCGTGTACTCGACGAAGCCGGTCGTCTCGGCGTCGGTGACCGCGAAGTAGCGACGCTCGGCATCCTCGTCGTCCTCGTCCGGCTCGAGCCTGCCGAAGCTGCCCGCAGTCACCATCACGGTCCCCCGTCCGGCGACGTAGCTCCCGTCCGCACCCGCATCGACCACGCAGCCCGCGTCGAAGCTGTCGGCGACGACTCGTGGACATTGCGAGTCGTCGAGTGCCAGCTGCTTGCTGCGCTCGTAGAGGTGGTTGTGGCCGGCGAGGAACAGGTCCACCCGCTTGGCCAGCAGCAGGTTCATCACCTCTTCACCGGAGTCGCACCCGTGCCGGAGGCCGGTGTTCAGGCATGGCTGGTGGGCTGCCACGACCACCCAGCGGATCCCTGACTCGCGAGCGCCGTCGATCTCCTCGACGAGCCACTCCCGGTGCGGCGAACGCGGCTCGTAGGTGTACTCCTCCCCGTCGAGCTCCAGACCCGGCGAGATCGCCACGAACCTGGCCAACGGCCGCCGGGCGGGGTAGTCGAACGCGTACTCCACGCCGTACCCGCGCTCCGGCCCGGCCCGGACCCCCAACCGGTCGGGCAGGCACTTCGCGAAGTCGGCGATCCGTCCGTCGTCGGCGCCATCGTCCTCGTCGTCGTCCTCGTGGTTGCCTGCGACGAGCTCGAAGGGGAAGCGCGGACCCTTGCTCGGCAGCCGTTCCGTGACGTACTCGCACCACGCTCGGTCGCTGGAGGTTTCGTCGTAGTCGAGGTCGCCGAGGGCGAGGTAGAACTCCGCGTTCGAGCGGTCGAGGGCTTCCAGGCCGAGGTCGGTGAGGTCGTTCGCCCCGTGGTCGCCGGCCGCGGCGAAGGCGAACGCGTCGGGGGCGGCAGGTCGCGGGACATTGACCGGCGGATCCGCTGCTTCGTCGCAGGCAGCGAGGACCATCGTGCTGATCATGGCTGCGCAGGCCCACAGCCGCGCACCCCATGGCCCCATGCCGGAAGCCTACGAGCGACGCAGAGGTCTCACCCGGCCAGCCGGCGCAGGGCGCCGAGCGCGACCGCCCGATCGGTCGTGCTCCACATCGCAGGGAGGGAGGCGCGCAGGAACCCGCCGTACCTCGCCGTCACCAGCCTCGGGTCCAGCACCGCGACCACACCACGGTCGGTCGTGGTGCGGATCAGCCGACCCGACCCCTGGGCGAGGAGCAGCGCGGCGTGCGCCGCCGAGACCTCCATGAAGCCGTTGCCACCGGCCCGATCCGCCGCTCGCTGCCGCGCCGACATCAGCGGGTCGTCCGGCCGCGGGAACGGGATCCGGTCGATGATCACCAGCTGACACGTGTCTCCCGGCACGTCGAGTCCCTGCCACAGGCTCAGCGTCCCGAACAGACAAGTGTGCGGGTCCTCCACGAACAGACGAGTCAGCTCCGGCAGTTGCGCGTCTCCCTGAGCAAGGATGGTCAGCTGCGGCAATCGCTCTCGGAGCACCTCCGCTGCGGCCTCTGCCGCGCGGCGGCTGGAGAAGAGGCCCAAGGTACGCCCGTCCGCCGCCTCGACCAGGTCGACGATCTCCTCGATCTGCTCGGGTCCGAGGGCATCCGGTCTGGTGCCGGTCGAGCGGCCCCGGGTGGGAGCCGGCAGTCCGCGGGCGACGTACAAGATCGCCTGGCGTGCATAGTCGAACGGCGAGCCGACGTCGATGCCGCGCCAGGGCAGGGTCTCGTCCTCGACCGAGGTGTCGGGGTCGCGGCCGCTCGCGTCCGTGGAGTGGTCGACCCGTTCCCTCGGCCTGAGGCCGATGCTGCTGGCCAGAGCGTCGAAGTCGCCGCCGAGCATCAGGGTGGCGCTGGTGAGGACGATGGTCTTGGCGCCGAACAGCCGCTCGCGCAGCGGTTGCTGGACCTGGAGCGGCGCCACGCACAGCCGCCTGCTGCGCTCGGCCTCGGCCAGCCACAGCACGTCGGACTCCGAGTGCGCCGCCATCCGCTCGGTGATCTTGAAGACCTCCTGCACCCAGCCGCGGGCCTGGGTGCGTCCTGCGTCCGGGTCACCGTCGGTGGCATCCTTGGGGAACGCCGAGAGCAGCGCTCTGGCACCGTCCCTGACCAGGGCCAGCGAGTCGGCGAGCGATCCCGGCAGCGTGTCGAGCCGGCCCGGTGCGCAGGCGTCCAGGGCGTCGCGGAGGGCGTCCGCGGCGTCGGCCAAGTCGTCTGCCTCACTTCCGGCGCCCGAGCCGGCGCCCGTGCCGGCCGAGGCGACGTGCCGCTGCGCCCGCTTCGCCGCACGCTCGACCTCCGCGGCGGAGAGCTCGTCGGTGGCGGCCTGGGTGACCCGCGCCGACAGCTCGTGCGCCTCGTCGACCACCACGACGGCGTACTCCGGGATCATCGGCACACCCTCGACGGCGTCGATGGCGAGCAGCGAGTGGTTGGTCACGACCAGGTCTGCCTGGTGTGCGTCGTCTCGCGCGCGTTCCGCAAAACACTCGGCCGCGAACCGACACTTGGCCGCGCCAAGACACTCCCGGTGGTTCACCGAGATCTGCCGCCACAGCTGGTCGGTGTGCCGGGGGGCGGAGTCCCGGTCCCCGGGTCCGCCGTCCTCCGCCTGCTGCTCGGCCCACGCACGAAGCTTCACCACCTCGGCGCCCAGCGAACCCTGCGGCGCCTCCACGAGGGTGCCCTGGTCGTCGGGAACACCCTCGCGGACACGGTGCAGGCAGGCGTAGTTGGAGCGGCCCTTGAGCACGGCGTACGACGGTTGCGTCCCGAGCTGGTCCTCGACCGCTTGCAGCAGCGCGGGGATGTCGCGCTCGACCAGCTGGTGCTGCAACGCGAGCGTGGCCGTCGCGACCACGACCCGCTGCTCGTGCAGCAGCGCCGGCACCAGGTACCCCAGCGACTTCCCGGTGCCGGTGCCAGCCTGGACCAGGAGGTGTTCGCCCTGCTCCATCGCACGCTCGACGGCCTCGGCCATCAGCACCTGTCCCGGGCGCTCCTGTCCCCCCAACGCCTCGACCGCACCTGCCAGCACGTCGGTCACCGAGGCCCTGGGGCTACGGCCGCCGTCCTTCTTGGTCCCGACCGAGGTCCTGGCTGCGGTCCCGGTGGCACTCACTGGGGACACCGCAGCACCCTACCGACCGCCACCGACAATTCGGTGACGAGCCACCAGTGTCGGCCCACTGGCTCAGATGACCGCGCCGGAGTCCTGCGGGTCCCGCGTCGACCGCGGCGCCTTGGCCCGCACCGCAGCTGACATCGGCCATCGCCGGTGCAGGAGGACCGACAGCGGTGTCGCGGTGAACACCGAGGAGTAGGTGCCGACCACCAGTCCGAGCAGGAGCGCGATCGCGAAGTCTCTCAGGGAGTCACCGCCGAGGATCGCCAGCGCGGCCAGGATGAACATCGAGCCGAGCCCGGTGTTGACGGTTCGGGGCATCGTCTCCAGGACCGCGTCGTTGGCCACCCGCTGGTAGTCGGCCCCTCGGCTGCCGAGCCAGCGTTCGCGCACCCGGTCGAAGACCACCACAGAGTCGTTGACCGACAGGCCGATGATGGTCAGCGCGGCGGCCAGGAAAACGCCGTCGATCGGCTTACCCAGCCACGCGAAGACGCCGACGACCAGGACCACGTCGTGGAACATCGCTGCCACCGCCGACGCCCCGATCGTCCACTTGAACCGCACTCCGAGGTAGAGCATCTGCGCCAGCAGGGCGATCGCGAACGCGATCAGTGCCTTGTCCCGAAGCTCCGACCCCAGACTGGGGCCGATCAGCTCGTCACGTTGCTTGGTCGCCCCCCCGGCCACCGATCCGATCGACTCCTGGATGTCGACCTGGTCCTGGTTGCTGATCTGGCCGGTGCGCACCGCGATCTTGTCGTTGTCGGACTCCTGGACCACCGCGTTCGGGAAGCCTGCATCCGCCACCGCCTCCCGGGCCTGTTCGACGCCCACCGGTTGGCTGGTGGAGTACTCCATCAGCCGGCCGCCGGTGAACTCGACGCCGAGGCTCAGCCCGTTCACCGCGATCCCGACCACAGCGAGCACCAGGGCCGCTGCCGACGCACTCAGCCAGAGGCGTCCTCGACCCATGATGTCGGGGTTCCACCGCCGCAAGGCATCGCGGACCCGGCCGGTGGTGGAGAGCCCGGTCACCGCGGGATGCCGTTGCACCCACCTGCTCGCCGCTGCCTGCTCGGTCAGCACGCGGGCGATCACCAGCGCGGACACCATGGACGCGAGTACGCCGATCGACAGCGTGACACCGAAGCCCTTGACCGGTCCGGAGGCCAGCAAGAACAACAGCGCCGCAGCCAGCAGCGTGGTCACGTTGGAGTCGATGATCGCCGTCCACGCCTTGTTGTAACCGGTCGACAGCGCGTTGCGCAGCCCCGGCCGCTTCTCGCCGGTGTACTCCTCACGGGCACGTTCGAACACAAGTACGTTGGCGTCGATCGCCATCCCGATCGCCAGCACGAAGCCGGCGAGTCCCGGCAGGGTCAGGGTCGCGCCGAGGGCGACCAGGGCGGCGTAGGACAGCAGCGCGTAGCAGCCGAGCGCCAGCGTGGCGAGCGCACCCATCAGCCGGTACACGACAGCGATGAACAGCCCGGTGAGGATGAGCCCGATCACCCCGGCCTGCGCGGAGGCTGCGATGGCGTCGGCACCCAGCGTCGGGCCGACGGTGCGCTGCTCGATGATCTCCACCGGCACCGGCAACGCGCCACCCTCGATCAGCACGGCCAGCTCGCTCGCACTCTCCGCGGTGAAGTTCCCAGTGATCTGGGTGGAGCCGCCGGCGATCCCGACGCCACAGCCGACACCCGGGTTCACCTCGGGTGAGGAGATCACCTGCTGGTCGAGCACGATGGCCACCCGCCGTCTCGGGTCACCCGGCTGGTTGCAGGCTGCCTCCCCGGTCAGCTGGGCCCAGCCCTCACCGCTGCCTCGGAAGTCGACGGTCACGAACCAGCCGGTCCCCTGGGAGGGGTCGTTCCCGGGGGCGGCACCGGTCACCTCGTCACCCGGGACCGCAACCGGGCCCAGCCTCAGCGGCCGGCCGTCTTCGTCACGCAGGGTCCGCGGACCGTTACCCGCCGGCTGTGAGCTCTTGCCCTTCGGCAGGTCCTGGCGCCGGCCGGGACCGAGCACCGGGTGGAAGCTCAGCTGGGCGGTCCTGCCGATCACCTCGGCGGCCTCGCGCGGGTCCTGGAGCCCGGGCAGCTCCACGATGATCCGCTGCTCGCCGGACCGGGCGAGGGTGGGCTCGGCGACGCCGAGCGCGTCCACCCGTCCCCGCAACACCTCCAGCGTGCGGTCGGTGGCCTCTGCGTCCGCCTCGACCGTCGGCGCGTCCTGGGTCTCCAGCACGATCTGGGTGCCGCCGCGAAGGTCCAGGCCGAGCTTGGGCGTCGCCTGCAGTGCGATCGCCACCGAGCCGGCGAGGATCAGCAGCGCGACGACGAGCCGGATGAGGGAGGCGCGGGACATGGGCCCCATCGTCTCTCACCCCGGTCCGCGCACCGGTGCCCGGCTCGGCGCGGGTACCGTGCGCGAGGCCCATCTCAACCGGCGCGGGCCCCATCTCAACGAGCGCGAGGCCCATCTCAACGGAAGCGGAGGCCGTGCTCCACAGTGAGGTCTTTTCCGTACCGCCGGCCCTGGTGCTGGCTTCGGAGAGCGGGCTATGGTCGCAGCCGACCCATCTCGGGAGAGGAAGCACATGACGCTGGAACGTCGTACCTTCATCAAGGGCAGCGCCGGAGCCGCCGTACTCGGCGGGCCGTTCGCAGGCTTCACCGCCCTGCCCGCGGACGCCGCCGGCCGGCGACCGAAGTTCGAGGCCCTGGTGCCGATACCGGACGAGCGCGACGGCCAGGTGCGACTGCACCTGCCCCAAGGTTTCCGGTACCGGTCCTTCCACGACACCGAGTCCCCGGTCGAGCTCGACGATGGCACGAACCTGCCCGGACGCCACGACGGGATGGGCGCCTTTCGTGGCAGCCGCCGCAGTCCCTCGGCCCGCCGGCAGCACAACTCGATCCTGGTCCGCAACCACGAGCTCAACAACCCCGATGTCTCTCGCGGGGAGACCTATGACCACTTCGGTCCGGGTAAGCCGTATGACGCGGCGGCGCGCGGGGGCACCACGACCGTGGAGACGACGCCGCACGGCCGCGTGGTCTCGTCCTTCACCAGCCTCAACGGGACGATGATGAACTGCAGCGGCGGCATCATGCCGTGGGGCTCCTGGGTCACCTGCGAGGAGACGGTGAACGGTCCGGACGTGGCGCCGGACTTCACCGGTGCGTCGAACGTGCCGCTGCAGAAGCCGCACGGCTACGTATTCGAGGTGCCGGCGTCCGCCGACCCCGAGCGCGGGCAGTCGAACCGCAAGCCGATCACCCGAGCCGGTCGGTTCGCGCACGAAGCGGTGTCCTTCGACCCCGTCGACGGCTACCTGTACCTCACCGAGGACAACTTCGCCTTCCCCTCCGGCTTCTACCGCTACAAGCCGAGGCGCAACCCGATGCAGGTCGGCCACCTCGACAACGAGGGCGACCTGCAGATGCTGGCCGTCGAGGGCGAGCCCAATGCCCACCTCGAGGCCGGCCAGCCGCGCAACGCGAAGTACCAGGTCACCTGGGTCGACATCGACGACCCGGACAAGGTCTTCCCCTACACCCCTGGAGAGCCCGCCCGCACCAGCAACGACAAGGCGCTGACCTTCGTCGGTGACCAAGGGCGCGAGCGAGGCGCGGCGCACTTCTCCCGCCTGGAGGGCCAGGTCTACGACGACAACGTCGTCTACTTCACCTCCACCCAGGGTGGTGGGCCCGCCGAGACCGGCCCGGACAGCTCCGGCGGATACGGCAACGGCCAGGGCCAGGTGTGGGCCTACCACACCAGGGCCGAGAAGCTCAGCCTCGTCTACCAGTCACCGAACCGGGAGACCCTGGACTTCCCGGACAACGTGACCACCTCCCCACGCGGCACGCTGGTGCTGTGCGAGGACAACAGCGACGACAACTACCTGCGTGGGCTCTCCCGCAACGGCAAGCTGTGGGACATCGCGTTGAACCGGCTGCGCTCCTCCACCGGCGCGGACCGCTCCGGCGACGAGTTCGCGGGCTCGACGTTCAGCACCGACGGGCACACCCTGTTCGTCAACATCCAGGCGAGCAGAGGGCTGACGTTCGCCATCTGGGGTCCCTGGCACAAGATCCACGTCTAGCCCCCAAGACGCGACGACGCGCCGGTGCCAGGGCCGCTGGGCACCGGCCGCCAGGTCAGGAGGTCAGGTACGGCGCGAGCTCGCCGGCGAGGTCGCCGTGGGCCCGCCCACGTACGACGGTGCCCTCGCCGGTGTGCTCGAGCATCGAGACCTCGGCGTGCTCGTGGATCCGGTTCAGCAGGTCACCGCGCTCGTAGGGCAGCAGCGCCTCGAACGCGACGTCGGGGCGCGGCAGATCGGCCTCGACGGCCCGCAGCACGTCCGCGATCCCCTCTCCGGTCTTCGCGGAGACGACGACGGAGTGCGGCTCGCGGTGCCGGAGGCGGGCCAGGACGATCGGGTCCGCGACGTCGGCCTTGTTGACCACCACCAGCTCCGGAACCTTGTCCGCACCGATCTCGGCGAGGACCTCGCGCACGGCGGTGAGCTGTCCCTCGGGGTCGGGGTGGGAACCGTCGACCACGTGCAGGACCAGGTCGGAGTCCGCGACCTCCTCGAGCGTGGAGCGGAAGGCCTCGACCAGCTGATGGGGCAGGTGACGAACGAAGCCGACCGTGTCCGACATCGTGTAGACGCGGCCGTCGGCGGTCGTCGTACGGCGGGTGGTCGGGTCCAAGGTGGCGAAGAGCGCATCCTCCACCAGTACGCCGGCGTCGGTCATCCGGTTGAGCAAAGACGACTTGCCGGCATTGGTGTAGCCGGCGATCGCCACCGACGGGATCGCGTTGCGGCGCCGTCCGCTCCGCTTGGTGTCCCGGGTGGTGCGCATGTGCGCCAGGTCGCGCCGGAGCTTGGCGATCTTGGTGTTGATCCGGCGACGGTCGGTCTCGATCTTGGTCTCACCGGGACCACGACCGCCGATCCCGCCGCCTTGGGAACCGACGCGGCCACCGGCCTGTCGGGACAGGTTGCCGCCCCAACCGCGCAGCCGCTGCTTCATGTAGCTCAGCTGGGCGAGCTCGACCTGCGCCTGACCCTCCCGGGACTTCGCGTGCTGGGCGAAGATGTCCAGGATCAGAGCCGTCCGGTCGACCACCTTGACCTTGACCCGGTCCTCGAGGTTCCTCAGCTGGCTCGGCGCGAGCTCACCGTCGCAGATCACCGTGTCCGCACCGGTCTCCGCGACGATCTCCCGCAACCCGTCGACCTTGCCGCGACCGATGAAGGTAGCCGGGTCCGGGCTGGGGCGACGCTGGTAGAGCGCGTCGAGCACCTGTGAGCCCGCCGTCTCCGCGAGCAGCGCGAGCTCGGCCAGCGAGTTCTCGGCGTCCCGGACCGAGCCTTCGGTCCACACGCCGACCAGGACCACCCGCTCGAGGCGGAGGCGTCGGTACTCGACCTCGGAGATGTCCTCGAGCTCGGTGGATAGACCAGCCACCCGGCGCAGGGCGTGCCGTTCCGCGAGGTCGAGGTCGACGTCGTCGGCGACGGTCTCGAGACGGGCTCCGTCGTCGCCGTCCTCGACCACCACATCCGGCTCGTCGGGCAACCACTGCGGGGCGTTCTGGGAGTGAGTCATAGGCACCGTTGTCAACCGCTGCGGGGCGGAACCTGTTCCCGCCGTTGCGTCGATGCTTGCACGCCTACCCACCCGGTGAAAGTGGATTTGTGGCCGCCGCCGCGAACGTGGCCGGCACCTCACCCTCGGCCACCACCACCGCGGGCCCGGTCAGCACCACCTGGCCGTCGGCGGCCCAGGTGACGGTGAGCTCCCCACCGAGGACGTCCACCCGGTAGCTCGCCTCGGCTCCCGGTCGCCAGGCCTCGTCGGCGACCGCAGCGGCGACCATCGCCGCGCAGGCCCCCGTGCCGCAGGACCGGGTCTCTCCCGAGCCGCGTTCGTGCACCCGCATCGACAGGTGCCGCTCCGCGCGCCGTACGACGAACTCCACGTTGACGCCCTCCGGGAAGACCTCGACGTCGTGGGCCGGAGCTTCGTTCAGCGTGCCCGCCTCCTCCAGCGAGTCGACGAACACGACCGCGTGCGGGTTCCCCATGCTCACCTGCACCGCGGGCCAGGACCGCTCCCCGACCGAGACCTTCGTGTCCGTCAGGACGCGTGGGTGCCCCATCCCCGTCGAGATCCGGCCGTCCTCCGCGAAGCGCAGCACCCGCAGCCCGGCGCGGGTGGCGATCGGCAGCACCGAGGAGGTGTCGACGCCCTCGTGGTCGGCCAGGTAGCGCGCGAGTAGCCGGACGCCGTTGCCGCACATCTCCGACAGCGACCCGTCGGCGTTGCGGTAGTCCATGAACCACTCGGCCTCGCCGCGCAGCGCGACGGCGGCTGGGTCGTCGTACGCCTCGCATCGGACCACGCGGATCACGCCGTCGGCACCGATGCCGGTGTGGCGCGCGCACAGGGCGGCGACCAGGCTCGGCGTCAGCTCGCCGTGCACCTCGCCGTCGGGGTCGGGGAGCAGCACGAAGTCGTTCTGGGTGCCGTGACCCTTGACGAAGCGGAACGAGGCGGGCACCCCTCCAGGCTACGGCGTCTCCTGCTCCGACTGTGCCTTCAGCCGCGTCGGACCCGTCGGGCGTGGCGGCTCCATTCTGTCGGTACCGGGTGTCACCGTGAAGCCATGGACGACAGGTCAGACTTCCTGATGCTCCGCGCAGTCGCCGCGCTGTGCCCGGACTGCACCGACGAGCGAGTGTTCGTGCCGGTGGACAGCGACTCGTACTGCTGCACCACGTGCGACGCCGCGGTGCTGCTCCTCGACGTGGTCGAGTCCGCGGGGCGTCCGGCCCGCCGGGTGGCCTAGCGGCTCCGGCGGGCCGTCTACAGGGTCAGCGCTGCTCCCTGACCACCAGGGCCGAGCCACCGCCTCGACGCGTCGGCTCGGAGACCGCGACGAGCTTGCCGCCTCGCCGGAACTCGATCGCCGTAGCGGCGCCGAGCTCCTCGATCGCGGCGAACTCGTGGCCGTAGTCCTCCAGGGCCGCGCCGAAGCGCTCGATGAACGCCGGCTCGCCGTAGGCGGCCGTGGTGTTGCCCTGCGAGGCGCGTGGCACGCGCATCGCCCGCGGCAGGCTCATCCCCCGGTCGACCCGGTTGAAGATCAGCTGGCTGACGGTGGTGATGATCGTCGAGCCGCCCGGTGTGCCGAGCGCCAGGAACGGCTTCCCGTCCCGCAGGACGATGGTGGGCGACATCGAGGAACGCGGCCGCTTCCCGCCGTCGATCTGGTTCGGATGGTTCGGGCCCTCGGTGTAGGAGAAGTCGGTCAGCTCGTTGTTGAGCAGGAAGCCGCGCTCGGGCACCACGATGCCGGAGCCACCGGTCTGCTCGATGGTCAGCGTGTACTCCACGACGTTGCCCCAGCGGTCGGACACGGTCAGGTTGGTGGTGGACACGCCCTCGGTGTCTCGCTCGGACCGACCGGAGTCCGACCCTCCTCCGCACCGGCCGTCGTAGTCGTCCACGTCTTGCGCCGGCACCGGCTTCTTCGTCGCGGTGTCGGGGTCCAGCCGGCAGGCACGCTCGCGGGCGAACCGGTCGGAGAGCAGGTCGGCCAGCGGTACGTCGACGAACGCCTCGTCACCGAGGTACCTGCCCCGGTCCGCGAACGCGAAGGCACTCGCCTCGAGGTAGTGGTGCAACGCCGGGATCCGCCGCATGTCGGCGATGTCGAAGCGCTCCAGGATGTTCAGCGTCTCGCCCACCGTGGAGCCGCCCGACGAGGACGGCGCCATTCCGTAGACGTCGTAGCCACGGAAGTCCGAGCGCGTCGGGGGCTGGGTCAGCGCGTCGTACTGCTTGAGGTCGCCGATCTCCATGAAGCCGGGCGGCACCGGTAGGTCCGTCGAGCGGGTCTTGGGCGGGTCCTGCACCGTGCGGACGATCTGCCGGGCCAGCGGCCCGCGGTAGAACGCCTGGACACCCTCGTCCGCGAGCAGCCGGTAGGTCCGCGCCAGGTCCGGGTTGCGGAACACCGAGCCGACGCGAGGAGCGTGGCCACCGGGCAGGAACAACCGCCGAGTCGAGGTGAAGGCGTCGAAGCGCTCCTTGTTGTCGCGCGTCTGGTCGCGGAACGTCTTGTCGACCAGGAAGCCGTCGCGGGCGATCGCAGTGGCCGGTCGTAGGGCCTGACCGAGGGAAAGCGTTCCCCACCGGTCGAGCGCGACGTCCCACGTGTCCGGTGTGCCAGGCACACCCACCGAGACGCCGCTGGTGACCAGCTCGGGGAAGAACCTGTAGGGCTCATCGGTCCGCTCGTTGACGAACGCGTCAGCCGGCATCTCGAACGGCGCGGTCTCGCGGCCGTCGATGGTGCGTACCTTCCCCGATCGCGCGTCGTAGTAGACGAAGTATCCGCCGCCGCCGACACCTGCGCTGTAGGGCTCGGTCACACCGAGGGCAGCAGCGGTCGCCACCGCGGCGTCCACGGCGTTGCCGCCGTTGCGAAGGACACGGACCCCCACGCGCGAGGCCTCGGGGTCCACCGAGGTGACCGCACCTCCGTAGCCACGACTGGTCGGTGTCTTCTTGGTGTAGAAGCCGTCCTGGCCGGCGCGGTCCCGCCCGGCCCGGTCGTCCGGGTCGGCGAAGGCACCGTTCGTCGCGCCCGTGGCACCGCCGGTGACCAGAGTTGCCGCCGCGGCCAGGGCAACGGCCCGGCGCGTGCGGGTGTGGCTGCGGCTTGGAAGCCTCATGGTTCCTCCCGAGCTGGGTTGGTCCAGAGGCTTTACCCTTTCTCCCGGCCAGTGAACCTGCCAGCGTCCGGTTGGCAGGTCAGCTCGAGTCTCCGGCAAGGGGCTGCCTTGACTGCGGGGTGCGACGATGAGGCGTCCGCTCGGATAGGGGTCCAGATGAGGCAGCCAACACTGTTCCTGACCGTGGGACTCCCCTGCACCGGGAAGACCACGGCAGCACGGCGAATAGAGACCGAGCAGAAGGCACTTCGGCTCACCAAGGACGAGTGGGTCAAGGCCCTCTACGGACATGAGAATCCGCCATCCGCCCAGGACGTGATCGAAGGACGGCTCATCGACGTCGGGCTGCGCGTCCTCGAGCTCGGCAACAACGTCGTGATCGACTACGGCCTCTGGGGTCGAGACGAACGCTCCGCTCTACGGCAGGCTGCAGCAGACCTCGGCGCGAAGGTGGAGATGCTCTACTTCGAGCTCAGCCCGCCAGAGCAGCGGAGACGACTCGACCAGCGCCACGCCGAGGCGCCGCACACGACGTGGCCGATGTCCGACGAGGAGCTCGCCGAGTGGGCCGCGAGCATCGACGTCCCGACGCCAGGTGAGCTCGACGGCAGTGAACCGATTCATGACCCACCGGGTGGGTTCGCGACCTGGGAGGAGTGGCGCAGGCATCGCTGGCCGCCGTCGGTCTCCTGAGGTCTGTCCTCTCCGCACCGCGAGCGACGGCACTGATCGCCGTCCGGCGCGCTTCAGGCTGACCCGCTGCCCCTCCCGAGCGCTGTGGCCACCCGCTCCGGGTCGTCCCAGGCCACCCAGTCGATCCGCGGGTCCCTGCGGAACCAGCTGTCCTGACGCCTCGCGAAGCGCCGGGTTGCGGCGATGGTCTGTTGCCGGGCGTCGGACTCGGTGATCTCACCATCGAGGAAGGCGAGTACCTGCCGGTAGCCGAGGGCACGGCTCGCGGTCCGGCCGTCGCGAAGACCCTCCCGGCTGAGCCGGCGTACCTCGTCGACGAAGCCCTGCTCCCACATCTCGTGCACGCGGCGTGAGATCCGCTCGTCGAGGAGCACCCGCGCCATCTCCACCCCGACCTGGTGCACGCGGGGATAGAAGTAGTCGAGCCCGGGCAGACGCGCGCTGAACGGCCGCCCACTGATCTCGATCACCTCCAGCGCCCGGACGATCCGCCGGCCGTTGGCGGGCTCGATCCTCTCGGCGGCCTCGGGGTCGGCGGCGGCGAGACGCCGGTGCAGCTGCCCGACCCCTTCGGCGTCGAGCTCGGCCTCCAGCCGGCGGCGGACCGCCGGGTCGGTGCCCGGAAACTCGAAGCGGTCGAGGATGGCCCGGACGTACAGCGCCGAGCCGCCGACGAGCACCGGGGTCACCCCGCGTCGCTGACAGTCGTCGATCACTGCGCGCGCCCAGCGCTGGAACTGCGCGACCGTCGCCGGCTCGCTCACCTCCAGCACGTCGAGCAGGTGGTGCCTGATCCCCCTGCGCTGCTCCTCGGGCAGCTTTGCCGTGCCGATGTCCATGCCGCGGTAGACCTGCATCGCGTCGGCGTTGACCACCTCGCCACCGAGCGTCTCGGCAAGAGCGAGGGAGAGGCCGGTCTTGCCCGCTGCCGTCGGTCCGACCACCGCGACCACCGGCGGCAGCGAGTCGGTTCGCGACTGGGCATCGGACATGGCGAGCAGTCTGACATCAGCCGTGACCGCGGTGAGGCTCGTTTCACCCGCAGGCCCTGGGGTACGGCGAGCACGACAGGCCTGGCACGCGCTCCTGGCAGCCAGTGCTTTCCGACCACTCCAACGAGGTGAGGTAGATGACGACCCAGTCACCCACCGGTCCCGCGAACCCACAGGGCCCGGACGGCCCCGACGCCCCGCAGCCCCCCGGCGGCCCGATGCGCACGGACGCGGCTTCCGGCGGTTCCACGCCCGGTGCCCCTGATCCTGCTCCCACGGACACCGAGGCACCGGTGGAGCCCGGGTCGCCGAAGGACCCTGGCGGCCCCGGCGAACCGGTCGAGCCGCCCGAGCCGGAGGTGGTCCCGAGCACCACGCCCGGAGGGCCGCAGACCATCCCGGCGCCGGGTACACCCGCGGGCGAGCCTGGTCCGGACCCCCAGACGGACCCGGTCGGGAACGCCGCCACCTCGCAGGGCGAGCCCTCCGACGCCTCGGGCGCCGAGGGCTCCTCCGTGACGGCGGGCTGAGCAATGAGTTCCGAGCGCGACACGGGCACCGAGTCGAACGCCGGTGCGAGGTCGGACCCCGAGACCGAGATCGAGGACTCGAACCCGCACGCCGCGGGGCCACAGGGGCTGCGTGGTGACATGGGGCTGAGCAGCGAACGCACCGGGACGCAGAGCGGCATCGAGGGGACCGGCAACACGGGGACCTCAGCGACCAGCACGGAAGGCAAGCTGAGCCCGTCGGACGAGCTGGACCCGGCCACTGCGCACCAGCCGGCCGACGGACCGGAGATGGACGACACCCAGCAGGAGGCGACCCAGGCCTGGCGCGACGAGCAGCCGGCGGCGGAACCGTCGACGGGTGCGGCGGCCGACCGGACGGGGTACGCCGACGACGACCCACGTGAAGCGGTGGACCGCACTGTCGGGGAGCCGAAGCCCGACGATGTGTCCGGTCAGGACTTCGACCCGAAGCGGAACCCCGGCCACTCCCACGGCTGAGGGTCGAGCGTCCTTGAACGCCGCTGAGCGACCCTGTCGGTGCCGGGCCGAAAAGCCGGGGGGCCTCCTGGTGTGGCCCTGAGTCTGGCGGGTAAGCACTCGATATGTCGGCCACCGAACAGATGCTCGCGACCTATCCTCGGGACCTCGGTGACCTCGACCCCGGGCAGCTGCGGATCTGCATCGAGGCCTGCATCGAGTGCTCCCAGGTGTGCACTGCCTGCGCGGACGCCTGCCTGAGCGAGAAGATGGTCTCCGACCTCGCCGAGTGCATCCGCTCCAACCTCGACTGCGCCGACGTCTGCGAGGCCACCGGGCGCGTCCTGTCCCGCCACACCGGCTACGACGCCCGCGTCACCCGAGCTCTGCCCGAGGCATGTGTCCAGGCATGCCGCTCCTGCGGCGAGGTCTGCGAGGACCACGCCGGCATGCACGAGCAATGCCGAGTGTGCGCCGAGTCCTGCCGGAGCTGTGAGCAGGCCTGCCGCGAGCTGCTCGGCTCGGTGAGCTGACCAAGCCCTTAACGGGACGAGGCGCAGGCGGCCGGAGTCTCGGGCGCCGGTGCCGGTCGGCCGACGCTCGGCAGGCCGAGGGAAACCTGGGGAGCAGTCGGTGCGGACGTGCGCTGCTGCCACGCATCGCCGGACACGGTGCGACGCACGGACGCGATAGCCCCGTCGGCGACCAGGTGGTGCGGCGCCGCCCTGGTGACGTCCACCTCGACCAGGTCGCCGGGACGGATGTCGATGCCGGGGTCGGGCGCGAAGTGCACCAGTCGGTTGTCGCGCGCCCGCCCGGTCATCCGGTGGGTAGCGGAGTCCTTGCGCCCTTCGCCTTCCGAGACCAGCAGCTGGACACGGCGCCCGACCAGAGACCTGTTCTCGGCCCACGCGATGTCGTTGACCAGCCCGACCAGCCGCTAGTACCGGTCCTGGACGACCTCCCGGGTGACCTGAGGCTCGAGCGCGGCTGCGGGCGTGCCCGGGCGCGGTGAGTACTGGAAGGTGAAGGCTCCGGAGAACCGCGCCTGCTCGACCACGTGCAGCGTCTGCGCGAAGTCCTCCTCCGTCTCACCGGGGAAGCCGACGATGATGTCGGTGGTGATCGCTGCCTCCGGTATCGCCGCCCGCACTCGGTCCAGGATGCCGAGGTACCTCTGCTGCCGGTAGGAGCGCCGCATCGCCTTCAGCACCCGGTCCGAGCCGGACTGCAGCGGCATGTGCAGCTGCGGCATCACGTTCGGCGTCTGTGCCATCGCCGCGATCACGTCGTCGGTGAAGTCCTTCGGATGGGGGCTGGTGAAGCGAACCCGCTCGAGCCCGTCGATCTCACCGCAGGCACGCAGCAGCTTGCCGAACGCGAACCGGTCCCCGAAGCCGACACCGTAGGAGTTCACGTTCTGTCCCAGCAGCGTCACCTCACAGACTCCCTGGTCGACCAGCGCCCGGATCTCCGCCAGCACGTCGCCGGGCCGACGGTCCTGCTCCTTGCCACGAAGCGAAGGGACGATGCAGAAGGTGCAGGTGTTGTTGCAGCCGACCGAGATCGACACCCACGCGGCGTAGGCGGACTCCCGCTTGGTCGGCAGCGTCGACGGGAACACCTCGAGCGACTCGAGGATCTCCACCTGCGCCTGCTCGGCCACCCGGGCGCGCTCGAGCAGCACCGGCAGCGAGCCGATGTTGTGGGTCCCGAACACGACGTCGACCCACGGCGCCTTCCGGGTGATCTCGCCGCGGTCCTTCTGAGCCAGGCAGCCTCCGACGGCTATCTGCATGCCAGGGTTCGCGGCCTTGACCGGCGCAAGGTGGCCCAGGTTGCCGTACAGCTTGTTGTCGGCGTTCTCCCGCACCGCGCAGGTGTTGAACACCACGACGTCCGGATGGCCGGTCGAGCCGACGAAGGGGACGTAGCCGGCGTGCTCCAGCAGTCCGGTCAGCCGCTCGGAGTCGTGCACGTTCATCTGGCAGCCGTAGGTGCGTACCTGGTAGCTGCGTTGGGTCTGCGTCTGCGTCATGACCGGTCCAGGGTACGGCGTCGGCTCCGTACCCGAGGAACGCGCGGGGCTACCCGGGGTCGCGCTCGGCTGCCTTGCGCAGCCGGTTCGACTCACTGGCGACCTGCTTGGCGGTCGATGGCTCGACGATGCCCTCGGTGCCGGGCTGGTCGAGGTCGGCCTCGGCGGTGTCCGGGTTCACCCCTGCTGCGGCCCCGGTGGTGCCGGCCGGGGTCGTCACGCCGATCTCCTGCGGTTCCTCCGGTCCGGTGCCGCTATCGATCACCGCTGCCACGTCGGCCGGAGTGGCGCTGACCTGCTTGGTCGACTTCCGGGCGGACTTCTTCGCGGTCGACTTCTTCGCGGTCGACTTCTTCGCGGTCGACTTCTTCGCGGTCGACTTCTTCGCGGTCGACTTCTTCGCGGTCGACGTCAGTGCCGTGGACTTCTTCGCGCC
>CADCUJ010000083.1 GCA_902805855.1 uncultured Nocardioidaceae bacterium
CCACGAGGGCGTGCCGCTCTACGTTGAGCTGCCGACCAGCGTCTTCCTCGAGGTGACCTACACCGAGCCGGGCCTGCAGGGCGACCGGTCCACCGGCGGCACGAAGCCGGCCACCGTCGAGACCGGCGCGACGGTCAACGTCCCGCTGTTCATCACCACCGGCGAGAAGATCAAGGTCGACACCCGAGACAGCAGCTACCTCGGCCGCGTCGCCCAATGATCGACCCCGGCTGATGGCCGCTCGCTCCAAAGCACGCAAGCGCGCGCTCGACATCCTCTTCGAGTCCGACGCACGTGAGCTGAGCCCGAACGATCTGCTCGAGGAGCGGGTGGCCAGGGCGGACCCTCCGGTGAACGAGTACACCGCAGCGCTGGTGCGCGGTGTCGTCGGGCACAGCCACCGCATCGACGAGCTGTTGTCCACCTACGCGCAGGGCTGGACCCTGGCGCGGATGCCTGGCGTCGACCGCAACGTGCTGCGGCTCGGCGCCTACGAGGTCCTGTACGTCGACGAGGTACCTGACGCGGTCGCGGTCAGCGAGGCGACGAACCTGGCCCGCGACCTGTCCACCGACGAGTCTCCGAGCTTCGTCAACGGCGTGCTCGGCAACATCGTGCGCGACAAGGCCGCGCTCTCCGCCTGACCGAGCCCCTGACCGAGCGGCTCTCGTCACAGAAGCAGGCGGAGAGCGTGCAGCCGCTGGTAGGCGGGCCGACATGCTTCCGCGACAGCGGCATCGTGGTCCGACAGATCGCTCTCACGCGGGCGCCACGGCCCGAACCCCGTCGAGCGCCACACCGCTTCGTACCAGTGCGGCGCCCAGACACCGTCGCTGTCGCGGGGGCCTGCCGGCCAGTGCAGCATGGCGTCGGTGAAGGCGATGCCGAGCCAGTCGCACACCCAGCGCAGGTACGTCTCCGGCGCCCGCAGGAAGTCTCCCGCGTCGATCACCGGTGGGCTCGTCTGCTGCCGCTGCCAGTGGTCGAGCATCCGGACCTGCTGCAGCAGGCCGATGTCGGCTGGTTCGCAGGCCTCCCTTGCGCGCACGTAGGAGGCGACCACCTCCCGTGGCTCCCGGATCAGCAGGACGTTGCGCTGGTCGCGCGTCCAGGTGAGGTCGGCGTCGTCGGCGAGGTGGTGCGCCATGTGCTTGGTGTAGTGCACCTCGATGCCTTCGGGCACCGGCGCAAGCAGGTCGGCGACGACTCGGTCCGGGTCAGTCGGCTGTGCCGCGACCACGCCGTCCCGGGCCGGGTGGTCGATGCCGGTGCGCACCAGGTACGAGGCGTAGAACGGTTCGTCCTCCACGACGCAGTCCGGCCGGTTCTCCCACGCGCGCATCATCGCCGTCGAGATGTTGCGCGGACCCGACCACATCGCCACCCGGACGGTCACGGCGAGGGGTCCCGGTCCTGTCTGCGCGCCACGTCGGCAGCCACCAGGTCGTGGTACCTGCGCTGGAGCGACTCCACCACCGGTCCGCGCCGGCCGTCCCCGATGGTCCGCCCGTCGACGCTGCGCACCGGCACCACACCCGCGAAGGTCCCGGTCACGAACGCCTCACGGGCGGAGTACACATCGGTGAGGCTGAACGTCGTCTCCCTGGCCCGGATGTCGTGGGCCCGGCAGATCCGGAGCACGTTGGAGCGGGTGATCCCACCCAGGCTGAAGCGGCCGTCGGAGGTCCAGACCTCGGGACCGTCGTTGTCCACGACGACGAAGAAGTGGGTGCTGTTGCAGGTTGCCACGAACCCGTGTGGGTCGAGCATCAGCGCTTCGTCGGCACCGGCGGTGTAGGCCTGGATGCACGCCGTGATGTCGTTGAGCTTGCTGTGCGCGTTGAGCTTCGGGTCCAAGGTGTCCGGCGTGGCACGGCGAACGTGCGTGGTGAACAGCGTGATGCCCTCGGTCACGGTCGCTGTGGTCGGCTGCTTGTGCTCGGCGACGATCACCACGGTGGCGGGGCCGATGGTCACCCGAGGGTCCTGGTACGGCGTGCGCTTGATGCCCCGGGTCACCATCAGCCGGATGTGGACGCCGTCGACCATGTCGTTGGCCCGCAGGGTCTGGTAGAGCGCCTGGGTCAGCTCGTCCCGGGTGCGTCCGACGTCGAGCAGGATCGCCTTCGCCCCCTCGTAGAGCCGGTCAAGGTGTGCGTCCAGGAAGGCCGGGTGACCGCCCGAGACCCGCAGCCCCTCCCACACGCCGTCGCCCAGGACGAAGCCGGAGTCGAAGACCGAGACCCGGGCCTGGTCTCGCGGCAGCAGCTCGCCGTTGACCCAGACCTGGATCGTCTCGTTGCGGGGGTCGTCGTCGACGTCGTGCGTGCCGTGAGCCATGCGGCCACCTTAGGGTGGCCCCATGAGCGAGAACGTCGATGTCGTGGTGGTGGGCCTGGGCCCCGGAGGGGAAGCGGCAGCCACCCGGCTCGCCGAAGCGGGAATGGACGTCGTCGGGGTCGACGAGCGGCTGGTCGGCGGCGAGTGCCCGTACTTCGCGTGCGTGCCGACCAAGATGATGGTCCGCGCCGCGGGTGCGCTCGTCGAGGCCCAGCGGGCCCGCGGCCTGGCCGGCGACAGTGCGGTGACCCCGTCGTGGGCTCCGGTGGCAGCGAGGATCTCCGAGGAGGCGACCGCGGGGTGGGACGACGACGCCGCGGTGAAGCGCCTGGAGGAGGCCGGGGTCACCTTCGTGCGCGGACGCGGGAGGCTGGCCGGTCCCCGGACCGTCGAGGTAGGCGGCACCACCTACGCGGCCCGCAAGGGCGTGCTGCTGAACACGGGTACGGCGCCCGCGGCACCGCCGATCGACGGGCTGGCCGACACGCCGTACTGGACCAACCGGGACGCGGCACAGCTCACGGAGCTCCCCGGCTCGCTCATCGTCATCGGTGGGGGGCCGGTCGGAGCCGAGCTCGCCCAGGTCTTCTCGCGGTTCGGCGTCCAGGTCAGCGTGATCGAGGTGACCGACCGGATCTTGAAGCCCGAGGAGCCGGAGTCCAGCGAGCTGGTCACCGACGTGTTCGTGCGCGAGGGGATCACGGTGATCACCGACACCGAGGTGTCCTCGGTCTCCTACGACGAGGGCAGTTTCGCGGTGGCGCTGCCCGACCGGACCCTGCACGCCGACAAGCTGTTGGTCGCTGCGGGACGGCGGCCGAACCTGTCCGACCTCGGGCTGGAGAGCGTAGGCCTCGACGGCGACGCCCGGCTCCTCGAGGTCGACGGGCACCTGCGTGTCGCTGACGGCCTGTGGGCGATCGGTGACATCACCGCGAAGGGTCCGTGGACCCACACCTCGATGTACCAGGCAGGAATCGCCGCCCAGGACATCCTCGGCGAGGACGGGCCGGAGGCCGACTACCGTGCGATGCCACGGGTGACGTTCACCGACCCCGAGATCGGCTCGGTCGGGCTCACCGAGCGCCAGGCCCGTGATCAGGGCATCCGGGTGCGCGTCGGGCTGAGCGTCCTGTCGGCGTCCGCACGGGGGTGGATCCACGGGCCGGGCAACGAGGGCCTGATCAAGCTGGTGGAGGACGCCGACCGGGGCGTGCTCGTCGGCGCGACCTCCGCTGGACCCTCGGGGGGCGAGGTGCTGTCCATGCTGACCACGGCCGTGCACGCGGAGATCCCCACACAGACCCTGCGCACGATGATCTACGCCTACCCCACCTTCCACCGCGCCGTCGAGGACGCGCTCGGCAACCTCGCCTGAGCGGGCGTGGCGGGCCAACCGGCCAGCGACCGGCTGCTAATGTCGGCGCCGACCGACATCCTTTAACGAGCCGTCCAGAGAGGCGGAGAAGGAGGTCAGGCGCACTGATGCCTGCCGAAGCAGCCCGACTCCGGGAGCCTGCTCCCGGTCCCTCCGGAGGGCGCACCGTCCTCGACGCGCGTGACATCTCCCGCGCACTCACCCGGATCGCCCACGAGATCCTCGAGCGCAACAAGGGCGCCGAAGACCTGCTGCTGCTCGGGATCCCGTCCCGCGGTGTGCCTCTGGCGCGAAGGATCGCCGAGAAGATCGCCGACGTAGAGGGCTTCGACGTGCCGGTCGGCTCGCTGGACGTGACGATGTACCGCGACGACCTACGGATGCGACCAGCCCGCGCCCTGCTCCCCACCGAGATCCCCGACGGCGGGCTCGACGGCAAGGTGGTCGTCCTCGTCGACGACGTGCTCTTCTCCGGCCGGACGATCCGCGCCGCCCTCGACGCGATGAACGACGTCGGCCGGCCCAAGACGGTGCGGCTCGCGGTGCTCGTCGACCGCGGACACCGCGAGCTGCCGATCCGGGCCGACTTCGTCGGGAAGAACCTGCCCACCTCCCTCGTGGAGAGCGTCAAGGTGCGGCTGGAGGAGTTCGACGACGTGGACGCGGTGACGATCCGGGAGAGTGCGCGGTGAGACGCCATCTGCTGAGCGCCGCGGACCTCGACCGTCCCGAAGCCGAGCTGGTGCTGCAGACGGCGGACGAGCTGCGGTCCCTCGCGGACCGACCGATCAAGAAGCTCCCCGCCCTGCGCGGCCGCACGGTGGTGAACCTGTTCTTCGAAGACTCCACGCGCACCAGGATCTCGTTCGAGGCCGCGGCCAAGCGGCTCAGCGCGGACGTCATCAACTTCGCTGCGAAGGGCTCCAGCCTGAGCAAGGGCGAGAGCCTCAAGGACACCGCCTTGACACTGGAGGCGATGGGTGCCGACGCGGTGGTGATCCGCCACTGGGCGTCCGGAGCCCCGCACCTGCTGGCGAACTCCGGCTGGGTCCGGTCCAGCGTGGTCAACGCCGGCGACGGCACGCACGAGCATCCCACCCAGGCTCTGCTCGACGCGTTCACGCTGTGGCGTCACCTCGGCAGCCTGGACGGGCGGCGGATCGCGATCGTCGGCGACGTGCTGCACAGCCGGGTGGCCCGCTCCAACGCGCTGCTGCTCCGGACTCTGGGCGCCGAGGTCACCCTCGTCGCGCCGCCGACCCTGTTGCCGGTGGGCGTCGACGGCTGGGGAGTGGAGACGTCCTACGACGTCGACGCCGTGCTGCCCAAGGCCGACGCCGTGATGATGCTTCGGGTGCAACGCGAGCGGATGAGCCTGGAGGGAGGCGGATTCTTCCCCAGTGCGCGTGAGTACAGCCGTCGTTACGGCCTGGACTCGCGTCGGATGGCCACGCTGCAGGACCACACCGTGGTGATGCATCCCGGCCCGATGATCCGAGGGATGGAGATCACCGCCGACGTGGCGGACTCGCATCGGTCGGTGATCGTGGAGCAGGTGACCAACGGGGTCGCCGTACGCATGGCTGTGCTGTACCTCCTGCTCAGCGGGAACGATTCCGGAGGTCAGGCATGAGGTACCTGCTCAGCGGGGCGCGCGTCCTCGGTGGCGAGCCGAGCGACATCTCGATCGAGGACGGGGTGATCACCTCGGTGGTCCCCGGTGCCGCGGGCCGCGCAGGAGGCGACCCCGAGGTCGTCGACGCGGCGGGGCTGGTCGCGCTCCCGGGCCTCGTCGACCTGCACACCCACCTGCGCGAGCCCGGCCGCGAGGACGCCGAGACCGTGGAGACCGGGACCAGTGCCGCGGCGTTGGGCGGCTTCACCGCCGTGCACGCGATGGCCAACACCGACCCGGTCGCCGACACCGCAGGCGTGGTCGAGCAGGTGTGGCGGCTGGGCCGCGAGGCCGGCCACTGCGACGTCTTCCCGGTCGGTGCCGTCACCGTCGGCCTGCAAGGCGAACGCCTCGCCGAGCTCGGCGCGATGGCCGACTCGGCCGCGCGGGTGCGCGTGTTCTCCGATGACGGGAGGTGCGTCGACGACGCAGTGCTGATGCGCCGCGCGCTGGAGTACGTCAAGGCCTTCGACGGCGTCGTGGCCCAGCACGCCCAGGAGCCGCGGCTGACCGTCGGCGCCCAGATGAACGAGGGCGAGCTCTCCGGCCGGCTCGGGCTGCGCGGCTGGCCGGCGGTGGCCGAGGAGGCCGTCATCGCGAGGGACTGCCTGCTGGCCGCGCACGTCGAGTCCCGGCTGCACGTCTGCCACGTCTCGACCGCGGGTTCGGTCGAGATCGTGCGCTGGGCCAAGGCGGAGGGCTGGAACGTCACCGCAGAGGCGTGCCCGCACCACCTGCTGCTCACCGACGAGCTCGCGGCGACCTACGACCCGGTCTACAAGGTGAACCCACCGCTGCGGTCGGCCAACGATGTCGAGGCGCTGCGACAAGGGCTGGCCGACGGCACCATCGACGTGGTCGCCACCGACCACGCACCCCACCCGCACGAGGACAAGGACTGCGAGTGGCAGTCGGCCGCCTTCGGCATGCTGGGCCTGGAGACCGCGCTCTCGGTCGTGCAGCAGACGATGGTGGACACCGGTCTGATCGACTGGGCCGGCGTCGCCGAGCGGATGTCACATGTGCCGGCGCGGATCGGCCGGCTCAGCGACCACGGCCGACCGATCGCCGAGGGCGAACCTGCCAACCTCGTGCTCTACGACCCCTCGGGCTCGCACGTCGTCGACGCGATGCAGACCGCGTCGTTGTCCCGAAACACGCCCTATGCGGGGCGAGAGCTTCCCGGGTCCGTGGTCGCGACCTTCCTGCGTGGGCGCCCGACCGTGCTGGACGGGAAGCTGGCGTGAGCACCCGCCGAGGCGGCGAGGAGCACATCGGATGAGCGCAGGTGCAGCGGTGTCGGGGGCGATGCTGGTGCTCGAGGACGGACGTACCTTCCACGGCGAGCCCTACGGCGCGGAGGGCGAGACGTTCGGCGAGGCCGTGTTCGCCACCGGCATGTCCGGCTACCAGGAGACGCTGACCGACCCGTCGTACCACCGCCAGGTCGTGGTGATGACCGCGCCGCACGTCGGCAACACCGGGATCAACGACGAGGACGCGGAGTCGACGCGGATCTGGGTCAGCGGATATGTCGTGCGCGACCCGGCGCGGACACCGAGCAGCTGGCGCTCCAAGCGGAGCCTCGACGCCGAGCTGCGTGCCCAGGGGGTGGTCGGCATCTCGGGTGTGGACACTCGGGCGCTGACCCGGCACCTGCGCGAGCAGGGGGCCATGCGGGTCGCGATCTCCTCCGTCGCCGACGACCCGGAGGCGCTGCGGCAGCGGGTGCTCGAGTCGGGCGAGATGGCGGGCAGCGACCTGGCTGCCGAGGTCTCGACACCGGCGCCCTACCTGGTGCCGGCGCTGGGTGGTCGCCGCTTCACCGTCGCGGTCGTGGACCTCGGCCTGAAGTCGACCACCTCCCGGATGCTGGCCGCACGAGGGATCGAGGTGCACGTCCTGCCCGCTCTCGCCTCACTCGAGGACGTCCTCGCGGTCTCACCGGACGGCGTGTTCTTCTCGAACGGGCCGGGGGACCCGGCCGCGAGCACCCGCCAGGTGGAACTGCTGCGGCAGGTGCTCGAGCGTGGCATCCCCTACTTCGGGATCTGCTTCGGCAACCAGCTCTTCGGCCGGGCGCTCGGCTTCGGCACGTACAAGCTCAGGTACGGGCACCGCGGGATCAACCAGCCGGTGCGGGATCGTACGACGGGCAGGGTCGAGGTCACCTCGCACAACCACGGGTTCGCGGTCGATGCACCGGTCGAGACCACCACGCGCACGCCGTACGGCGAGGTCTCGGTCAGTCACGTCTGCCTCAACGACGGCGTGGTCGAAGGGCTCGAGCTGCGTGATGTGCACGGCCGGTTGAAGGCCTTCAGCGTCCAGTACCACCCCGAGGCGGCCGCCGGCCCGCACGACGCGGCGTACCTGTTCGACCGGTTCTGCCGCCTGATGGAGGGATGCTGATGCCCCGACGCAGCGACATCGAGTCGGTGCTGGTGATCGGCAGCGGACCGATCGTGATCGGCCAGGCCTGCGAGTTCGACTACTCGGGCACCCAGGCGTGCCGGGTGCTCAGGGCCGAGGGGCTGCGGGTGATCTTGGTCAACTCCAACCCGGCGACGATCATGACCGACCCGGAGTTCGCCGACGCGACCTACGTCGAGCCGATCACACCGGAGTACGTCGAGCAGGTGATCGACCGGGAGCGCCCGGATGCGCTGCTGGCGACGCTCGGCGGTCAGACGGCGCTCAACGCGGCCGTGGCCCTGGACCGGGCAGGAGTCCTGGAGAAGTACGCCGTCGAGCTGATCGGCGCGAGCATCGACGCGATCGAGCGCGGCGAGAACCGTGAGTCGTTCAAAAAGATCGTCGAGGAGCTCGGTGGCGAGGTGGCCCGCTCCGTCATCGCGCACTCGATCCACGACTGCCTCGCGGCCGCCCACGACCTCGGCTACCCGATGGTGGTCCGGCCGTCCTTCACGATGGGCGGCGCCGGTTCCGGGATGGCCTACGACGAGACCGACCTGAGACGGATCGCCGGAGCGGGACTCGCGGCCAGCCCCACCACCGAGGTGCTGCTCGAGGAGTCGATCATCGGCTGGAAGGAGTACGAGCTGGAGGTCATGCGAGACAGCGCCGACAACGTGGTCATCGTGTGCTCCATCGAGAATCTCGACCCGATGGGCGTGCACACCGGGGACTCGATCACCGTCGCGCCGGCGATGACCCTCACCGACCGCGAGTACCAAGCGATGCGCGACCTGGCGATCGGCATCATCCGGTCCGTAGGCGTGGACACCGGAGGCTGCAACATCCAGTTCGCGGTGAACCCGCGCGACGGCCGGCTGGTGGTCATCGAGATGAACCCCCGCGTCTCGCGCAGCAGCGCGCTGGCGTCCAAGGCCACCGGCTTCCCGATCGCGAAGATCGCCGCGAAGCTGGCCGTCGGCTACAGCCTCGACGAGATTCCCAACGACATCACCCAGCAGACGCCGGCGAGCTTCGAGCCCAGCCTCGACTACGTCGTGGTGAAGGTCCCCCGCTTCGCCTTCGAGAAGTTCCCGACCGCGGACGCGACCCTGACCACGCACATGAAGTCGGTCGGTGAGGCGATGGCGATCGGCCGCAACTTCACCGAGGCACTGCAGAAGGCGCTGCGGTCGCTGGAGAGCCCCGAGGCGGTCCTGGACTGGAGCACACCAGAGGCCGGCTGCGCGGAACCAGCCGACCTGGAACGCCTGCTGGAACGAGTGCGCACACCCCACGACGGGAGGCTGCGAGCGGTGGTCGACGCGATCCGCTCGGGGGCGACGCCCGACCGGCTGCACGACGCGACCGGTATCGACCCATGGTTCCTTGACCAGCTGTTCCTGCTCGACGAGGTTGCCAGCGAGCTGCGGTCGGCCGGGAGGCTGGACGCGGCCACCTTGCGGCGTGCGAAACGGCATGGCTTCTCCGACGCTCAGATCGCCGCCATCCGAGGGATGGGCGAGGACGTGGTGCGCGGCGTTCGGCACGCCCTGGGCCTGCGGCCGGTCTACAAGACCGTCGACACCTGCGCGGCCGAGTTCGCGGCGCGCACCCCGTACCACTACTCCTCCTACGACTTGGAGAGCGAGGTCCGACCCAGGCCGGACCGGGAGGCGGTGATCATCCTCGGGTCCGGTCCGAACCGGATCGGTCAGGGCATCGAGTTCGACTACTCGTGCGTGCACGCAAGCCAGGCGCTCGGCTCGACACGCGACGGTGCGGGCTACGAGACCGTGATGGTCAACTGCAACCCGGAGACGGTCTCCACCGATTACGACACCAGCGACCGGCTGTACTTCGAGCCGCTCACCTTGGAGGACGTGCTCGAGGTCGTCCACGCCGAGCAGCAGGCCGGCCCGGTGACCGGGGTGATCTGCCAGCTCGGCGGGCAGACCCCGCTGGGTCTCGCGCAGGGCCTGCGCGACGCCGGGGTGCCGCTCGTGGGCACCTCACCCGAGGCGATCCACCTGGCCGAGGAACGAGGGGCCTTCGGCCAGGTGCTCAGCCGGGCCGGGCTGCCCGCGCCCAAGCACGGCACCGCGACGTCCTACGACCAGGCGCGGACGATCGCCGAGGGGATCGGCTACCCGGTCCTGGTCCGCCCGTCGTACGTCCTCGGTGGTCGCGGGATGGAGATCGTCTACGACGACGAGGCGCTGCGCGGCTACATCCAGCGCGCGACCGAGATCAGCCCCCAGCACCCGGTGCTGGTGGACCGGTTCCTCGACGACGCGGTCGAGATCGACGTGGACGCGTTGTACGACGGCGACGAGCTGTTCCTGGGTGGGGTGATGGAGCACATCGAGGAAGCCGGCATCCACTCCGGCGACTCGTCCTGCGCGCTGCCGCCGATCACGCTGGGCCGGGAGACGGTCGACCGGATCCGTGCCTCCACCGCAGCGATCGCCCGCGGTGTCGGGGTCAGGGGGCTGCTGAACGTGCAGTATGCGATGTCCTCCGACGTGCTGTACGTGCTGGAAGCAAACCCGCGTGCGTCGCGCACCGTGCCGTTCGTGTCCAAGGCGACCGCGACTCCGCTGGCGAAGGCCGCCGCCCGAGTGATGCTGGGTGCCTCCATCGCCGGTCTGCGCGACGAAGGGCTGCTGCCCGCCGAGGGCGACGGCGGCGACCTGCCTCCCGACTCACCGATCGCGGTCAAGGAGGCGGTGATGCCCTTCAACCGGTTCCAGACCCCCGACGGCACAGCCATCGACACGGTGCTCGGACCGGAGATGCGCTCCACCGGCGAGGTGATGGGACTCGACGCGGTCTTCGGCACCTCGTTCGCCAAGGCGCAGACCGCCGCGCAGGGCCCGCTGCCGCTGTCCGGCACGGTGTTCGTCAGCGTGGCGAACGTCGACAAGCGGCACATGGTCTTCCCGATCAAGCGACTGGCCGACCTCGGCTTCGAGATCCTCGCTACCGAAGGCACCGCCGAGGTGCTGCGCCGCAACGGTGTGGCTGCCGCAGTCGTGCGCAAGCACAGCGAAGGGGCCGGACCGAGGGGCGAGCCCACCGTGGTGGGGCACATCTCGGCGGGGGAGGTACGCCTCGTCGTGAACACCCCGCACGGCACCACGAAGGGCGGGTCGCCGCGACTGGACGGGTACGAGATCCGCACCGCGGCGATCATGGCCGGCATTCCGTGCATCACCACTGTGCAGGGACTCGCTGCAGTGGTGCAGGGGATCGAGGCGTTGCGTGAGGGCGACATCGGGGTGCGCTCGCTGCAGGACTGGAACCGCCGCAGATGAGCGGCTACCGCTGGTTGTTCGACCGGGTGCTGGTGCACCTGGACGCGGAGACGGCGCACCGGCTCGGGTTTGCGACGCTGCGGGCCCGGCACAAGGCCCGTCTCAACCGGCACGGGCCCCATCTCAACGAGCGCGGGCCCCATCTCAACGGGGGGGTGGAGGCCATGGGGCTGCGGTTCCCCGGGGTGCTCGGCGTGGCCGCCGGGTTCGACAAGGATGCGAAGGGCGTCGACGCGCTGGCCGGGCTCGGGTTCGGCTTCGTCGAGGTCGGCACGGTCACCGGCGAGCCGCAGGCGGGCAACCCGAGGCCCAGGCTGTTCCGGCTGCCGCGCGACCGGGCTGTGGTCAACCGGATGGGCTTCAACAACGAGGGCGCAGAGGCGGTCGCGCGTCGACTGGACCGGCGCGCCGCTCGTCGCCACCTGCCGGTCGTCGTCGGGATCAACATCGGCAAGACCAAGCGCGTCCCCGAGCACGACGAGGCGGCGGTGGTCGCCGACTACGAGAAGAGCGCCCGACTGCTGGCGCCGCACGCCGACTACCTCGTCGTCAACGTCAGCTCGCCGAACACCCCCGGCCTGCGCGACCTCCAGACAGTGGCCCGGCTGCGTCCGCTCCTCGCGGGGGTACGCCGGGCCGCCGACGCGGGGACCCGACGGCGCGTCCCCCTCCTGGTCAAGATCGCCCCGGACCTCTCCGACGACGATGTCGCGGCGGTCGCGGACCTGGCGGTGGAGGTCGGGCTGGACGGTATCGTCGCGACGAACACCACCCTCAGCCGCGACGGGCTCACCTCCACCGATCACGAGGTCGCGCGGGTGGGCGCCGGCGGACTGTCCGGGGCCCCGCTACGCGCGCGGGCCACCGAGGTGCTGCGCCTGCTGCGGGCACGGGTCGGACCGGAGCTGACCATCATCTCCGTCGGAGGCATCGGCTCGGCGCACGACGCCCACGAGCGTCTCGAGGCAGGGGCGACGCTGCTGCAGGCCTACACCGCCTTCGTCTACCAGGGCGCGTCCTGGCCGGCGCGGGTGCAGCGAGAGCTCGCCGGGCTGCGGCAGCAGGCGGTCCGGTGATCGCCACCGCGCCGATCGAGGTCACCGGAGAGGTCGTCGGTCTGCGGCACAGCGGCGCCTACCACCAGCTGACCCTGCTGGCGCCGGGTGTCCCCGAGCGGTTCCGGCCAGGCAGCTTCGTCACCCTCTCCCGACGCGGCGAGCTGTCTACGTCGTGGCTGCCCAGCTCGCTCCCGATCAGCCGGTCACGCACCAACGCCTACGGCGGGACCGTCGAGCTGGTCTTCGACGGCACCGACGCCGGGACCCGGTGGCTGTCCCGGGTCGGCGCAGGGGACAGGCTGGCCGTGGTGGGTCCGCTCGGACGGACCTTCACGCTTCCGCGAGAGCCGGTCGTGTGCACGCTGGTGGGTTCCGGTGAGGGCAGCGCGAGCCTGATCCCGCTGGCCGAGCTGCTCCGGGACCGCGGCTGCACCGTGCACATGGTGCTGACCGCCGCGTCCGAGCAAAGGCTGTTCGGCGCGCTGGAGGCGAAACGGGTCGCCCGGACGGTGCTCCTCAGCACCGGCGACCTGGCCGAGGTGCTTTCCGGCCTGGTCGCTCGCACCCGCACCGACGTGCTCTACGCCTGCGGCCCGATGGCAACCTTGCGGACTGTCGCACGGGTCGCCGATGACGAAGGCGTGTGGAGCCAGACCGCGCTGCTGACCCCGATGCCGTGCGGCACCGGGATCTGTCACGGCTGCGTCCTCCGGGCCTGCGTCGACGGACCGGTCTTCCGCGGGAACCCTCTGCGATGACCGTCGACCTGAGCACCTCGACGGCCGGCCTGGTCCTGAAGAACCCCGTGCTCACCGCGTCTGGTTGCGCCGGCACCGGCCCGGAGCTCGCGCCCTTCCTCGACCTCACCGAGGTCGGCGCCTTCGTCACCCCATCGATCTCCCTCGACCCGCGTGAGGGCGATCCCGCCCCGCGGGTGGCCGGTGCGGTCAGCGGCCTGCTCCACAGCTGGGAGACTCCCGGGTCCGGGATCTCCGGGTTCCTGAGCACCGAGCTGCCCTGGCTGGCGCGACGCGGGGTGGTGACCGTGGCGTCGGTCACCGGGTCGTCGCTGCAGCAGTACGGCGAGCTGGCCCGTCGCCTCTCGGCCACTCCAGGCGTCTCTGGCGTCGAGGTCGACCTGGCCGCCCGCAACATCGAGAGCGGGGGCCGCATGTTCGGCGCCGACCCGTACCACGCCGCGAAGGCGACGGCCGCCGTGCGGCGGGACACGACCGCGGGGCGGCCGGTGCTGGCCAAGCTGATCCCGGACGTGCACCACCTCGTCGACGTCGCGCGAGCCGTGGTGGACGCCGGAGCGGACGGTGTGGTGCTGATCGACGGCCCGCGCGGGATGGCGATAGACCCGGTGACGCTGCGCCCGAGCCTCGGGACCGGCACGGGCAGGCTCTGTGGCCCGGCCGTGCGGCCACTCGTGGTGCGCTGCGTCTGGGAGGTGCGCCAGGCGCTGCCGGCGGTACCCATCGTCGCCGTCGGTGGCATCCACTCCGGAGCGCACGCCTTCGAGATGCTGCTCGCCGGCGCGGATGCGGTCCAGGTCGGCTCGGCCACCCTGTCGGAGCCGTCCGCACCGGCGCGCGTCGTCCGAGAGCTCGCCGAGGAGCTTCGGCGACGTGGCATCGACCGGGTGGGCGACGTCGTCGGCCGGGCCCACGATCTGGAGGGAGCCACCCCATGACCCAGCCAGGGACCGAGCCAGGGACCGAGCCAGGGACCGAGCCTGCGGACCGGCCGAGCTTCGGCAGTCGGCTGCGGGCGGCGATGGACGTCCGCGGGCCGCTGTGCGTCGGGATCGACCCGCATCCGGCCCTGATGGAGCGCTGGGGCCTGACCGACAGCGCGTTCGGCTTGGAACGCTTCGTCACCACGACGATCGAGGCCGTCGGCTCGGCTGTCGCCGTGGTGAAGCCGCAGTCGGCGTTCTTCGAACGGCACGGCTCCCAAGGGGTCGCGATTCTCGAGCGCGTGCTTGCCGGAGCCCGAGAGCTGGGCGCGCTCGTCGTACTCGACGTGAAGCGCGGCGACGTGGGGTCGACGGCTCAGGCGTACGCCGACGCCTACCTGGACCGGAGCTCGCCCCTGGCAGCGGACGCGATCACCGCCAGCCCCTTCCTTGGCGTCGGGTCGCTGGACCCGATGATCGAGACGGCGCTGGCCAACCAGGCCGGGGTCTTCGTTCTCGCCCTCACCTCGAACCCCGAAGGCGCCCAGGTGCAGCAGGCCACCACCGGCGACGGACGCTCGGTGGCCGGAGTCGTGCTCGAGGCAGTCGCCGCCCGCAACGCGGGAGCGGACCCCCTCGGGTCGGTCGGCGCCGTCGTCGGGGCCACGATCGGTCAGACGGGCGAGGACCTGGCGGTCAACGGCCCGTTGCTGGTGCCCGGGCTCGGGGCGCAGGGCGGGACGGTGGCGGACGTGCGGCGAGTCTTCGGCGCGGTGGTCGGCAACGTGCTGGCAAGCAGCTCCCGGGACATCCTTTCGGTGGGGCCTGACAAGGCGAGCCTGCGCTCGGCCGCGGAGAGGCTCAACGCCGAGCTCGCTGCCCTGAGCGCTCAGTAGGTTCGGCGCCATGACGCGAGGCGCCCTCGGCTGCGGTCTGCTGGCGGCGGCGCCCGGTGACCTCGGCGACGAGTGGGGCACCCTGTACTTCGCGTGGGAGGGCCTCGCCGACGCGTTCGACGCGGCCGGTACGACACCGCGCGACTACCGACGAGGCGAGACCTCCGACGAGGTGACGGTGGCCGAGGACGAGGCCATCCAGGGGGCTGCCGCCGACCTCGGGTCGGCGAGGGTGGTGGAGGCAGCGCGCGGCATCGAGGAGCACGCCGCCGAGGTATGCGACGTCGACCTGAGGCTGTGAAGCCGTCCGCGTTGCGGGCCCATCGCGCGACTGACTAGATTTGCGGAACCGGTCTCCGAAAGCGGGACCTTCCCTGCAGTCGATCCGATCACGAGGTCCTCACGTGGCGCTGCCGCCGCTCACGCCGGAACAACGACAGGCCGCGCTCGCCAAAGCAGCCGCATCCCGGCGGGAACGCGCCGAGGTGAAGAACCGGCTCAAGCACTCCGGGGCCTCGATCGTGGAGGTGCTGCGCCAGGGCCAGGACAACGAGGTCATCGGCAAGATGCGGGTGGTCGAGCTGCTCCAGTCGATGCCGGGTCTTGGCAAGGTTCGAGCACGCCAGGCGATGGAGCGCCTGAACATCTCCGAGAGCCGCCGGGTACGCGGCCTCGGGACCAACCAGATCGCTGCGCTCGAGCGCGAGTTCGGCGCACGTGAGTGAAGCTCCCTCGGCTGAGCGCCAGAGCAGGCTGACCGTCCTGGCAGGGCCGACCGCCGTCGGCAAGGGGACCGTGGCTGCCGACGTACGCGAGCACCATCCCGAGGTGTGGATCTCGACGTCGGTCACCACTCGGCGACCACGGCCGGGTGAGGTGCACGGCCGCCACTACTGGTTCGTCTCCGACACGGACTTCGATGAAATGATCGCCCGCGGCGAGCTGCTGGAGTGGGCCGTGGTGCACCATTCCGCCCGCTACGGCACCCCGCGCGCGCCGGTCGAGGAGGCGCTGGCCGCCGGGCGACCGGCGTTGCTGGAGATCGACCTGCAGGGGGCGAGGCAGGTGCGGGAGTCGATGCCCGGCGCGCTGTTCGTGTTCCTCGCCCCGCCCTCGTGGGAGGAGCTGGTCCGGCGGCTGGTCGGACGTGGCACCGAGAGCGAGCAGGAGCGCCGGCGGAGGCTGACGACGGCGGCCGAGGAGCTCGCCTCCGAGCCGGAGTTCGACGCGGTGGTGGTCAACAGCGAGGTTCACGCCGCGGGCGAGGAGTTGGTAGCCTTGATGACGGGCGCACGCGCTCCGCGTCCCCGGCTCCAGTGAGAGCCACCCCGACTGACTACCCAGTGAGGCAGTACCGCGTGTCTGGAACCATTCCTGTGGCCGAGGGCATCACCAACCCTCCGATCGACGACCTGCTGACGAAGACCGACTCGAAGTACAAGCTGGTCCTCTACAGCGCCAAGCGCGCGCGTCAGATCAACGCCTACTACTCCCAACTCGGCGAGGGTCTCCTGGAGTACGTCGGCCCGCTGGTGGACACCCACGTCCAGGAGAAGCCGCTGTCGATCGCGCTGCGCGAGATCAACGACGACCTGCTCACCTGTGAGGACGTCGAGCCCGAGGACGCCTGAGCGTGACTCCGGCGGCGGACCATGCCCACGTCGGCCGGAACGTGGTGCTGGGCGTGGCCGGTGGGATCGCCGCCTACAAGGCCTGTGAGCTGCTGCGCCGGCTGACGGAGTCCGGCCACGACGTGACCGTCGTTCCCACCGCGAACGCGCTGGAGTTCGTCGGTGCCACCACCTGGGCCGCACTCTCGGGAAACCCGGTGGCCAGCGACGTGTGGGACTCCGCGCACGAGGTGCCGCACGTGCGCATCGGGCAGAACGCGGACCTCGTCGTGGTCGCCCCCACCACCGCCAACGTGCTGGCCAAGGCCGCACACGGGCTGGCCGACGACCTGCTCAGCAACACGCTGCTGACCGCCCGGTGCCCGGTCGTGTTCGCACCCGCGATGCACACCGAGATGTGGGAGCACCCCGCTACCCAGGACAACGTCGCGACCCTGCGGCGCCGCGGCGCGGTGGTCGTCGAGCCAGCCGAAGGACGCCTCACCGGAGCCGACACCGGGAAGGGTCGGCTCCCCGACCCCGACGAGCTGTTCGAGATCGCCGCCGAGGTGCTCGCCCGCGGCGGGGCCACCACTGCGGCGGACCTGGCCGGGCGGCACGTCGTGGTCTCCGCCGGAGGTACCCGGGAGTACCTGGACCCGGTCCGTTTCCTCGGCAACCGCTCGTCCGGGCTTCAGGGTTACGCGCTGGCGCGCACGGCGGTCGCCCGGGGCGCCGAGGTGACCTTGGTCGCGGCCAACGTCTCGATGCCGGATCCGGCCGGGGTGAAGGTGGAACGCGTCGAGACGACTGCGCAGCTGCGCGACGCGGTGCTGTCGGCGGCCACTTCTGCCGACGCTGTGGTGATGGCCGCCGCACCGGTCGACTTCCGTCCCACCCAGGTCGCCGAGTCGAAGATCAAGAAGGCGGAGGACGGCTCTGCCCCGGAACTCGTCCTGGAGCAGAATCCCGACATCCTCGCCGAGCTCGCCCGCGACCGCCCGCGGCCGGCCACCGTGGTGGTCGGCTTCGCCGCCGAGACCGGTGACGCGCACGGCAGCGTCCTGGACCATGCCCGAGGCAAGCTCGCCCGCAAGGGCTGCGACCTGCTGGTCGTCAACGACGTCAGCGGCGGCAAGGTGTTCGGGAGCACCGAGAACGAGGCTGTCCTGCTCAGCGCCGACGGTCGTTCCACCTCGGTGCCCCAGGGCACAAAGTCCGCCCTGGCGCACGCGGTGTGGGACGCCGTGGTGGCCCGGCTGGAAGCCGAGACAGCCTGAGCCGGAGGGGCCGCACCGGCTAAGGTTCACCCTGAAACATTCATCGGGACAGCGGTCGGAGATGCGCCGAGAACCGGCGCGGGCAGGGGAAGCAGCACGTGGCGGGACGACTTTTCACCTCCGAGTCGGTCACCGAGGGTCACCCGGACAAGATCGCCGACCAGATCAGCGACACGATCCTGGACGCGATGCTCGCTGACGACCCGCGCAGCCGAGTGGCCGTAGAGACCCTGGTGACGACCGGCCTGGTGGTGGTCGCAGGCGAGGTCACCACCACCACGTATGCCCCGATCCCCCAGCTGGTCCGCGAGCGCATCCTGTCCATCGGCTACGACTCCTCGAGCAAGGGCTTCGACGGCAGGTCCTGTGGCGTGCAGGTGGCGATCGGCGGACAGTCCGGAGACATTGCAGCGGGCATCGACGACGCCTACGAGGAGCGGCACGACCACTCGGCCGACCCGCTTGACCGGCAGGGCGCGGGTGACCAGGGGCTCATGTTCGGCTACGCCTGCGACGACACACCAGAGCTGATGCCGCTGCCGATCACCATCGCGCATCGGCTCGCCGAGCGGCTCGCGCGGGTGCGCAAGGAGGGCACGCTCCTCTACCTTCGCCCGGACGGCAAGACCCAGGTCACCATCGAGTACGACGCGCAGGACCGCCCGGTGCGCGTCGACACCGTGGTGATCTCCACCCAGCACGCGAAGGACATCGACCTCGACGAGATGCTGACCCCCGACATCCGCCGGCACGTCGTGGACGCGGTGCTCGAGGAGTTCGACATCGCCTCCGACGACTACCGGCTGCTGGTCAACCCGACCGGCCGCTTCGAGATCGGCGGCCCGATGGGTGATGCCGGGCTGACCGGACGCAAGATCATCATCGACACCTACGGCGGGATGGCCCGCCACGGCGGTGGTGCCTTCTCCGGCAAGGACCCGTCGAAGGTGGACCGTTCCGCGGCGTACGCCATGCGCTGGGTGGCCAAGAACGTCGTCGCGGCCGGACTGGCGCGCCGGTGCGAGGTGCAGATCGCCTACGCGATCGGGAAGGCCCATCCGGTCGGTCTGTTCGTCGACTGCTTCGGGACAGAGGCGGTGCCGGTGGACACCATCCAGAAGGCCGTGCTCGAGGTGTTCGACCTGCGCCCGGCCGCGATCATCCGGGATCTCGATCTGCTGCGTCCGATCTACGCCCAGACCGCGGCATACGGCCACTTCGGCCGCGAGCTGCCCGACTTCACCTGGGAGCGAACAGACCGGGTGGCTGCCCTCAAGGCCGCCGCCGGCACCTGACCCAGAGGTCGCTCAGGCGGTCACCCGGTCGATGAGACCTGCGATCTCGTCGTCGGTGAGGCCACTTGCGCGGAGGTAGCCAGCGGTTCCGCCGTACTCCTCGTCCAGGTGCTCCAGCGTCGCCTGCATCGTCTCCGGCAGGGTGCGCGAGAAGACGCTCGCCTCGGCTCGTTCCTCCTCGGTGCCCGGGTGCCGCTCGATCGCCTCGAGGATGCCCAGGTTCGCCTCGCTGGCGGCGTAGTCGCCGACGATGATGTCGCGGGGCACGCCGGCCAGGTCGAGGAGCAGGGCGACCAGTAGTCCGGTGCGGTCCTTGCCGGCGGCGCAGTGCACCACCACCGGACCGGGTGGGGCGTTCAGGAACGCACGCATCACCAGCGCCACCTGGCCGATGTTCTGCTCGAGTCCGCGCTGGTAGCGGCCGGCCAGCGTCTTCACCCCGGCGGCGTCCCATTCGCGTACCTTGCTGGGGTCGATCCAGGGCAGGTGGAGGCACCAGGACTCGGACGCGAACGGGCTCGGCCGGTCCTCGAGCTCGAAGGAGCTGCGCAGGTCGATGACCCTGGCCACCTCGCGCAGCGCGAACGCTTCACGCCCGGCGTCGTCGAGGGCGTCCAACCCGTCGGCACGAATCAGCGCCCCGCTGCGTGTCGCCCCGCCGTCGCGAGCGGGCAGGCCGCCGAGGTCACGCACGTTACGGCAACCACTCCAGATCAGCTGTTCGGCGACGTAGTCCACACCGCTATTGGAAAA
>CADCUJ010000084.1 GCA_902805855.1 uncultured Nocardioidaceae bacterium
GTTCTTCGAGGCGCCGCACCGGACAGAGGCGACGTTGGCGGCGATGGCGGCGACGTTCGGCGCCGACCGCCGGGCGGCGGTGTGCCGGGAGCTGACCAAGACCCACGAAGAGGTACGACGGGCGGGGCTGGCCTCGCTGGCTGCCTGGGCCTCGAACGGCGTCCGCGGTGAGGTGACGATCGTGGTGCAGGGCGCCGAGGATCAGACCGAGCTACCGACCGACCGGGCCTCCTTGGTCGCCGGCGTCGCGGACCTGGAGGCTGACGGGATGAGCCGCAAGGACGCGATCCGCGACGTGGCGCGGCGGGCCGGCCTGCCCAAACGCGTGGTCTACGACGCCGTGCACAAGGGCTGACTACCCTGCAGGGATGGCCGACGCACCGACCCGTAGCCGACACCGGGACCATCGCAGTGCGCGCGGTGAGGGGACCGAGCGACCGCCGGCACCCGAACGTCTTCCGCTGCCGGTGCCGGACAGCCACTGCCATCTCGACATCGCGGACGGTCCGGACGGGTCCTGGCTGTCGACCGAGGAGGCTCTGTCCCGAGCGACCTCGGTCAACGTCACTCGCATCGTCCAGATCGGTTGCGACCTGCCCGGCGCTGCCTGGGCGGTGCAGGCGGCCGAACGCCACGAGGCGGTGGTGGCAGCCGTCGCCCTACACCCCAACGAAGCCCCGCGCCTGGCCGCTGCCGGCGAGCTGGACACGGCGTTGGCGGAGATCGAGTCGCTGGCTCGTTCCAGCGACCGGGTCCGCGCCATCGGCGAGACCGGGTTGGACTACTTCCGCACTGATGAGGCAGGTCGCCCCTCGCAGCGCGAGTCGTTCCGCCGGCACATCGAGATGGCCGGGCGGCTGGGCAAGACGCTGGTGATCCACGACCGGGACGCCCACGAGGACGTCCTCGACCTGCTCGACGAACAGGCGGCCCCGGAGCGGGTGGTGATGCACTGCTTCTCCGGCGACGCCGACTTCGCGCGGGCGTGCCTTGATCGAGGAGCGTGGCTGTCGTTCGCAGGAACGGTCACCTTCAAGAACGCCGCAACGCTGCGCGAGGCCCTGGCCGTCACACCGCTGCACCGGATCCTGGTGGAGACCGATGCGCCGTACCTCACCCCGACGCCCTACCGCGGGCGGCCCAACGCCTCCTATCTGGTCCCGATCACCCTGCGGGCGATGGCCGAGACCCGGGGCGTCGCGCTGGAGACGCTGTGCGCCGCAGTCGCAGAGAACACCGAGGCAGCCTTCGGAGGGTCCTGGTAACCTCGGTCAACATCCACGCCGTCGGGGCGATGGCCCGGATGGGCTAGTCCGATCAGGCTATGCAAACGTGATTTAACGCACTCGGTACCGCTGCAAATGCGGACATTTTGCTGAGCCGGGTTTGGCGCTGCCGCAGGGGACCGTTATGGTCTTGAGCCTGTTGGCCGGAAGCAGGAACTTCCGCCGGCACCACCTTGTGAGCGACCGCACCGCGGCTTCGAAGCGTAGGCCGACCGACGTGTGCCTCCCCCTCGTTCGCACAACCTGAAGCAAACCGGACCTGGTGGTGCTGTGCCCTGCGGCCCGGAGAGCACCACCAAACTTGGAGCATCGTGCAGAGCAGGCTGGGATCGTTGAGCAAGGGCAAGAAGGCGCTGGCCGTCATCGTCGGGGCGCTCGTCCTGGCAGTGGTCGGCGCAGGCGTCGGATACGCCACCATGAACAAGACCGTGACGCTGTCCGTGGACGGTCGGGCGACCCAGCTGAGCACCTTCGGCGCGTCGGTCGGCGATGTCCTCGAGACCGAGGGCATCGAGCTCGGCGAGCACGACGTGGTCGCCCCAGACGTGGATGCGGACGTCACCGAGGGCACCCGGATCGCGGTCCGCTTCGGTCGCCCCCTCGACCTGTCCGTCGACGGCGAGGACCAGACCTACTGGGTCACCGCCCGGGATGTGAACAACGCGCTGGACCAGATCGGTCGCCGGTTCTCCGGCGCAGACCTGTCCGCGAGCCGCGGCGCCTCGATCGGTCGTCAGGGTCTCGACCTCGAGGTCGTCACTGCCAAGGACCTCCTGGTCAAGGTCGGCGCGGACAAGCAGACCCGTGAGCAGGTGCCCGCCCTCACGGTCGCGGAGGCTCTTGACGCGCTCGACGTGAAGGTCGACAAGGACGACGAGGTCAACCGGCGCGGCAAGGCGAGCCTGGAGGACGGCGACAAGATCGTGGTGACCAAGGTGCGCGAGGCCAAGCGCAAGGTCACCCAGAGCATCGACTTCGCGGCGGTCGACCAGGCCGACTCGGACATGTACAAGGGTCAGTCCCGGATGGTCCGCACCGGCCGTGACGGCGCGCGCGAGGTCACCTACCAGCTTCGCTTCGAGAACGGCGAGCGCGTGCAGCGCCAGGCGGTGCGTTCGAAGGTCACCCGCGAGCCGGTGAACTCGCTGACCCTCTACGGGACCGCGACTCGGCCGGCACCAGAGCCTGAGCCCCCGGCACCGACTCCGGAGCCCGCGCCTGCCCCCGAACCCGCGCCTGCCCCCGAGCCGGCGCCTGCCCCCGAACCCGCGCCTGCCCCGGAGCCGGCGCCCACGACGAACTTCGCCAGCGGCAGCACCGTCTGGGACACCCTGGCGCAGTGCGAGTCGGGCGGGAACTGGGCGATCAACACCGGCAACGGGTACTACGGCGGCCTGCAGTTCAACCTCTCGACGTGGCAGTCCTACGGGGGTACCGGCTACCCGCACGAGAACAGCCGGGAGACCCAGATCGCGGTGGCCACGCGTCTGCGTGACGCCAACGGTGGGTACGGCGCCTGGCCGGCCTGCTCGGCCGAGCTCGGCCTGCCTCAGTAGCCCCAGGTCGAGGCTAGGCTCGCCCGGGTGTCGGGCGAAGCGAGCGAGGACCTCACCTCCGCCGGACCGAGACTGCTCGGTCCGGCGGAGGTACGTTCGCTGGCCGCCTCACTGGACCTCCGTCCGACCAAGCAGCGCGGCCAGAACTTCGTCATCGACCCGAACACCGTCCGCCGGATCACGCGCACGGCGGCCCTGTCACCCGACGACGTCGTGCTGGAGGTCGGACCCGGGCTCGGTTCCTTGACGCTCGCCCTGCTCGGCTCGGTGTCCCGGGTCGTCGCGGTCGAGGTGGACCCGCTGTTGTGCTCCGCACTGCCGGCGACCGTGGCGTCGTACGCGCCCGCCCAGGCCGAGCGCTTCGAGGTCGTCCACGCCGACGCATTGCGGATCACCTCGCTGCCGGGTCCGGCTCCGACCGCTCTGGTGGCCAACCTGCCCTACAACGTGTCGGTGCCCGTGCTGCTGCACCTGCTGCAGCTGCTGCCGTCCCTGCGCCGAGGACTGGTGATGGTGCAAGCCGAGGTCGCCGACCGGCTGGCTGCCGAGCCGGGATCGCGCACCTACGGCGTCCCGTCGGTCAAGGCCGCTTGGTACGCCTCGGTCCGGCGCGCCGGGTCGGTGTCCCGGAACGTGTTCTGGCCTGTCCCCAACGTGGACTCCGGACTCGTCGCCTGGCAGCGCCGCGACCCACCCGTGGTAGGCGTGAGCCGCGAGCGGGTCTTCGAGGTGGTCGACGCGGCGTTCGCCCAGCGACGAAAGACCTTGCGTTCGGCCCTGCGGGGGATCGCCGGAACGTCCGGACACGCGGAAGCGGCCCTCTCTCACGCCGGCATCGACCCGATGCGACGTGGCGAGTCGCTGCGCGTCGAGGACTTCGCCGCGATCGCAGAGGGCCTGGGCCATGCGTGAGGTAGCCGTCACCGCTCCCGCGAAGGTCAACCTGGTTCTCCGAGTCGGCGCCCGGCGACCGGACGGGTACCACGCGCTGGCGACCGTCTACCAGGCCGTCGGCCTCCACGACGAGGTCGCAGCACGACGTGCCGACGGCTTCTCGGTCGAGGTCCGGGCCGAGAGGGAGATGGCGCTCGCCGAGGTGCCCACCGACCACTCGAACCTCGCCGTGCGTGCTGCACTCCTGCTGGCCGCTCGCCACGGTGTCCCCGAAGGGGTGCACCTGCGGATCCGCAAGGGCATCCCGGTCGCCGGCGGCATGGCCGGTGGCAGCGCGGACGCTGCTGCCGCCCTGGTGGCCTGCGACGCGTTGTGGGGGACGCAGCTGCCGCAGGAGCGGCTGCTGGAGATCGCCGCCGAGCTGGGCAGCGACGTGCCGTTCGCGCTGTTGGGCGGGACAGCGGTGGGCACCGGCCGCGGCGAGGTCGTCTCGCCGGTGCCGACGAGCCGACGACTCTGGTGGGTGATCCTCGAGTCCACGGTGGGTCTGTCCACCCCTGAGGTCTACCGCGAGTTCGACCGGTTGCGCCCGGACGCCCCGCCCGACCCGCAGGTGCCCGAGGGGGTGCTCACCGCACTGCGAGACGGTGATGTGGCCGGCCTCGGTGCCGCGTTGCACAACGACCTGCAAGCAGCGGCCCTGAGCCTGCGGCCTGGCCTCGCTGGGCATCTGGAGCACGGCCGAGTCGGCTCGGCACACGGAGCGGTGCTGGCGGGCTCCGGTCCGACCTGCCTGTTCCTCACCGACGGGCAAGCGCATGCGGCCGAGCTGGTCGAGCGGTTGAGCTCGCACGGCCTCGGACACGTCTCCTGCGCTCCGGCACCGGCGGCCGGCGCACTCCAGCTGCGATGAGCCCGGCGGCGACCAACCTGGTCAACTTCGAGCGCGTCCACAAGGCGTACGGCGTCCGGCCGCTGCTCGACGAGGTCAGTCTGGGCATCGGCACCGGAGAACGGGTGGGCGTCGTCGGACGCAATGGTGCGGGCAAGACGACCCTGCTGGAGGTGATCGCCGGCATCGAGCCACCGGACCAGGGCAGGGTCTCGCGGACCCGAGGCGTCCGCCTCGGCTATCTGGGCCAGGGCGACGACCTCGCCGACCTGGTGACGCTGCGCGAGGTCGTGCTGCAGGGGCGGGCGGACCACGAGTGGGCTGCGGACGCCACCAGCCGCGAGGTGGTGGAGGTGCTGCTCGGCGGCCTCTCGCTGGACCGGCCGGTCGGTCAGCTCTCGGGCGGCGAGCGTCGACGCGGCTCGCTGGCCCGGCTGCTGCTCGACGAGCACGACCTGCTGCTGCTCGACGAGCCGACCAACCACCTCGATGTCGAGGCGGTCGCCTGGCTGGCACGGCACGTCGCCGGTCGTACCTGTGCCGTCGCGGTGGTCACCCACGACCGCTGGTTCCTCGACGCGGTGTGCGAGACGACCTGGGAGGTGCACGACGGCAAGGTCGACGCCTACGAAGGCGGTTACGCGGCGTTCGTGCTGGCCAAGGCCGAGCGGGAGCGCCAGAGCGCCGCGTCCGAGTCGCGTCGGCGGAACCTGGTGCGCAAGGAGCTGGCCTGGTTGCGCCGCGGCGCGCCGGCTCGCTCGTCCAAGCCGAGGTTCCGGGTGGATGCCGCAAGCGCCCTGATCGCGGACGAGCCGGCACCACGGGACCCGCTCCAGCTGCAGCGGTTCGCCACCCGGCGGCTCGGCACGGACGTGCTGGACCTCGAGGACGTCACCTTGGTCAGGGGCCGGCGAACGGTCCTGGACCACGCGACCTGGCGGCTCGGCCCCGGCGACCGGGTCGGCCTGATCGGCGTGAACGGAGCCGGGAAGACCTCGGTGCTCCAGCTGCTGGCCGGCTCACTGCCGCCGACAGCGGGGCGGGTCAAGACCGGACGAACGGTGCGGCTCGAGCAGCTCAGCCAGGCTGTCGACCCGGGTGCTTCGCAGGAGCAGGTGTTGCCCGCGCTCGAGGACAGTCGCCGCGTCATCGCGACCGAGTCGGGGGAGATCACTGCCAGTGCTCTGCTGGAGCGCTTCGGCTTCACCGGCGACCGACTCACCGCCCGGATTGCGGACCTGTCCGGTGGCGAGCGGCGACGGTTGCAGCTGCTGCGGCTGCTGGTCTCGGAGCCGAACGTGCTGCTGCTCGACGAGCCGACCAACGACCTCGACATCGAGACCCTGACGGTCCTCGAGGACTTCCTGGACGGCTGGCCGGGGACGCTGGTGGTGGTCTCGCACGACAGGTACCTGCTGGAGCGGGTCTGCGACACTGTCTGGGCGTTGCTCGGGGACGGCCAGGTCTCGATGCTTCCCCGCGGCGTGGACGAGTACCTCGAGCGCCGCGCCGCCTCCCCCGTTGAGATGGGCCCCGTGCCGGTTGAGATGGCCCCCGTGCCGGTTGAGATGGGCCCCGTGCCGGTTGAGATGGGCCCCGCGCAGCAGCGGACAGCCCGCAAGACCCTTTCCCGCCTGGACCGCCAGCTGGCCAAGATCTCCGATCAGGAGCTCCAGCTGCACACCGAGATGTCCGAGCGGGCCACCGACCGCGCGAAGCTCGCTGAGCTCAGCGAGCGACTGGAGGAGCTGACCCGCCGCAAGCAGGAGCTCGAGGAGGAGTGGCTCGAGGCGGCCGAGCTCCTGGAGTGAGCCCGGCCGAGCTGCCCGCGGCCGCGGGCAGAATCGACGCTGTCAGGAGGTCTCGAACGGAGTGACGAGGTCGCGCAGCAGGCCGGCCAGCCGTGCGTGCTCCTGGTCGTCGAGCCCCCCGAGCAGCTGCCGTTCGCGTCGCAGGAGCTCCTCCAGCGCGCCGTCCACCGCCGTACGCCCCTGCTCGGTGAGCCGGACCAGCACGCCGCGTCGGTCGTCGGGGTCGGGAAGCCTCTCGACGAGCCCCCGGGTTAGCAGCCGGTCCACTCGGTTGGTCATGTTGCCACTGGTGACCAGCGTCTCCCGGATCAGCCGGCCAGGGGAGAGCTGGTACGGCGCCCCCGCCCGGCGAAGAGCCGCGAGGACGTCGAACTCCCAGGACTCCAGCCCATGCTCGGCGAACGCCGCGCGTCGCGCACGGTCCAGGTGGTGGCTCAGCCGGCTGACCCTGCTCAGCACCTCGAGCGGTCGCAGGTCCAGGTCGGAGCGCTCCCGCCGCCAGTCCTCGACCAGGCGGTCCACTTCGTCAGGCACGTCGACAGCCTAGCGGTCGAGATTCTTGACATCGAGAGATAGCCGGTGACAGGTTCGAGGTCAACCGCCACCCCGGGACGGGAACGACATGAGCCAGCACGTGTGGGACCCCGAGCGCTACCTCGCCTTCTCCGACGAGCGCACGCGTCCCTTCCTGGACCTGGTCGGACGCATCGGCGCGGTACAGCCGCTGCGGGTGGTCGACCTCGGCTGCGGGCCGGGCAACCTCACCAGCCTGCTCGCGGACCGCTGGCCGAGCGCGGAGGTGAGTGGGCTCGACTCGTCCGCGGAGATGGTGTCGCGAGCGCAGGCGGAGGGCGGCTCGCGGGTGCGTTTCGAGCTGGCCGACCTGCGCGAGTGGCGCGCTGCCGATCCGGTCGACGTACTGGTCTCCAACGCAACCCTGCAGTGGGTGCCTGGCCACCTGGACCTGCTTCCGCGGCTGGTCCAGCAGGTCGCGCCGCAAGGCTGGTTCGCGTTCCAGGTGCCGGGCAACTTCGCGCAGCCGAGCCATGTGGTGCTGCACGAGCTGGCGGCGGAGGCACCGTACGCGCAGCATGTGGCCGATGTCGCACGCCCCAGCTCGCACGAGCCACAGACCTACCTCGAGGCACTGGCCGGGCTCGGCTGTCAGGTCGATGTGTGGGAGACGACCTACCTGCACGTCCTCACCGGCCCCGACCCGGTGTTCACCTGGATCTCCGGCACCGGCGCGCGGCCGACGCTGCAGTCGCTACCCGACTCGGTCAGGCCACAGTTCGAGGAGGAGTACAAGCGCCGGCTCCGGGAGGCCTACCCGGCGGGTCCGCACGGGACCGTGCTCCCGTTCCGCCGCATCTTCGCGGTCGCCCGGCCGGCGTGAGGCGGCCAAGAAAGTCCACCGGTGGCGACGTGGACGGTGCCGTTGGTGGGTAAGCATGAGGTGACGTAGGACGACAAGCCGAGGAGCGGCGCGATGACAGCCACACCGATGACCCAGACCGAGCTGTTGATGGAGCTCGAGCAGGTGGTCGAGGAGAACCTCAACCGCCATCTCGGCGTCGCCAAGGAGTGGTTCCCGCACGAGTACGTGCCGTGGAGCGAGGGCCGCAACTTCGACGGTGTGCTGGACGGTCAAGCCTGGACGCCGGAGGACTCCGGGATCTCGGACGTGGCCCGGTCGGCCTTGGTCGTGAACCTGCTGACCGAGGACAACCTGCCCAGCTACCACCACGAGATCGCCATCTTGTTCGGCCGCGACGCGGCCTGGGGCGACTGGGTGCACCGCTGGACCGCCGAGGAGGGCCGGCACGGGATCGCCATCCGCGACTACCTGCTCACCACACGGGCGGTGGACCCCGTCCAGCTCGAGCGTCTGCGGATGGACCACATGTCCAGCGGCTACGAGTCCGCGCACAGCCAGGACCTGCTGCGCTCCCTGGCCTATGTCTCGTTCCAGGAGCTGGCCACCCGCGTCTCGCATCGCAACACCGGCACGCTGACCGACGACCCCGTCGCCGACCAGCTGCTCGGCCGGGTGGCCGCCGACGAGAACCTCCACATGATCTTCTACCGCAACCTGCTCGGCGCCGCGCTGGAGCTGGCCCCGAACCAGACGATGAAGGCGATCAACGACGTCGTGCAGACCTTCGCGATGCCCGGCACCGACATCGCCGGATTCCAGCGCAAGGCCGTCGAGATGGCGATCGCCGGTGTCTACGACCTACGACAGCACCGCGACGACGTGGTGATGCCCGTACTCCGCTACTGGAAGGTGTTCGAGCGGGACGGGCTCGACGGCGACGGGGAGCGGGCACGCGCCGAGCTCTCGGACTTCCTCGCGGACCTGGAGAAGCAGGCGCTCCGGTTCGAGGACAAGCGGGACAGCCTCCAGGCACGCCTGGCCGCCCGCTGAGGTCTTCAGGACCGAAGGCGAGCTTTTCAGGAACGAAGGCGAAGCGTCGGCTGCCTCTCCAGTCCCGACAGGCCGTGCCAAGCCAGGTTCACCAGGTGGGCAGCCACCTCTTCTTTCCCCGGCTTGCGCGTATCGAGCCACCACTGGCCGGTGGTACCGACCATCCCGACCAGCATCTGGGCATACATCGGCGCGGCGTTCGCGTCGAAGCCGCGTGAGCGGAACTCACCGACGAGGATGTGCTCCACGCGCGTGGCAACGTCGCCGATGATCGAGACGAACGACCCGGAGGCGGAGCCGACGGGGCTGTCGCGGATCAGGATCCGGAACCCGTCTGAGGACTGCTCGATGTAGTCGAGGAGGGCACACGCGGCCTGCTCGAGCAGCATCCGCGGCCGTCCGGCCGTCAAGGCCGCCTGCATCATGTCGAGCAGCTGGCGGACCTCCCGGTCCACCACCACGGCATAGAGACCTTCCTTGCCCCCGAAGTGCGCGTAGACGACGGGCTTGGACACCTCGGCACGAGCCGCCACCTCCTCGATGGAGGTGCCGTCGAACCCGCGGGCCGCGAAGAGGCCGCGGGCGATGGCGATCAGCTGCTCGCGGCGCTCTGCCGCGGTCATCCGTGCCCGAGCGGCCCGCTTCTCCGCTGACCGGGTCACGGCCGCCGGCCCGCCGGCCGGCTCATGCCGCGGCGGCCGCGGGGCTCTTGGCGTTCTCGGAGTTCGCGACGAGCTTGGAGCGGATCCGCTCCTTGACCGGCCAGCGGACGTCGTGGACCCAGCCCAGCTTCTCCAGGACCCGGATGACGCGGGCGGAGGTGTCGACCTGACCCTTCAGCACGCCGTGGCGGGCGCAGGTCGGGTCCGCGTGGTGCAGGTTGTGCCAGGACTCACCCATCGACGGGATCGCCAGCCACCACACGTTCGCGGACTTGTCGCGGGAGACGAAGGGCCGTTCGCCGATGGTGTGGCAGATCGAGTTGATCGCCCAGGTGACGTGGTGCAGCAGGCTCACGCGGACCAGTGAGCCCCAGAAGAAGGCGGTGACCGCGCCCTGCCAGGACCAGGTGGCCAGGCCGCCGGCCAGGGCGGGTGCCAGCAGGGAGACCGCGACCCAGAGCGGGAACTGCCGAGAGATGCGCACCAGGTCGGGGTCCTTCATCAGGTCCGGCGCGTACTTGCGCTGCGGCGTCTGCTCCGGGTTGAACAGCCACATCATGTGGGCGTGCCAGAAGCCCTTGGTCAACGCCTTGATGTCGTTGCCGTAACGCCACGGCGAGTGCGGGTCCCCGTCGCGGTCGGAGAACTTGTGGTGCTTGCGGTGGTCAGCGACCCAGCGGATCACCGGCCCCTGGATGGCCATCGAGCCGGCAGTGGCCAGCAGCACCTTGACGGCCCGGTTGGGCTTGAACGACTTGTGCGTGAAGAGCCGGTGGAACCCCACGGTGATGCCGTGACCGGTGACCGCGTACATCACCGCGAAGATGACCACGTCGGACCAGCCGAGCCATCCGCCCCACGCCACCGGAATCGCAGTTGCGACCGCCAGGAACGGGACCACGATGAAGACTCCCAGGGCGATCTGCTCCTTGCGGGACTGGATGTCGCCTCCCCAGGAGGCTCGGCTCACCTCGGGAGAGCCGTCCGGGCCCTCACCGTTCCGGCTCGCCGGGCTGGGGCGCGTCTGGGTGTCGGTGGCTGGGGTCATCAAGTTCCTCGCAACGGGGTCTGGCTCGGGCGGCGGTGCTGGGCCCGCCTACGCTTACGCAACCGTAACCTACGTTTCCGTAAGTTCTAGTTGCTTCTAGGGTGCCCTCGGTCACGGTTCGGCAAACCTGTTCGCCGTCGCCGCGCCCGGTGACGGCGACACTGCGTACATTGGTGCGCGATCCCCGGCACGGGGTGAGCAGTCCCCGGCACAAGGGGGCAGTCCCCGGTTGGTCTGTCGGCAGGGCCCGCCGCACTTTGAATGCGGACAAGCGACGTAGGTTCGACTCCTACCCGGGGAGCGAGCAGCAGGTACAGGACAGGACGAGCTTGCGAGGAGTGCTGGCGTGAGGCAGACACCATCCGCGGTGGTCGTGCTCGCGGCCGGAGCCGGGACCCGGATGAAGTCGGCGACCAACAAGGTGCTGCACCGCATCGGCGGCCGCAGCCTCCTCGGCCACGCGATCCACGCTGCTCGCGGCTTGGAGCCGGTGCACCTGGCCGTCGTGGTCGGCAACCAGCGCGAGCAGGTCGTGGCCCATGTCGAGCAGCTGGATCCGGGCGTGGTGGTCGCCGTGCAGGAGGAGCAGCAGGGCACCGGCCACGCCGTGCTCGTGGCGCTCGACCAGCTCCCGCCGGTCGACGGCACGGTGGTGGTGACGTACGGCGACGTACCTCTGCTGTCCACCGCGACGCTGACGACTCTGGTGGAGACCCATACCCAGCGCCGGAACGCCGTGACGGTGCTGACCACCCGGCTCCCCGACCCGTCCGGGTACGGCCGGATCCTGCGTGACTCCGAGGGTGCGGTCACCGCGATCGTCGAGGAGAAGGACGCGACCGACGAGCAGCGCGCGGTGAGGGAGATCAACTCCGGGATCTTCGCCTTCGACGCTGCCGTGCTTCGCGAGGCGTTGGGCCGCGTCGACTTCGACAACGCCCAAGGCGAGATGTACCTCACCGACGTCGTCGCCATCGCCCGCCGCGACGGCAGGCAGGTGGGCGCGGTGACCACCAGCGACCTCTGGCAGTGCGAGGGGGTGAACACCCGTTCCCAGCTGGCCCGGCTCGGCTCGGAGCTCAACCGGCGCACGCTCGAGGCGTGGATGGCGGCCGGTGTCGAGGTGGTCGACCCGACCAGCACGTGGGTCGACGTCACCGTGGTGCTCGCGCCCGACGTGAGCCTTCGGCCGGGGGTGCAGCTGCACGGCAGCACGACGGTCGCGTCCGGTGCCGTCATCGGGCCGGACTGCACGCTGACCGATGTCGTGGTCGAGGAGGACGCCTCGGTGGTTCGCACCCAGGGGTCGCAGTCGGCCATCGGTGCGGGTGCGAGCGTCGGGCCCTTCGCCTACCTGCGACCCGGCACCGTGCTCGGCGTCCGCGGCAAGATCGGCACCTTCGTGGAGACCAAGAACGCGCAGGTGGCCGACGGCGCCAAGGTCCCGCACCTGTCCTACGTCGGCGATGCCGAGATCGGCGAGGGAGCCAACATCGGGGCGGGCACGATCTTCGCCAACTACGACGGCGTGCACAAGCACCGCACCAAGGTCGGCAGGCAGGCCAAGACCGGCTCGCACAACACGTTCGTCGCCCCGGTCGAGATCGGCGACGGCGCGGCCACCGGTGGTGGCACCGTCGTACGCCGAGACGTTCCTCCCGGCACGCTGGCGGTCTCGACCGGTGCTCAGCGCCACATCGAGGGCTGGGTGCTGCGCAAACGCGAGGGCACGCCGTCCGCCCAGGCGGCCCAGGCGGCACTAGACTCGGAGCAGTCCACCGCGACGGCGGCGAGCGAGGAGCCTGAAGCGTGAGCGGAATGAAGCGGACCACGGAGAAGAACCTGATGGTCTTCAGTGGCCGTGGCCATCCAGCGCTCGCCGAGGAGGTCGCCGACCAGCTGGGCACGGGTCTGGTGCCGACCTCCGCCTACGACTTCGCGAACTCCGAGATCTACGTGCGCTTCGAGGAGTCGGTGCGCGGCTGTGACGCCTTCGTGATCCAGAGCCACACCGCGCCGGTCAACGAGTGGATCATGGAGCACCTGATCATGGTGGACGCGTTGAAGCGGGCGTCGGCCAAGCGGATCACCGTGGTGATGCCCTTCTACGGGTACGCACGTCAGGACAAGAAGCACCGGGGACGCGAGCCGATCTCCGCCCGGTTGATGGCGGACCTGTTCAAGACCGCGGGCGCGGACCGGCTGATCGCCGTGGACCTGCACACCGCCCAGATCCAGGGGTTCTTCAACGGACCGGTGGACCACCTGATGGCGTTGCCGATCCTGGCCGAGTACGTCAACGGGAAGTACGGGCACGAGCGGCTGTGCGTGGTCTCGCCCGACGCCGGCCGGATCAAGGTCGCCGAGCAGTGGTCGAGCCGCCTGGGCGGTGCACCCCTGGCCTTCATCCACAAGACCCGCGACATCAGCCGTCCGAACGAGTCGATCGCCAACCGGGTCGTGGGTGAGGTCCGTGACCGGATCTGCGTGCTGGTCGACGACATGATCGACACCGGCGGGACGGTCACCAAGGCCGCCGAGGCGCTGGCCGACGCTGGTGCGGCCGGCGTCGTGATCGCAGCGACGCACGCGATTCTCTCCGAGCCCGCAGTGGACCGGCTGAAGAACTCCGCCGCGCTCGAGGTGGTGGTCACCGACACGCTGCCGATTCCCGCGGAGCGGGAGTTCGACAAGCTGACGGTGCTCTCGATCGCGCCGCTGATCAGCCGGGCGATCCGGGAGGTCTTCGAGGACGGCTCGGTGACCAGCCTCTTCGACGGTCAGGCCTGACCGATTCGCAAACGCCGACGGGGCTCGCTACCATGACGCGGTTGCCTCGGCGAGGGAGTGGCTCCGCTCCGTGATCGACGCGGTGGTCTGGCTCAGCCCGTCAAGTCTCGAGCCGCGCCAACGGGTCGCGCGGCGGGTCCCTGCCCAGCAGGCGGCCCCAGCACTTCGCAGTTCCGAGACGAGGAGTCACCGATGGCTGAAGCCAAGATCCAGGCCGAGGCGCGAACGGAGTTCGGCAAGGGCGCGGCGCGCCGGATCCGGCGAGCCGACAAGGTTCCCGCCGTGCTGTACGGCCATGGCACCGACCCGGTCCACCTGTCCCTGCCCGGCCACGACACGATGCTCGCGCTCAAGCACGGTGGTGCGAACGCGCTGCTGTCGATCGAGATCGACGGAAGCTCGCAGCTCGCGCTGCCGAAGCAGGTCCAGCGCGACCCGATCAGGGGCTTCCTCGAGCACCTCGACCTGATCGTGGTCCGCCGCGGGGAGAAGGTCGTCGTCGACGTCCCGGTCCACCTTGTCGGTGAGGCCGCCCCGGACACCCTGGTGGTCACCGAGACCGGCCAGCTCTCCATCGAGGCCGAAGCCACGCACATCCCGGAGGCGATCGAGGTCTCCATCGAGGGCGCCGCGGTCGGCACCCAGATCCTGGCCAAGGACCTCAGCCTGCCGGCGGGCTCGACTCTGCACGTCGACGAGGACCACCTCATCGTGAACGTCACCAACGCACCCACCGCCGAGGAGCTCGAGGAAGAGCTGGCCGAGGCCGAGGCCGAGGTCGGGATCGAGCGTGACGAGTCCGAGGAGGCCGCAGAGGCAGAGGCGGCTGCCGCCGAGGGCGAGGGCGCTGCTGAGGGTGACGCGGGCGGCGACGCCGGTGGTGAGGACCAGTCCGGCGGCGCGTAGAACGCTGGCTGGCACGTCGGCACGAGATCGCCGAGCGCACCATGTCGGAGGACGTGTGGCTGGTCGTCGGGCTGGGGAACCCCGGTCCGTCGTACTCCGGCAACCGGCACAACGTCGGGTACCTGGTGGCCGAGGAGCTGGCGAGCCGGATGGCCGGGTCGTTCCGAGCGCACAAGACCGGGCGCGCGGACGTGGTCGAGGGTCGCCTCGGCGTCCCGGGCTCGACCGGCGGGACCACGCGCGTGGTGGTCGCCCGTCCCCGCAGCTACATGAACGAGAGCGGGGGACCCGTCTCCGCTCTGATGGGCTTCTACAAGGTGCCGGTCGGGCAGGTGGTGGCCGTCCATGACGAGCTCGACCTTCCCTTCGACACCATGCGGGTCAAGCTCGGAGGCGGCGACAACGGGCACAACGGCCTGCGGTCGATGCGCAGGTCGCTGGGCACCGGAGACTTCTACCGGGTGCGGGTCGGTATCGGACGACCATCGGGCAGGCAGTCGCCCGCCGACTTCGTCCTGTCCGACTACTCTTCGACCGAACGCCGCCAGCTCCCGTTCCAGGTCGACCGTGCCGCCGACGCGGTCGAGTCACTGCTGACCGAAGGGCTCGAGCGGACCCAGGGCCGCTACAACAGTTAGGAGAGGCCACGCTGTGGTTGACATCCCCGTTGCCGGCACCGACGTCGTCGAGGACGACCACCGGCTCGCGGCATGGGCCGCCACCGTCGCCGGTGAGCTGCTCGTCGAGGTCCGTGGCCAGGGTCTGGAAGGTAACGCCCTCAAGGACGCCGGGGACCGCGCGGCGCACGAGCTGTTGCTGCGGCTGCTGGGCAGGTACCGTCCCGGCGACGCGGTCCTGTCCGAGGAGGGCGCCGACGACAAGGTACGGCTGACCTCGAAGCGGGTGTGGATCGTCGACCCGCTGGACGGGACGCGCGAGTTCTCCGAGCCGCCGCGCGAGGACTGGGCGGTCCACGTCGCGCTGTGGGAGGAAGGTGACCTCGTCGCCGGTGCCGTCGCGCAGCCAGGCCTGGGCCAGACGTTCGACACCGGCGCGCCCCCCGCCGTACCTCCGCGGACCTCCGACCGGCCCCGGATCGTGGTCAGCCGGACCCGTCCGCCGGCCTTCGTGGAGGCACTCGCAAGCGAGATCGGCGCCGAGCTGGTCCCGATGGGCTCCGCCGGGGCCAAGGTGATCTCGGTGGTGCGTGACGTGAGCGACGCCTACGTGCACGCGGGCGGACAGTACGAGTGGGACTCCGCCGCCCCGGTCGCGGTCGCCCGCGCCGCCGGCCTGCACACCAGCCGCGTCGACGGGTCGCCGCTCGTCTACAACCAGGACGACGTGCTGCTGCCGGATCTCGTCGTGTGCCGGCCCGAGCTCACCGACTCGATCCTCGAGTTCGTACGCCGGCACGGGGTGGGCTGAGACGGTGACCTCCTACATCTCTCACACCAGCATCGACTGCACAGACGCCTACGCGCTCTCCGAGTGGTGGAAGCAGGTGCTGGAGTACGTCGACGTGGCCGACGACCCGAACGAGCCCGGTCACGAGGAGTGCATGATCGTGCGCCCCGACGGCGGTCACCGCGTGCTGTTCATCGAGGTTCCGGAGACCAAGCAGGTCAAGAACCGGGTCCACTTCGACCTGCGGCCTTCCGCCGGCACGAGGGACGAGGAGCTGGCGCGGCTGCGTGCGCTCGGGGCGAGTGAGGTTGCCGACCTGCGCGGCAAGCACGGGCCGGGCACCGGCTGGGTGGTGCTCGCCGACCCAGAGGGCAACGAGTTCTGCATCCTGCGCGGTGAGGACGAGTTGGCTGCTTCGTCGGCCTCGTAGACTGACGCCGACCCCCTCGTCAACGCCGGCAGGGGGCGGTCGTGCTGCCGTGACGTCGCACGCGAACGGCAAGCACGCCAGGCATGACGGCGGAAGTCTTGCGCGGAAGGTGAGTCGTTGAGCCTCGAAGGCCTGGCCGAGCTCGTGCTCGGCAACCATGTGCTCGCTTCGGCCGCGGCAGATGCCCGGGATGCGACCACTCCCGCATTGGACCTGACCGCTCCGAGCGCGCTTCGGCCGTTCGTGGTGAAGGGGCTCGTCGACGCGGGCCGGACGGTGCTAGCCGTTGCCGCCACCGCGCGGGAGGCTGAGGACCTGGTCGCCTCGCTGCAGAGCCTGGTGGACCCCACGCAGGTCGCCTACTACCCCGCCTGGGAGACGCTGCCGCACGAGCGTCTCTCACCACGCTCGGACACCGTCGGCAAGCGCCTCGCGGTGCTCCGCCGGCTGCGCCATCCCGGCACCGACCCGTCGAACGGGCCGCTGAAGGTCGTCGTCGCCCCGGTCCGCTCGGTCCTGCAGCCGCAGGTCAAGGGCCTTGCCGACCTCGAGCCCGTCGAGCTCGCGGTCGGCGACGAGGTGGATCTCGACGACGTCGTCAGGAGGCTGGCCGCGGCGGCGTACTCGCGAGTGGACCTGGTGCAAAGACGCGGCGAGTTCGCTGTGCGGGGCGGGATCGTCGACGTGTTCCCGCCGACCGAGGAGCATCCGCTGCGGGTGGAGTTCTTCGGAGACACCGTCGACGAGGTCCGCAGCTTCTCGGTGGCCGACCAGCGCTCCCTGGAGTCCACGGCCAGGCTGTGGGCACCCCCGTGCCGCGAGCTGCTGCTCACCGACGAGGTCAAGAGCCGGGCTCGCGACCTGGCGGCACAGCACCCGGAGCTGGCCGAGCTCGCCGAGCGGCTTGCCGAGGGCCATGCGGTCGAGGGCATGGAGTCCTTGGCTCCCGTGCTGGTCGACGACATGGAGCTGCTGGTCGACCTGTTGCCGCGCGACGCCCACGTGCTGGTGCTCGACCCGGAGCGGGCCCGGAGCAGGGCGCACGACCTGGTCGCGACCAGCGAGGAGTTCCTGAACGCCTCCTGGGCGGCCGCGGCAGGCGGCGGGAAGGCGCCGGTCGATCTCGGCGCTGCGTCGTACCGGTCGCTGGCCGAGGTGCGCGCGCTCACCCTCGCGCAGGGGAAGCCGTGGTGGAGCGTGTCGCCGTTCGGGCTGGACCCGGAGGCGGGTGAACCCTTGCGGGACGAGCTCGGTGAGGTCGTCCGCGCCGATGTGGACATCGAGACCGGAGCCGTCGACACACGTGCTGTGCCGATCAAGCCGGTCGAGGCCTACCGCGGTGACCTGGAGAGCGCGATCACGGACATCAAGTCCTGGCTGACCTCGGGGTCTCGAGTCGTCCTGGTCAACGAGGGACACGGCCCGGCTCAGCGGATGGCGGAGGTGCTGCGTGAGCACGACGTCCCGGCCCGGCTGGTCGAGACGCTGCACACCGCAGCCGACGTACCCGAGGCCGTGGTCGTGGTGACCACCGGTCGGCTCGACCACGGCTTCGTGGACGAGGCGGAGTGCCTGGCGGTGCTCACCGGTGAGGATCTGTCGGGGCAGCGCTCCTCGACCAAGGACATGCGGCGGATGCCGGTGCGCCGCAAGCGCCAGATCGACCCGCTCGAGCTGACGCCCGGTGACTTCGTGGTGCACCAGCAGCACGGTGTCGGTCGCTACGTGGAGATGCGCCAGCGCGAGGTGCAGGGCGCGACCCGGGAGTACCTGGTGCTGGAGTACGGCGCGGCCAAGCGCAACGCACCGCCCGACCGGTTGTTCGTCCCGGCGGACCAGCTCGACCAGGTGACCCGATACGTGGGCGGTGAACAGCCGAGCCTGGACCGCCTGGGCGGTGCCGACTGGGCCCGGCGCAAGGGCAGGGCACGCAAGGCGGTCCGGCAGATCGCGGCGGAGCTGATCAAGCTCTACGCGGCGCGGCAGGCGACGCGGGGGCACTCCTTCGGTGAGGACACCCCGTGGCAGCGGGAGCTGGAGGACGCGTTCGCGTTCGTGGAGACCCCCGACCAGCTGACGACCGTCGACGAGGTGAAGCGGGACATGGAGCAGCAGGTCCCGATGGACCGGCTGGTGTGCGGTGACGTCGGCTACGGCAAGACCGAGATCGCGGTCCGCGCGGCGTTCAAGGCGATCCAGGACGGCAAGCAGGTCGCCGTACTCGTGCCGACCACGCTGCTGGTCCAACAGCACCTGTCGACGTTCGCCGAGCGGATGTCCGGCTTTCCCGTCGTGCTCAAGTCGCTCTCCCGGTTCCAGTCAGACGCGGAGGCAGCCGCCGTCATCGACGGGCTTCGTGAGGGCACCATCGACATCGTGATCGGCACGCACCGGCTGCTGAACCCCGACATCAGGTTCAAGGACCTTGCCCTGGTGGTCGTCGACGAGGAGCAGCGCTTCGGCGTGGAGCACAAGGAGGCGATGAAGAGGCTGCGTACCTCGGTCGACGTCCTCGCCATGTCGGCGACGCCGATCCCGCGCACCCTGGAGATGGCGATCACCGGCATCCGGGAGATGTCCACGATCACCACGCCGCCCGAGGAGCGGCACCCGGTGCTCACCTACGTCGGTGCCTACGAGGACAGGCAGGTCACCGCGGCGGTGCGCCGCGAGCTGCTGCGCGAGGGCCAGGTCTTCTACATCCACAACCGGGTGCAGACCATCGACAGGGCGGCGGCCAGGATCCGCGAGCTGGTCCCCGAAGCGCGGGTCACCACGGCCCACGGCCAGATGGGTGAGCACCAGCTCGAGCAGGTGATGATCGACTTCTGGGAGAAGAAGTTCGACGTGCTGGTGTGCACGACGATCGTGGAGTCGGGCCTCGACATCGCCAATGCGAACACCCTGGTCATCGAGCGTGCCGACATGCTCGGCCTCTCGCAGCTGCACCAGCTGCGTGGCCGGGTCGGCCGCGGCAGGGAGCGCGCCTACGCCTACTTCCTGTTCCCGCCCGACAAGCCGATGACCGAGACCGCGCACGAGCGGCTCGCCACCTTGGCGCAGCACTCCGACCTCGGCGGCGGGATGGCGATCGCGATGAAGGACCTCGAGATCCGCGGCGCGGGCAACCTGCTCGGCGGCGAGCAGTCCGGCCACATCGCCGACGTGGGTTTCGACCTGTACGTGCGTCTGGTGGGTGAGGCGGTCGCTAGGG
>CADCUJ010000085.1 GCA_902805855.1 uncultured Nocardioidaceae bacterium
GTGATCGGAACGTAGGGGACGCCGATCAGCCTGGCCAGGGACGCGAGGTTGCCGATCATCGGGTAGATCTCCTCGGCTCCGACAACCGAGCAGGGCACGATCGGGACGCCGGTGCGGATCGCGGCGGACACGAAGCCGCCACGCCCGAAGCGCTGCAGCTTGTAGCGCTCCGAGTAGGGCTTACCGACCCCCTTGAACCCCTCCGGCCACACACCGACCAGCTCGCCGCTGCCGAGCAACCTCTCGGCGTCCTCGTGGCAGGCCAGGGTGGCCCCCGACTTGCGAGCCATCGCGCTGAGGAACGGCATCCGGAAAACCAGGTCGGCTCCCAGTGGGCGTAGATGCCGACCGGTGTGGTCGTGCACCATGAGCGCGGTCACCAGCCCGTCAACGGGGAGGGTGCCGGAATGGTTGGACACGACGAGGGCGCCGCCTTCGACCGGGATGTTCTCCACGCCGCGAACCTCGACCCGGAACCACTTCTGGGCGAGCGGTCGGACTGCGGCCAGCAGGAACCGTTCGGTGACTTCCCGGTCGAAGCCGAACTCGTCCACCTCGTACTGACCACTGACCCGTCGGCGCAGGAACGCGAGAAACTCTGCCAGCCGCGGCTCCCAGTCGGCCCCGAAGACCTCCCGCGCACCGGTGGCGAGCGCGGCGAGAAGCTCGCCGACCGGAATGCTTTCAGTCCGAGGGGGCTGTCCTGGCACGGGCGAACGCGATGCAGCCGGTTCCGGAGGCGGCTCCTGCTTCCCTTTCCCCGGATCCCGGCCGCCGCGATCGGGCCGCTTGCCGGCCACGTAGCCCGGCGCCAGGTCGCGAGCCGCAGCAGAGGGCCGCTCGGTGCCAGAGCCTCTGCCGGGTCGACCGCGGGTGCCCAGCGAGATGACCTCTGCGTCAGCCACGGCGGTCTCCGGAGCCACGGGCGTTCCGCGAGCCGTTCAAGGCGCCGACCAGTGCTGCCTCGACGCTCGCCACCCGGTCCGAGGAGACGTGACCCGGGGGGACCGAGCGAGCGAAGTCCTCGAACGCGGCCTCGGTGTCGTAGGCAGGCGCGAAGCCGAGCACCTCTCGCATCTGGGTCGTGTCCACGCCTCGACCATAGGCCAGGAACGCCACCTGCTCGGAGGAGAAGCCGGCGAGCCGGGCTCGCCGGAAGGCGGCTCCGACCTGGCTGACGGCCATCGCCGGCATGGGAAGCGTCGGTCGGCCGAGTCGGCGGACGGCCTGGGAGAGCATCAGCACTCCGTCCCCCGCGACGTTGAAGGTGCCATGGGCTCCGGCCGTGGTGGCGTGGCGCAGAACCTCCAGCAGGTCGCTCTCGTGCAGGAACTGCAACCGGGCGTCGAAGCCGAGAATGGTCGGAACGACCGGCAGCCGCAGGTACTGGGTCATCGGCGAGCTGACCAGCGGCCCGATGGCATTGGCCGCGCGCAGCATGGTGACGGCCACGTCGGCCCGTCTGCGGGCGAACCCCCGGACGTAGCCCTCGACCTCGACGGCGTCCTTCGCGTACCCCGACTTCGGCAGCCGCTTCGGAGCCATCGCCTCGGTGAACATCGCCGGGTCACGGCTGGACGAGCCATAGACGTCGGTCGAGGACTTCACGACCAGGTGCTGCAGGCCGGCGGCCTTCTGGCACGCCGCCAGCAGCTGCATGGTGCCGATGACGTTGAGCTCCTTCATCGACGTACGCCCGCCAGCCGTGCCTGGCGTCGCCACCACGCTCAGGTGGACGACGGTGTCCACATCCTCCTTGGCGATCACCTTCGTGATCACCGGGTTCCGGATGTCGGCGCGAATGAAGGAGACGCCGCCCAGGTCACCTCGTGGTGGACCCATGTCGACGCCGACCACCTTCTCGACCGCGGGATCAGCTGCTACCAGGCGCGCGAACCGGGCTCCCAGGTCCTGCGAGACCCCGGTGACGAGCACGACGCGTCCCATCGCCGCCTGCCTCGACTGGCTACTTGCCCTGACGGCGACGCTGGATCCGCGTCCTCTTCAGCAGCTTGCGATGCTTCTTCTTGGCCATGCGCTTGCGGCGCTTCTTGATCACAGAACCCATGGGCGGACCTTTCGCACGAGGACGATCACGGTGCGAGACGGCACGCGCGACACAGCGTCGGCAACACTAACGGCTCCGGGCAACCGCTGCGGAATGCGGTGTGGGTGCGTTCAGCCGGTCTGGAAGAAGCTGTTGCGAAGGTAGTCGTTGACCGCGTCCTCGGGAACCCGGAACGACCGGCCAACCCGGGCAGCGGGCAGCTCGCCGCTGTGGACTAGACGGTAGACCGTCATCTTCGAGACTCGCATGACCGAAGCGACCTCCGCGACGGTGAGAAACTTCACCTCGGAGAGGTCGCCAGCAGTGTTCGACGCCATGATGCACCGCGCTTTCGCCGCACACGACGCCCCCCGGCTTCCCCACCAGGGACCACACGTATGTGCTTCTGTGAGGGTAAAGCCTAGTGTGACTCCTGGGAAAGGGGTGAACCTTTCCGGAAACTTTTGCCTTTCATGTTCGGCTCGGTAACCGAAGCGCTCCGGGGCCTCCGCAGGCTCCGGACCGGAGGTTGAGGAGCGAACCCCGGCGGAGGTTGAGGAGCGAACCCTGGCGGAGGTTGAGGAGCGAACGAAGTGAGCGTCTCGAAACCACCGCTGAACTCAGGCCAGGGGTTTCGAGACGGGCCTCCGCAGGCTCCAGCCCTTCTCAACCAACGTGCTGGGCAGTGGTTTCGGGCGTGCGTCAGGGCAGGTGGTCCAGCCCGTGCAGCGGGAAGACCGCCTGGCGGGTGGCGTTGACCGCGCGATCCAGCCAGCTGGCCGGGTCGTATCCGGACGACCAGTCGCGAAATGCTGGGTCCCGGCCATCGGTGAACCGATACGGGGCGACGCGCCCCAGGGATGTCCGGACATGTTCGCGCCAGTCCTCCGGAGTAGGCGTGAGCGGGTCGAGCGGAGTGCCGGCGACGATGGCCAGCAGGTGCGCCCAGGTCCTCGGGACCACCTCGACGACGGCATACCCACCACCGCCGGTGACCACCCACCTCCCGCCGCAGGTCTCGTGGGCGAGGTCATGGATCGCGAGGTTGGCGGCGCGCTGGCCGTCCACGCTGAGCAGCAGATGGGCCAGCGGGTCCTCGGCGTGGGAGTCGCAGCCGTGCTGACTGACCAGGACGTCGGGGGCAAAGCCGCGCACCAGGGGTGGTACGACGGCGTGGAACGCGCGCAACCAGCCGGCGTCGGAGGTACCTGGTGGCAGCGCGACGTTGACCGCGCTGCCCGGCGCGTTCGGACCACCGGTGTCGTTCGGGAATCCTGTCCCCGGGAAGAGCAGCTCACCCGACTCGTGCAGGCTGATGGTCAGCACCCGCGGGTCGTCGTAGAAGATCGACTCGACGCCGTCGCCGTGATGGACGTCCACATCGACGTACGCCACCTTCTCGACCCCTTGTGCCAGCAGCCACGAGATGGCCACCGCCACGTCGTTGTAGACGCAGAACCCGCTCGCCCTGCCGGGCATGGCGTGATGCAGCCCGCCGGCGATGTTGGCGGCATGCAGCGACTCCCCTGTCCACACCCGCCGCGCGGCCTCCACCGAGGCACCGACCACGTGCGCCGCGGCAGCGTGCATCCCCTCGAAGACCGGGTTGTCGTCGGTGCCCAGGCCGAGCGCCAGGTCGACGCCGCGCGGATCCCGGCTGAGCCGCTGTACCGCCTCCATCAGGGCGGCACTGTGCACGGTGGCGATCAGGTCGTCGGACGCGTGCGGAGCCTCCACGGTGCTGGCCACGGTGCTGGCCACCGGGCTGGTCATCGCGTCGGTCGCCGTACCGCCCGTCCCGAGTAGGCCAAGAGCCTCGACGAGGCGCATGGTGAGGTCCACCCGCAGCGGCGACATCGGGTGAGCAGCCCCGAAGTCGTAGTCGGTCAGGGTCTTGTCGAAGACCACGCACGCCGGGCCGGACATGTCGTCACGCTACTACCGCCACTCGGCCTCCGACGCGCCACGCACGCTCGCCTTGATCGGCTCAACCGCTCCACGTACGTTCGAATGCAAGGCCCCGCCGGAGCGCCAAGTCCCGTCCGCCGGTTTCCGGGGTAGTCCGAGTCTTCGACAGGCATCCGAACGGGCGGGAGCGGGGAACCCACCATCGACGACGGTCTCGACCGGCGTCTCGGGGTGAAGCCGCACCGCGGCCGGGCACACCCTCCGCCCGAACCCGACAGCTAACCTCGCAGGCCTCGGAGAGGGAAATCTCCATGAGCATGTCCATCCGCCGTACCCGTCGCGCCCGGACGCTGGCTGGCTTCAGTGCTGTCGCGGCTCTCGCATCGGCACCGTTCCTCGCCTCTGCCTCCGCCCACGCCGCGTCCTCGCAGACGTGGGACCGGCTCGCTCAGTGCGAGTCCAGCGGAGACTGGTCGATCAACACCGGTAACGGCTACTACGGTGGCCTGCAGTTCTCCCAGTCCACGTGGGAAGGCTTCGGCGGCACGCAGTACGCCGCCCGTGCCGACCTGGCCGGCCGCGCGCAGCAGATCGCCACGGCCGAGAAGGTGCTCGATGTGCAGGGCTGGGGTGCCTGGCCGGCGTGTTCCGCCGAGCTGGGACTCGGCGCGGCAGAGGCGGCCGGGACCCCGGACACCGGCGCGAGCCCGGCGCCGGCGCCCTCAGCGTCCTCGACTGGGGCGGGCGGGGCCTACACCGTGCGTTCCGGTGACACACTCGCCAAGATCGCCCAAGCACAAGGCGTTGACGGCGGCTGGCGTGCGCTGTACGACGCCAACCGTGACGAGCTCTCCGACCCGGACCTGATCTACGTCGGCCAGGCCCTCCAGCTCCGGTAACGACCCGCACCCGGAGACTGCCGCCACCCATGGCCCGCACGCCATGGGGGCGGCAGCTCGGTTGGGCCCCTGGGCGGCCGACCAGGGGTGATCAGCCGTCAGGTCAGGAGTCGTGGCCCTCGGCAAGTGCGCGGGAGCGATCCCGTGCAGCCTCCAGCGCGGTGAGGAAGGCCGCGCGGACCTTGTGGTCCTCGAGCTTGCGGACCGCGGCAGCGGTGGTGCCTCCCGGTGAGGTGACTCGTTCACGCAGCACCGTCGGATGCTCACCTGTCTCGCGCAGCAGCTTGGCCGACCCGACCACGGTCTGCACGACCAGCTCAGCCGCGGTGCCACGTGGGAGACCGAGGTGCACTCCGGCCTCGATCATCGACTCGACCACGAAGAACAGGTAGGCGGGGCCGGAGCCGGAGATCGCGGTGACCGCGTCCTGCTGCTTCTCCGGGACGCGAACCACCCGGCCGGTCGCAGCCATCAGCGACTCGGCGATGCGCAGGTGCTCCTCGTCGCAGTGGGAACCGCGAGAGATCGCGGCCATCCCCTCGTCGACCAGCGCGGGGGTGTTCGGCATGACGCGCACCACTGCCGTTCCCTGCGGCAGCCGGGCCTCGATGAACCCGGTGGTGATTCCCGCGGCCAGTGACACGACGAGCTGGCCGGGGCGTACCACGCGGGAGATCTCCTCGAGCAGCTCGGCCATGTCCTGCGGCTTCACCACCAGCGCGACGGTGTCCGCCTTCTCGGCCGCCTCGACGTTCCCCACGACGTCGACGCCGTACCTGTCCTCGAGCTCGACAGCGCGCGCCTTCCGGCGCTCGCCGACCAGCAGCTCTTCGGGACGACGCCCGGCGCGGATCAGACCGGAGAGCAGGGTCTCCCCCATCACTCCAGCGCCGAGGATCGCGATCTGCGACACGGCCATCGCTCCTTTCGGCTACTTCTTGGTGAGGAGCGACCTCAAGAAGAAGGTCACGTTGGCGGGTCGCTCCGCCAGCCGCCTCATCAGGTAGCCGTACCACTCGCTGCCGTAGGGAAGGTAGACGCGCACCTTCTCCCCCGACTCGACGAGCCGTCGCTGCTCGTCGGGGCGCATGCCGTAGAGCATCTGGTACTCGTAGGAGCCCTGTGGCCGAGCGTTCCGGGTGGCCAGCGCGCCGGCGATGTCGACCATCCGCGGGTCGTGGGTGGCGACCATCGGATACCCCTGGCCGGCCATCAGCACCTTCAGGCAGCGAACGAAGGACCGGTCCACCTCGGCCTTGTCCTGGAACGCCACCGACTCCGGCGGACTGTAGGCCCCCTTGCACAACCGCACCCGTGAGCCCTCGTAGGCAAGGTCCCGGCAGTCCGCCTCGGTGCGTCGCAGGTAGGACTGCACGACGCATCCGGTCTCCGGGAAGTCCTTGCGCAGCTCGTGCAGCGTGCCCAAGGTGAGGTCCGGCGTGGTGTGGTCCTCCATGTCGAGGGTCACCATCGTGCCCGCGTTGCGGGCGGCGTGGCAGATGGTTCGCGCGTTCTCCAGCGAGATCTTCTCGCCGTCCTTGGGAAGAGCCTGCCCGAGCGCGGAGAGCTTGAGCGAGGCCTCGGCGTTGCGGGCCAACCCGTGCTCGGAGAGCGCTCGGAGCAGGTCGAGGTACGCGTCGACCGTCTTGTCCGCCTGCTCCCGGTCGAGCGTGTCCTCTCCCAGGAAGTCCAAGGTGGTGTGCAGTCCCTGCTCCTGCAGCGTTCGGGTGGCCTCCACGGCGTCCCGGGTGGTCTCCCCGGGGACGAAGCGATTCACGATCGCACCGGAGATCGGCATCGCGGTGACCAGGTTCTTGACCTTCTCGCTGCGTGAGAGCAACAACAGCGGTTGCCGGAGCACTCGGCCTCCCTTGGTTCGCACGGCTGGGGCGACGCCGGCCGGACACCGGAAGCCGCTTGACCAGGCTACGCGGTACGGCGACGCAGGGTGGCTGCACCCAGGACCAGACCGCCGAGCGCGAACCCGACGACGACCCCCAGGTCGGCCCACATCGAGGCGTCCACGCTGCCGAGTGCGGAGCCGCTGGTGGTGGCCACACTGCGCATGGCGTCCACCGCATAGGACAGCGGGAGCAGGTTCGAGACCGCTTCGAGGAAGGCAGGCATCGCCTCGCGAGGGACGAACAGGCCGCACAGCAGGATCTGCGGAACGACCACCGCCGGCATGAACTGGACCGCCTGGAACTCCGACCTCGCGAACGCCGAGACCAGGAGCCCGAGGGCGGTTCCGAGGATCGCGTCCACGACAGCAACCGCGACCAGCACCCAGAGGTCACCGGCCACGCCCAGGTCCAGTAGCCAGACACTGACCAGCACGGCCAGCCCGGACTGCACAGCCGCGACCACGCCGAACGCCAGCGCATATCCGCCGAGGAAGTCGCCCTTGCCGGTGGGCATGGCGAGCAACCGTTCCAGCGTGCCGGAGGACCGCTCACGAAGAGTCGTCACCGAGGTGACCAGGAACATCACGATGAACGGGATCAGCGCGAGGAGCGGAGGACCCAGACGGGTGAATCCCTGGCCGGTGGGGTCGGCCGCGTCGAACATCCACCACAGCAACGAGATCAGCAGGCAGGGCAGCACCAGCAGCATCGCTGCCGTGCGGTGGTCGCGACGAAGCTGGGTGAGCACTCGAGCGGCAACAGCCAGCGTGATCCGCGCACTCATGCCGCCGTCACCTCCTGCTCGACCAGCTCGAGGAACGCGCCCTCCACATCGTCGGCCTTGGTGCGCTGCAGCAGGTCCGGCAGCGTCTCGTCGGCGAGAACGACACCGTCTCGCATCAGCAGCAGCCGGTCGCAACGCTCGGCCTCGTCCATCACGTGGCTGGAAACGACCACCGCAGCACCCGCAGCTGCCAGGTCGTGGAAGGTCGCCCACAGGTCGCGCCGCAGCACCGGGTCCAGGCCCACTGTCGGCTCGTCGAGGACGAGCAGGTCCGGGCTGCCGAGCAGCGCAACCGCCAGGGAAGCCCGTGACCGCTGTCCGCCGGACAACCGACCGACCACCTGGTCACGCTGCGCGTGCAGCGCGACGACCTGCATGCAACGGTCCACCTCGTCCAGCGAGGCGCCGAGCACCCGAGCGAAGAACCGCAGGTTCTCGGCGACGGTGAGGTCGTCGTACACGCTGGGCGCCTGGGTCACGTACCCCACCCGGTCTCGCAGGCTCCTGCTTCCCGCCGGCTGCCCGAGCACGGTGACCGAGCCACCCTGGACCACCTGCACTCCCACGATCGCCCGCATCAGCGTGGTCTTCCCGCAGCCCGACGGTCCGAGCAAGCCGACCACCTCACCCGAGGCGATCGAGAAGCCGACCCTGTCCACCGCACGCACCCGCCCGCGCTGCACCACCAGGTTGCGCACCTCGACCACAGCGGCATTATTCATCACACGATGAATAATGCCTGGTCGTCACCGCGGCGTCAAGGCAGCGGCCCCGTCAGGTAACGCTGGAGGTTCGGCGCCACCCACGCGACCAGGTCGTCGTCCCGCATCGACGCCAGGGGCTCCAGTGGCAGCAGGTACCTGGCCACCACCAGCCCCACCATCTGCGATGCCACCAGTGCCGTACGACGGTCGGCCTCCTCAGGCGGAAGCACCTCCCGCAGCGGTCCGAACACCAGCCGGAGAATGCCGTCGCGCAACAGGTTCACCGGTCCGTCCTCTCCGAGGCTCCCGCGGACCAGCGCCACCAGCGGAAGTCGGCGCTCCGGGTCGTCCCAGACCGACAGGAACAAGCGCAGCAGGCGGTCGGCCGATCCCTCGACGCCCTCGGCAAACACCGTCGGGACGATCTGGCGCGGATCCACCGGGATGGCGAGCGCAGCCAGGAACAGGTCGTCCTTGGCGCCGAAGTAGTGGTGGACCAGCGCCGGGTCGACACCCGCGGCGGTTGCGACCGAGCGGATGGTCGTTCCGGTGAACCCCCGGTGCGCGAAGGACTCCCGGGCCGCCTCGAGGATCTGCCCGCGGGTGTCCGGAGCCCCGCGGCGCCTGCCGCGCCCCCGGGCCCCGGCGGTGGTCACTGCCCGGCCAGGTCGGTCGCGGCGAAGTTCAGCCGGATGAACGCCAGCGACTCGACGAGGTCGAGCTCCCTGGCCTCGCGGGTCGCCGCCCGGCGGGTGTTGATCTCCACCACGATGTGCCCGGAGAACTTCTCGGTCGCCAGGTGCTCGAGCAGCTCGGCGCACGGCTGAGCGCCCCGACCGGGCACCAGGTGCTCGTCCTTGGCCGACCCGGTCCCGTCGGTCATGTGGACGTGCCGGAGCCGCGGGCCGAGCGAGCTGGCCATCTCCACCGGGTCCGACAGCGAGGTGGCCGAGTGGGACAGGTCCAACGTGGTGTTCGCGTAGTCCTCGTCGGAGGGGTCCCAGCCCGGTAGGTAGACCTGCATCTCCCGCCGAGAGGCCCGCCAGGGATACATGTTTTCCACCGCGAACGCGACGCCGGTGCGCTCTTCGAGGTCGTTGACCCCTTCGACGAACCCCCGGGCGTAGTCTCGCTGCCACCGGAAGGGTGGGTGCACGACCACCACATCGGCACCGACCGCGTCGGCCATCTCCGCGGACTTCTCCAGCTTCCCCCACGGCTCGCTGCCCCAGACGCGCTGGGTGATCAGCAGGCAGGGCGCGTGAACCGCGCAGACCGGTATCTCGTGGTAGTCCGAGAGATGGCGCACCGCATCGATGTCCTGGCTGACCGGATCGATGCCGACCATCACCTCGACCGCGTCGTACCCGAGCTGGGCTGCCATCTCGAAGGCGTCTGCGGTGGACTGCGGATACACCGATGCAGTGGACAGCGCCACGAGCGCGTCGGAGCCGCTCGCGCGGCCAGGGCCCGGGGTCGGCGCGCGGCCCGCCTGGTCGCTGGGCTCAGCCGAGGACACTGATCTGGTCCAGTCGCTCCAGGATGAGGCCCTCACGCAGTGCCCAGGGACAGATCTCCAGCTCGGCCAGCTCGAACAGGTCCATCACCGCATCCGCGACCAAGGCGCCGGCCAGCAGCTGGTGGGCCCGGTTCGAGGACACGCCCGGAAGCTGGGCCTTCTCCGCCAGCGGCATCCGCACCAGGTCGGGAATCTTCTTGGCCAAGACGTCCGCGGGCAGCGTTCGCCGCACCATCGGTCCCTCCGCGGACGGTGCCGCGCCGCAGACCCGCGCCAGCGACCGGAACGTCTTCGACGTGGCGACCGCATGGTCGGGGTGCCCCCCGCGCAGCGCTGTTCCGGCCTCGCGGGCGATCTCGGCCCGGATCATCTTGCGCAGCTTGCGCACGGTCTTCTCCCGTGCCGGTTCGTCGCGCAGCCACTCGCGGGAGAGCCGTCCGGCGCCCAGCGGCAGCGAGTGCACCGCGTCCGGGGACTCGTCCTTGCCGGCTGCGATCTCCAGGGAGCCGCCGCCGATGTCGAAGACCGCCAGCCGGCCCGACGACCACCCGAACCAGCGCCGGACGGCCAGGAAGGTCAGCCGGGCTTCGTCCTCGCCGGGGAGCACCCCGATCTCCACACCAGTGACGTCATGGACGTGCTTGAGGACCTCGTCGGAGTTGACCGCGTCGCGCACCGCCGACGTGGCGAAACCCAGGACCTCCGCACACCCCTTGTTCTCGGCGATGGTGAGCGCCTCGGACACGAATGTCGTCAGCCGGTCGACGCCGTCCTGGTCGACCGCGCCACCGTCGTCGAGGTGCTCGGCCAGTCGTAGCGGTTCCTTGTACGAGTACGCCGGCAGCGGCGCCGCACCACCGTGCGCGTCGACGACGAGCAGGTGGCCGGTGTTGGACCCGATGTCCAGGACACCCAACCTCATCGGTACAGCCTCATCGGCGCTGCCTCATGCATCCACGCTACCCATCCGGCGGTGCCGGGAACGGGAACCGCGCAGTCCCAACGTAGGGTTGCCGGCGTGGCTGAGGTCGATCTCGTCTTTCCCCGCGCCTGGGTCGAGTTCGCGGACCCCGCGGACGACAAGCAGGTTTTCCGGTGTGACCTGACCTGGCTCACCTCTCGCTGGATGTGCATCTTCGGCAACGGTTGCCAGGGCATCTACGCGGAGCGGCCCGACGACGGCTGCTGCACGCTGGGTGCCCACTTCGCAGACAAGGCCGACCAGAAGCGAGTCAAGCGCCACGTGAAGGAGCTCGGTCCCGATCAGTGGCAGTTCTACGACGCCGGCCGCAAGGGCGCATGGCTGGAGACCGACGACGAAGGAGAGCCGAAGACGGCGGTGCACGAAGGCGCCTGCATCTTCTTGAACCGTCCGGGGTTCGCCGGTGGTGCCGGCTGCGCCCTGCACGGGCTGGCGCTCTCGGTCGGCAAGCACCCGCTGGAGACGAAGCCGGACGTGTGCTGGCAGCTGCCGATCCGGCGTACCTTCCGCGACGTGGAGCTTCCGGACGGGACGGCGTACACGGAGGTCTCGGTCGGCGAGTACGACAGGCGTGGCTGGGGGCCCGGGGGTCACGACCTCGACTGGTACTGCAGCGGCAACACCGAGGCCCACCTGGGAGCGGACCCCGTCTACGTCTCCAACGGTCCCGAGCTCGTGGCGCTGATGGGCCAGCAGGCGTACGACGCCCTGGTCGAGCACTGCGAGGCGCACCTCCGCTCTCGCTCAGCGCTGGCCATCCACCCCGCGGACCCACACTGAGCCCTCACCCCGACAGCTTGGCCGCCACGTTCTCGGGCATCGGCTCGTAGCGCGCGAAGGCGCGGGTGAACGACGCGGCGCCGTGGGAGAAGGAGCGCAGCTCGGTCGCGTACCGGGTGAGCTCGACCTGCGGCACCTCCGCTCGCACCACGGTGCGTTCGTCGCCGGCCGACTCACTGCCCAGCACACGTCCTCGCCGCCCCGACAGGTCGCTCATCGCCGCCCCGACCAGCTCGTCGGGGATCGTCACCGCGATCTCGTCGACCGGCTCCAGCAGGACCACCCGGCTCACCTGCGCCGCATCCCGCAGGGCGAGCGCTCCGGCGGTCTGGAACGCCATGTCCGACGAGTCCACGCTGTGAGCCTTGCCGTCGAGGAGGGTGACCTTGAGGTCCACCATCGGGTAGCCGGCCGCCACTCCCTTCTCCATCTGCGCACGCACCCCCTTCTCGACACTGGGGATGAACTGCCGCGGCACAGCGCCACCGACGACCTTGTCCACGAACTCGAAGCCGCCTCCGGGTGGCAGCGGCTCGACGGTGAGGTCGCACACTGCGTACTGACCGTGGCCACCGGACTGCTTCACGTGGCGGCCGTGTCCCTTGCCCGGGCCGGCCAGGGTCTCCCTCAGCGGGACCCTCAGCTCGATCTGGTCGACGTTCGCACCGAAGCGGCTACCGAGCCGTTCCAGGACGACGTCGGCATGCGCCTCGCCCATGCACCACAGCACGATCTGGTGCGTCTCGGCGTTGTGCTCCACCCGCAGTGTGGGATCCTCCGCGCCCAACCGCTGCAGACCTTGCGACAGCTTGTCCTCGTCGGCCTTCGTCCTGGCCTCGACCGCGACGGGCAGCAGTGGCTCCGGCAACGCCCATGGCTTGAGCACCAGCGGCCGGTCCTTGTCCGAAAGGGTGTCCCCGGTCTCCGCGCGGCTCAGCCGGCCGATGGCACACAGGTCCCCGGCGATCACGTCGGCGGCAGGACGCTGCACCTTGCCGAGCGGGATCGAAAGGGTGCCGATCCGTTCGTCCTCGTCGTGGTCCTCGTGACTGGCGCCGTCACCGAAGAAGGCGCTGAAGTGGCCCGAGACGTGCACGGTCATGTCCGGGCGGACGGTGCCGGAGAACACCCGCACCAGGCTGACCCGGCCGACGTAGGGATCCGACGTGGTCTTCACGACCTCCGCGACCAGCGGACCTCCCGGGTCGCACGCGATCGCGGGACCGGTCTTGCCCTGAGGTGTGAAGACCTCGGGCAGCGGATGCTCGAGCGGGGAAGGGAAACAGGAGACGACCAGGCCGAGCAGCTCGGTGGTGCCGACCCCGGTTCCGGCGCACACCGGGATCACCGGGAAGAAGGACCCTCTGGCGACTGCCCGCTCCAGGTCCTCCACCAGCAGCGCCCGGTCGACCGGCTCACCGCTGAGGTAGCGCTCCATCAGCGTCTCGTCCTCCGACTCCTCGATCACCCCCTCGATCAGGGCACTGCGCTGCTCTTCGTGGGCCGGATCGTCCCCGGTGAGCAGGCCGACCATCTCGGCGCCGGTGACGTCGCCGGACCCGCCACCCTCCTCGCGCAGGTACACCGGCAGCACCTTGTCGCCGAACGCCGCCTGCGCCTGGGCGAGCACGCCGTCGTAGTCCGCGCGGGCGTGGTCGAGCTTGGTCACCACCACGGCACGCGGCATACCGACTTCTGCGCACTCACGCCACAGGGAGCGGGTCGGTGCGTCGACGCCTTCGTTCGCGGCGATCACGAACATCGCGCAGTCGGCGGCTCGTAGTCCGGCGCGCAGCTCACCCACGAAGTCCGCGTACCCGGGGGTGTCCAGCAGGTTGACCTTGACGCCGTCGTACATCAACGGCGCCAGCGCCAGGCTGACCGAGCGCTGCTGGCGCTTCTCGGACTCCTCGAAGTCACTGACCGTGTTGCCCTCGGGCACCGAGCCGGAGCGGTTCAGCACGCCGGCGGCGACCAGCAGCGCGTCGACCAGCGTTGTCTTGCCCGAGCCGGCCGGGCCCACCAGGACCACGTTCCGGACCGCATCCGGCTTGACCGCACGCGGTCCCTCGTCCCTGTTGCCACTCGCCCTCGTCGTCGTCTTTCCTGCCACGTCTGTGCCTTTCCGGACCCCTGACATCGGCTCGGTTTGCGACCTCGTACCGAGACGGTCAGCCTTCCCCCAACGGCCGGTCCGGCACAAGAGCACGACCCAAGTCGCCTTCGGGAGCAGGCGCCGACCGGGCACGTCATGTGCACCCCGCCGTCTCGGGCACCGGGCCGAGTCGTGAGAATGCATTCCATGCGACTGGACCACCTGTCCTACGCCGCGGGACCAGAAGGGCTCGCCGACACCGCTGCGATGATCGGTGCGCTGCTCGGCGAGCAGTTCCGCGACGGTGGGATCCATCCGCGCTTCGGGACCCGGAACATGGTTCTCCCGCTGAGTGCGGGGACCTATGTGGAGATAGTCGCAGCGCTCGACCACCCGGCCTCCGACAAGGCGCCCTTCGGCCAGGCCGTGCGCGCCAAGTCGCAGCTCGGCGGCGGTTGGCTCGGCTGGGTCGTGGCCGTCGACGACATCAGCGGCGTCGAGCGCAGGCTGGGCCGCGAGTCGGTTCCGGGGAACCGACACCGCCCGGACGGCCTGGAGCTGCGCTGGCGGCAGATCGGCGTGATGGGCTTGCAGTCGGACCCACAGCTGCCGTACTTCGTCGAGTGGAAGTCGCCCGCCGACGAGCACCCGAGCAGAGGCGCGAGCGGTGACCTGCAGCTCGCCCGCCTGGAGATCGCCGGCAGCCCGGGACGGGTCAGCGAGTGGCTGGGCAACTGCGTCGACGAGCCACTCGAAGGAGTCGCGGTGGACTGGGTCGTGCCGGCGGGGGCCCCCGGAGTGGTCGCGGCCAGGTTCCGCACCGCCAGCGGCGAGGTACGTATCTGAGCGTGGCTCCCTCCGGCAGCCGTCCTCACCTCTCCGCAGGGGCGGTGCCCAGTCCCAACATCTGGTTCCACCCGGACGTCTACGAGCTGGAGAACCGCAGCGTCGACCCGGATCAGCGGATCGAGACCGCGATGCGCGACATCTTCGACTGGTCGGGGCGCGACGTGCTCGACGTCGGCTGTGGCAGCGGGTTCCACCTCCCGCGTTGGGCCCACGACGCCGGGTCGGTGACCGGGGTCGAGCCGCACCCGGGTTTGGTGGCGATCGCCCGCCGACGGACCAGCCACACGACTGGGGTGGCCGTGCTCCAAGGCAGCGCTCAGCACCTGCCGCTACCGGACGCGAGCATCGACCTGGTCCAGGCGCGGTGGGCCTACTTCTTCGGACCGGGCTGCGAGCCCGGCCTGCGAGAGCTCGAGCGGGTGGTCCGACGCGGGGGAGTCTGCTTCGTGGTCGACCACGACGCGACCCGAAGCACCTTCGGGTCGTGGTTCCGGAGCGACCGCCCGGACATCGATCCGGTCACGGTCGAGCGGTTCTGGTCGATGCACGGGTGGACCCGTCGGCCGGTCGACATCAGGTGGTGCTTCGCCTCTCGGGGTGAGCTGGAGTCCGTGGTGCGGATCGAGTTCTCGGCCGACCAGTCCGCCCGGATCCTCGCCGAGCAGGCAGGCCTCGAGGTCGACCACGCGGTCAACCTGTGGTGGCGCCATTTCTGAGCGGGGCCCTCGCGGTCTGTCGCGGCCACTGTGTCGGCACCGTGGCCTAGCGTGCCTCCCATGAGCAGAGCCAGTGCCCGCAGCCGAGCCTCCTACCGGTGCAGTGAGTGCGGTTGGGAGAGCGCCAAGTGGGCCGGTCGGTGCGCGGAGTGCCAGTCCTGGGGGAGCGTTGCCGAGGCGAGCGCTCCGCGCAGCCGCGTGAGCGCCGGACCGGTGGACTCCCCAGCCGTGCCGATCCGAGAGGTGCGCGTCGAGCGGGTCCTTGCCCGCTCCAGTGGTGTCCCCGAGCTCGACCGGGTCCTCGGCGGCGGGCTGGTGCCGGGAGCCGCCGTCCTGCTGGCCGGTGAGCCCGGCGTGGGCAAGTCGACCCTGCTGCTGGAGGTGGCCGCGCAGACCGCGCGCAGCGGAGTTCGCACGCTCTACCTCACCGGCGAGGAGTCGGCCGCGCAGGTGCGGCTGCGCGCCGACCGGACTGGTGCGGTCCAAGACGAGCTGTTCCTCGCCGCGGAGACCGACCTGGGAGCGGTGCTCACCCACATCCACGATGTCGCCCCGCAGCTGCTCGTCGTCGACTCCGTGCAGACGATCAGTGCCGGCGACGTCGAGGGCGTCCCCGGGGGGGTCACCCAGGTCAAGGAGGTCGCCGCGGCGCTGACCCGGGTCGCGAAGACCCGCAACATCGCCACCGTGCTGGTCGGTCACGTCACCAAGGACGGGTCGGTCGCCGGCCCCCGGGTGCTCGAGCACCTCGTCGACGTGGTGCTGCACTTCGAGGGTGAGCGAAGCTCGCGGCTGCGGATGGTGCGTGCGTTGAAGAACCGCTTCGGACCGATCGACGAGGTCGGTTGCTTCGACCTCTCCGGCGACGGCATCAGCGCGGTGACCGACCCCGCCGGCCTGTTCGTCGCCAGACACCACACCGCGGTTCCCGGCACGTGCGTCTCGGTGACGCTGGACGGTCGCCGACCGATCCTGGCTGAGGTGCAGGCCCTGGTCACCCCCTCCGCCGCGGAACGCCCGCGACGCACCACCGCCGGTGTCGACGCGGCACGGATCGCGATGACCCTCGCGGTGCTCCAGCAGCGCGTCGGGATGAGGCTGCACACCCATGACGTCTTCGTCTCCACGGTCGGTGGTGCGCGGATCATCGAGCCGGCCGGTGACCTGGCCGCGGCCGTGGCGATCGCCTCGGCGTGGAAGAACCGCGAGGTGCCCACCGACATGGTCGCCATCGGCGAGCTGGGCCTGGCCGGTGAGCTGCGCAGGGTGCGCGACCTGCCACAGCGGCTCGCCGAGGCGGCTCGGCTGGGCTTCAGGTCCGCGGTCGTGCCCGGTGAGCCAGGCAGGCCCGGCGGAATGGTCCGCGAGGTCGATGGGATGCAGGTCGTCGGTGTTCCGGACATCGACTCGGCGCTGCGCGCCTTGGACCTGGCCAAGGCTGATGCGACTGCGCTGCTGAGGCCGGACCGCGCAGCGCCCCAACGACCCGTGCTCGGCCTCGTCTGACCCGCCTGGCCGACGCCAGCGCCTACACTGACCGCCGAAAGCAAACTTCGAACAGGGGGCCACCGTGGCCGCGACCGAGCGCTCGGACGAGAACCTGCGTTTGCGGACCACGTTGGCCGGCATCGCTCCGGGCACCCCGTTGCGGGCGGGGCTCGAGCGCATCCTGCGGGGACGCACCGGTGGTCTCCTCGTCCTGGGCAGTGACCGGACGATCGACGCGATCTCCACCGGAGGCTTCACTTTGGACGTGCCGTTCAGCGACACGATGCTTCGTGAGCTGGCCAAGATGGACGGGGCGATCATCCTCGACAAGGACGCCTCCCGCATCCTGCGCGCGGCCGTGCATCTGATGCCCGACCCCTCGATCCCCAGCGAGGAGACCGGAACCAGGCACCGCACGGCGGACCGCGTCGCTCGACAGACCGGGTACCCGGTGATCTCGGTCTCCCGATCGATGCAGACCATCGCGGCGTACGTCGGGGAGACCAGGTACGTGCTGGAGGACTCCGGCCAGATCCTGGCTCGAGCGAACCAGGCACTGGCGACCCTCGAGCGCTACAAGATGCGGCTCGACGAAGTCTCGAGCACCCTGTCCGCGCTCGAGATCGAGGACCTGGTCACCGTCCGCGACGTCGCGTCGGTCGCCCAGCGGCTGGAGATGGTCGCCAGGATCGCCAGCGAGATCGAGGGGTACGTGCTCGAGCTCGGCAACGACGGCCGCCTGCTGTCCCTGCAGCTCGACGAGCTGGTCACCGGCGTCGACCTCGAGCGTGAGCTGGTGATCCGCGACTACCAGCCGGCCGGACGCAAGGCGCGGCTGACCGAGGACGTGCTCGCCGACCTCGAGGCCCTCAGCCCTACCGACCTGGTGGACGTCGCGGCCATCGCCAGGGCGCTGGAGCTCGGTCCGAGCGAGCACCTCGACGCAGCCATCACCCCTCGCGGCTACCGCCTGCTGGCCAGGGTTCCCCGGCTCCCGGGGACGGTGGTCGATCGGCTGGTCGAGCACTTCGGCAGCCTGCAGAAGCTGCTGTCGGCCGGGATCGACGACCTCCAGACCGTCGACGGCGTGGGTGAGCTACGGGCGCGCAGCGTCCGAGAGGGCCTGTCCCGCCTTGCGGAGTCGAGCATCCTGGAGCGGTACGTCTAACGACGCGAGCCCGTCGAGTCCGCCTCCGGGTTGCGGTCCCGGCTGCCCCGTGCGCCCTCCCGCTCCTGGGAGCGGTCGTTGTCCCCGGCACCGGTCCGGTCCCGGTCGGCGCGCCGGTTCTTCTCGTCGTCGTCGCGCCCGCTGTCCGCGCGGTCCTCGCGCTTGGTCTCCGACCGATCCCGCGACTTGTCTGTCTTGCGCTTGTCCGGCTCGGGCTCGGGCTCCGGCTCCTCGAGCTGGAACTGGACGTCGGTCGGGTCACCGCCCAGCGCAGCCGCTGTGGCGTGGTAGTAGCCGGGCTCGGCCCACGGGGTTGTCCTGGTGCACCCCTCGTCGGAGCGCAACCCCGACCAGCCGACCTCCACCTCGGCGGGATGGTCCTTGCGCACCACGACCGAGTCCTCCGGCACGGCCTCCCGACAGTCCTGGGTGGTCCAGATGGCGTCTGAGCCGGAGGTGATCCGAAGCACCACCGACTCCTCGGAGACGTCCCAGGTGCAGGCAGGTGACTCCAACGTGGTGAGCTCGAGGCCGATGGTGGTCTCCTGGTAGGCGAAAGCCTGGTCCACGATCGGTGTCACCTTCACGTCGTCGTCCTCGCACGGCCCGGTGGGGACTGCGAGTGGCGTCCGCTCCGGCCGGCTCTTGTCTCGCCGCTCCTGGCGTTGCCGCTCCTGGCCTCGCTGCTCGTCCCTGGACTTGGCCGAGGGTTGCTCGTCGCCGGACGTGGCAGTGGGGCTGCTGGACGGTCGTGGCGAGGGCTGGCTGGAAGAGCCGGAGGTGGGCTCGCCGGAAGGTACGCTCGTGGTCGTTTCCGCGGCAGCGGGGCGGGCAGTAGGGCCCCCGGACTCCGAGGTGGTCGAGCCCAGCAGCCGTGCGGTCCCGAACACCAGGCCAAGCGCCAGTACGAGGGCCAGCACCCGCCTCGTCCAGTAGACGCGGGCCGGCAGAGGGCCTCTTGGCTTGGTCACCGCGCTCATGCGCGAAACGCTAGCCGCGACCGGGCAGTGAATCGGGTATGCCACACCGGTCGTCCCGGGGCCCGCGCGGGGCGGGCTAGCATCACGCACGATGTCGCAGCTGCACGCGCCGGTCCTCGCCTGGTACCAGACCCACGCCCGGTCCCTGCCGTGGCGAGAGCCGTCGGCTTCGGCCTGGGGCGTCCTGGTCAGCGAGCTGATGCTGCAGCAGACCCCGGTCGTCCGGGTGCTCCCGGCGTACCGACAGTGGATGCGGACCTGGCCCACCGCCGGTCACCTCGCCGAGGCGAGCGTCGGCGAGGCGATCCGCGCCTGGGGGCGCCTGGGCTACCCACGCCGGGCCGTCCGGCTGCACCGAGCGGCCACCGTGATCGTCGCCGACCACGACGGTGAGGTGCCGTCCTCGCTCGCCGAGCTGCGGGCGCTGCCCGGCGTCGGGGAGTACACCGCGGCTGCCGTCGCGTCGTTCGCCTTCGGGCAGCGCCAGCTGGTGCTGGACACAAACGTCCGCAGGGTGCTGGCTCGCGCGGTCGCCGGGGTGGAGTTGCCGGCGCGGACGGTGACCAGCGCGGAGCGAGAGCTGGCCGGCACGCTGCTGCCCAGCGACCCGGCCACGGCGGCTGGCTGGGCGGTGGGGGTGATGGAGCTGGGGGCGCTGGTGTGCAGCGCCGCCTCGCCTGCCTGCGGCGCCTGTCCGATCACGGCGCAGTGCCGGTGGCGGGAGCTGGGGTATCCGGCCCACGACGGACCGCGCCGGCGCGCACAGACCTATGCGGGGACCGACCGGCACGCCCGGGGCGCGCTGCTCGGCGTGCTGCGTGAGGCGGCCGAACCGGTCACCCGGTCGAGACTGGATGCGGCCTGGACCCACCACGAGCAGCGCGAGCGGTGCCTGACCAGCCTGCTCGTCGACGGGCTGGTCGTGCGGCTAGCACACGACCGGTACTCCCTACCCTGACCCCCGCCGCAACCCGCGCTCGTTGAGATTGCCCCCGTGCCCGTTGAGATGGGCCCCGTGCCGGTTGAGATGGGCCCCGTGCCGGTTGAGATGGGCCCCGTGCCGGTTGAGATGGGGCTTGCGCGCGTTGAGATCGGCCTCGTGCCGGTTGAGACGGGTCTCCGGCCCGCTACGCCACCCGGTGCGTCAGCTGCGGAAGGCCTCGAACATCTCGGCCATCCGGGTGGACTGCCCACCGCTGAACTCGGTGTAGCAGCTGTCGTAGCTGTAGTCCATGTAGTTGTGGATCGGGTCGAGCCCAGGGAGCACGCAGGAGTCCCGGCCTTCCGGGCAGCCGTTGGTCGGACTGCTCTGCGCCGGTGTGTCGAGCACGGCATCGTTGGTCGGTGTGCAACCACCCTGGAAGGTGTGGAACAGCCCGAGCCAGTGACCGGCCTCGTGGGTAGCGGTCTCGCCAAGGTTGTAGTTGGCGATGGAGCCCCCGGGCAGTGACTGGTAGTTGACCCGGATCCCGTCGATGTCGCCGTTGACGGGGTAGTCGAACGGGAAGGTGGCGACCCCGAGCAGGTCGAAGTCGACCAGCCACATGTTCAACGCGTTCGCACCACCCTGACGGGTCTGGGACCGGTACTTCGCGCTCTGCTTGTCCTGGTGCCACGCGGTGTTGTTGTAGCGCGTGGTGTCCTTCAGCCGGAAGCGGTAGCCGGCGTCGGAGGCCGTGTCGGACTCGCCGCCGCTGAAGGTGTTGTTCAGCACCTCCATCTGCCGGGAGATCTGGCGGTTGGAGACGTCGCCGTTCCCCTGATCGTCGCGCATCACGTGGACGTAGACCGGGATCGTGGTCCGGGCGGCGTTCTGCTTCGCCTCCGCCGTCGTGACGCCCTTGCGCTCCAGGATGCGTGCCACCCGGGCGTCGATCTGCTGCTGCTGCAGCTCGGTGACCTCGCGGTGGTCCGGTCCGCGGCCGCCACGAGCAGCGGCACTCTCCGCACTCTCCGCATGGCCGTGCTCGTCGACGCAGACCAAGCCACGTCCCTCAGCAGGCGGTGCGGCTGTCGCTGGTACGGCGTTCACGGTGAGTGCGAGCAGGGAGCCGCCCAGGAGGGCAGCACCGGCACGACGGAAACAAGGCATGGTGAAAGTCCTTCGGTCGGGAGCGGGCGTTGAGTGCGATCAGTGCGATGGGTGGAGTTCTGGGTCAGCGGTAAGCGGCGTACATCGAAGCCGACCGCGAGGACTGGCCGCCGGTGAACTCCGTGTAGCAGCTGTCGTAGCTGTAGTCCATGTAGTTGTGGATCGGGTCCGACCCGGCGAGGGCGCAGGAGTCCCTTCCTTCCGGGCAGCCGTTGGTGGCGCTGCCCTGCGCCGGGGTGTCGCCGACCTCGTCGTTGGTCGCGGTGCAGCCACCCTGGAAGGTGTGGTAGAGCCCGAGCCAGTGACCGGCCTCGTGCGTGGCCGTCTCGCCGAGGTTGTAGTTGGCGATCGAGCCGCCGGGCACGGACGCGTAGTTGACCCGGATCCCGTCGACACCGGGGTTCCGGGCGTAGTCCCAGGGGAAGGTGGCGATGCCGAGGTACTGGAAGTCGACCAGCCAGATGTTGAGAGCGTTCGCGCCACCTCGGCGAGTCCGCTCCCGGTAGGTCCTGCTCTGCTTGTCCTGGTGCCAGGAGGTGTTGTTGAACCGGTCGACGCCCGCCAACGAGAACGTGAAGCCGGTGTTGGCGGCGGTCGTGGACTCCTGGCCGCCGAACGTCTTGTTCAGCACCGCGATCTGCTGGTCGATCGCGGCGTTGGACACGTCGCCGTTGCCGGCGGAGTCACGCATCACGTGCACGTAGACCGGGATGGTGGCGGCCGCGGCCTCCGCGTTCGCCTCGGTCTGGGTGATGCCGCGGTTGGCGAGGATCCGGTCGGTGCGTGCCTCGATCGCCCGCATCTGAGTGGCGGAGACGTCGCGATGGTCCAGTGCGCGATGATCGCCGGCGCCGCGGGCACTGGCGGAGCCGTGCTGATCGCCGTCCACGCAGGCTGCTGGACGATCCGCTGCAGGCGGGGCCGCCTGAGCGGGACCCATGAGACCGGTCATCGCGAAGGCGGCGGAGCCGGCCAGCGCGACGGTACGAAGGCGAGTTAGGCGCATTTACCCTGCTTGCCCCGGCTGTCGAACCAGTAAACCCCTCAGCGGCCGACTGCGGCCGCCACCAGGTCGACGGCCGACCCAACTGCGACGTTGTCGCGCGTGCCGGTGGCGCGATCCCGTACCTCGACCTCACCCTCGGCGAGCCCCTTGCCGACCACAACGATCGTCGGCATCCCCAGCAGCTCCGCGTCCTTGAACTTCACACCAGGTGAGACCTTCGGCCGGTCGTCGTACAGCACGCTCACCCCACGCTCCTCCAGCTCTGCCGCGAACCGCTCGGCCGCCTCGAAGACCGCCGCATCCTTGCCGGTGGCGACCAGGTGTACGTCGGCGGGCGCCACCTCGCGTGGCCAGACCAGACCGAGCTCGTCGTGAGTGTCCTCCGCGATCGCCGCCACCGCCCGGGACACTCCGATGCCGTAGGAGCCCATGGTGACGGTGACCAGCTTCCCGTGCTCGTCGAGCACCTTCAGGTCCAACGCCTCGGCGAAACGGCGGCCGAGCTGGAAGATGTGGCCCATCTCGATGCCCCGTGCCGACTGCAGCGGGCTGACGCGTCCGTTCGCCGAGCACTGCGGGCAAGGGTCACCGTCGCGGACGTCGGCCGCCTCGATGGTCCCGTCGGGGGTGAAGTCCCGCCCGGCGACCAGGTCCAGGACGTGTCTCCCGGGCTCGTTCGCGCCCGTCACCCACCGGGTCCCCTCGACCACGCGTGGGTCGACCAGGTACCGGACCTTCGACTCGTTCTGCTCGCCCAGCACGCCGGGGCCGATGTAGCCCTTCACCAGGGTGGGGTGCTTGGCGAACTGCGCCTCGTCGAACGGCTCCACCTCGATCGGTTCGAGCTGCCCACCCAGCCGCTTCTGGTCCACCTCCCGATCACCGGGCAGACCGATCGCGATCGGCTCCCGCGAGCCGTCGGGGTGCTTGAGCACGACCAGCACGTTCTTCAGCGTGTCCGCGTCGGTCCACGGCCGGTCCTCGCGGGGGAAGTGGTCGTTGAGGTGGGTGACCAGGGTCGCGATGGTCGGGGTGTCCGGCGTGTCCTCGACATGCGCGGCCGGGACGCCGTCGTACGGCACCGGTGGCGGAGTCGGCACCCGCACCGCCTCCACGTTCGCTGCGTAGCTGCATGCCGGGCAGTGGACGTAGGTGTCCTCCCCGCTCTCGGCCTTCGCCAAAAACTCCTCGCTGGCCGACCCGCCCATCGCACCCGACATGGCGGCCACGATCACGTAGTCGAAGCCGAGCCGGTCGAAGACCCGGATGTAGGCCTCGCGATGTGCGTTGTAGGAGTCCAGGAACGCGTCGTCGGTGACATCGAAGGAGTAGGAGTCCTTCATCACGAACTCACGGCCACGGAGGATGCCGGCACGAGGGCGCGGCTCGTCCCGGTACTTGGCCTGGATCTGGTACAGCGAGAGCGGCAGGTCCTTGTACGAGGAGTACAGATCCTTCACCAGCAGCGTGAACATCTCCTCGTGGGTTGGCCCGAGGAGGTAGTCGCCGCCCTTGCGGTCCTTGAGCCGGAAGATGCTGTCGCCGTAGTCGGTCCAGCGGCCGCTCGCCTCGTAGGGTTCGCGCGGCAGCAGGGCAGGAAAATGCACCTCCTGGGCACCGATCGCATCCATCTCCTCCCGGACGATGCGCTCGATGTTGCGCAGCACCCGGTAGCCCAGCGGCAGCCACGAGTAGATCCCAGGGGCGGCACGGCGTACGTAGCCGGCACGCACCAGCAACCGGTGGCTCGCGACCTCTGCGTCGACGGGGTCCTCTCGCAGCGTGCGCACGAACAGCGTCGACATCCGCATGACCATGCGCTCAGGCTACCGGCGACGCCTCGTCGGAACCGTGCCGACCACCGAGCGGACCCGACGTTCGGCGGCCCGCAGCTGGCGTCGCAACGGCTGGCCAACCGAGTCGTCGCCGAGCTCAGCCTCGATGTCGTAGACGCGCATGTCCGGGCTCCTCGGGTCGTAGCCGCTGATGTACGTCGGCCGGTAACCCGTCCACCGGACCCGGGTCTCGTCGCGACGACGGGTGATAGCGAACTGGGCGACCATCCCCTCGTAGATGCCGACCACGTCGGTCTCCTGCTCGGCCACGAAGTTGCCCAGGCCCCAGGCGACCCAGGTGCCGTTCACCTTCTCGACCGGTTGCACCACGTGCGCGTGGTGGCCGTAGACCAGGTCCACATCGCGCGACCGGGTCACCTGCGCCGCGATCTGCCGCTGGTACCCGCTCGGCGCGTGCGAGTACTCCTCACCCCAGTGCAGCGCGACCACCACGGCGTCGGCGCCAGCGGCCTTCGCGCGACGCGCGTCGGCGCGGATCCGCACCGGGTCGACGAGGTTGACCGACCACGGCTTGTCCGCGTCGATCGGGATGCCGTTGGTGCCGAAGGTGTAGCTGAGCAGCGCGATCTCGAGGCCGTCGGCCCTCAGCCGCAGCAGCCGTCGCCGCTCGCTCGGGTCGCGAGCCGTGCCGGTGTGTGCGAGCCGACTGCGGTCCATCGCAGAAAGCGTCCGCGCGAGCCCGGTGAAGCCTTGATCCAGGCTGTGGTTGGAGGCGGTCGTGCAGGCGTCGAATCCGGTCGCCCTCAGCGCGCCGAGGATCTGCGGCGGAACCGAGAAGGCCGGATAGCTGAGGAACGGGCCCTGTCGCGGGGCGACCGGGGTCTCCAGGTGGCAGACGGCGACATCGGCGGTGCGGACCAGCGGACGTACCGGTCGCAGGATGCGCCGGAAGTCGAGCGTCCCTGCCCCGCTGCCGACACGACGTGCGTCCCTGCGGGCGACATCCCACAGGCCGTCGTGGACGAGTACGTCGCCGGTGAGCACCAGACGTACCGTGTCGTCACCACCACGGTTCGTTCTTCCGGGCGAGCGCGGCCCGCTGGCTTCCGGGGTGGGTGGCTGCGAGGAGGAGCCCCCTGCTGCGGGCGGCTCCCGGGTGGCCGGCTCAGGTGACGTGCACGCGGCCGCCGAGATCGAGACGAGCGCCGCAAGGGCGACGGCGGAGGACCAGGACAACGGCGTTGCTCAGAACATGATCGTCGCGAAGACACCGGACTGCTCGAAGCCCACGGCTTCGTACGCGCGACGCGCGGCCACGTTGTGCTTGTTGACGTAGAGCGAGACCACCGGGGCCACGTCGCGCAGCGACATCGCCACGACGGCAGCCATCCCGGCAACCGCCAGCCCCTCTCCGCGCCGCTCCGGGTCCACCCAGACACCTTGTATCTGGCAGGCGTACGGCGACGCGGCCGCCACCTCCGCCTTGAACACGACCCGGCCGTCCTCGATGCGCGCGAAGGACCATCCCTTGGCGATGAGCTGCGAGACGCGGGCACGGTACATCTGTGCGCCACCGCCGACCTCGGGCGAGACACCGACCTCCTCGGTGTACATCGTCACGCAGGCCGGGTACAGCACCTCCAGGTCAGCCTCGGTGGTACGTCGCACGAGTGGGTCCGGCGCGACCGCGGGATCCCGGCTGATCTGCATCAGCGGCTGGTCCCAGCGGCACTCGCGCGGGGTGGACCAGTGCGGGCTCAGCTCCTGCCAGAGCGGGGCGACCGCGTCGACCGGGCCGACGATTGTCGAGCATCGCCGCCGCTGTTGGATTCCCTTGGCAGCGAACGCCGCGATCGCGGCCCGCGTGGCTTCGGCGGGAGCGAGGTTGGCCGCGGCGTGACAAGCCGACCTCAGCCTGCCGTCCTCGACGTAGCCCCACATCTCACCGCCCAGCCAGCGGGGGTCGAGCCGGGTGACCCGGCTGCGGTAGTCCGCGAACACGTTGGCGACCGGGTCCCGCGCCAGCAGCTCCAACGTCTCGGGGAGGTCGGAGGGTCCCAGGACGCGCAGCCCGTTCTGCGTGCGCAGCACGTGCGCAGCCTATGCGACCGGTGACACGTTCTCGACCCGGTCGACCCATACCCCGTCTCAACCGGCGCGCGCCCCACCTCAACCGGCACGGGCCCCATCTCAACCGGCACGGGCCCCATCTCAACTGGGGGTGGGGACGGGTGGCCGATGCGTGGTTGGCTGGAGAGGTGAGCGAACCCACCTTGAGCGGCAAGGTCGCCCTGGTCGCGGGCGCCACCCGAGGCGCGGGGCGCGCAATCGCCGTCGAGCTGGCCCGAGCCGGCGCCTACGTGTACGCGACCGGCCGCAGCAGTCGAAAGGGCGGGCCCTCGGAGATCGGGCGGCCGGAGACCATCGAGGAGACCGGCGAACTGATGCAGCGGGCCGGTGGCCAAGGTGCGGCGCTGGTCGTGGACCATGAGGATCCCGCCGCGGTCGGCGATCTGGTCGACCAGGTCGCGAGGGACAGCGGGCGGCTCGACGTGCTGGTCAACGACATCTTCGGCGGTGACCGGTACGCCCAGTGGCACAAGCCGCTGTGGGAGCACGACCTCGCCGGTGGGCTTCGCATGCTGCGCATGGGCGTCGACACCCACGTGATCACCAGCACGAAGGCGATCCCGCTGATGTTGCGCAGCGGTGGCGGGCTCCTGGTCGAGATGACCGACGGCACGTCGCAGTTCAACTCCAGCTACCGCGAGGGAGTCGGCTTCTACTACGACCTGGTCAAGGCCAATGTCGAGCGGATCATCAAGGGGCTGGCCCACGAGCTCGCCGATCATCCGGTGACCGCTTTGGGTGTCACGCCGGGATGGCTGCGCTCGGAGAACATGCTCGAGGCATTCGGGGTCACCGAGGAGACCTGGCGCGACGCGCTCGAGAAGGTCCCCGGATTCGCGATCTCGGAGTCGCCGACGTACGTCGCCCGGGGGCTCGCCGCACTCGCGGGCGATCCGGACCTCTCCCGTTTCGCCGGGCAGGTACTCACCTCGCGCCAGCTCGCAGACACCTACGACCTCACCGACGCCGACGGCTCCCGGCCGGATGCCTGGGGCTACATCGAAGCCCACGGCATCGATGAGCAGAGCGGTGAGGGGGTCGCCGACTTCCGTTAGAATCCGAGGAGGGACACCGCCGCGTCCGCGGTCGCCAGCACGACCCAGAACCGCAGGAAGCGTCCGACCAGCCCGGTGACGAGAAAGACCGCGATGTTCGCCCGAAGCACCCCGGCCAGGGCAGCGATGACGGCGTACGGCGGGAAGCCGGTGAAGGCCGACCCGAACAGCAGCGCAGCCGTGAAGTACGGCCGGCCGGCGGTGCGCGCCTGCCACTTCGTCAGCCGGGCGGCCCACTTGGGCTGCCGCAGCTTGCGGCCGAGCCACGGGAACCGCGTGGAGCTGACCCCGGCCTGGTACCAGAGCAGCTTGCCGATCATCTGCCCCACCGCTCCCACGGCGGACAGAACCACGTCGGGAGCCGACATCTCGGTGGCCATCACCACCAAGTACGCCTCGACGTTGATCAACGGCACCAAGGCCGAGGCCACTCCGACCAGGAGCGTCGACACGATGGCGGTCACATGTGTTCCACCTCGCGCTGCGGGACGGGCAGCCCGAGGGCCATCAGCCGCCGCAGGGAGACGCACTTGAGCACCAGCAGCGCCGCTGCCACCGCGAGACCGACCCACATCCAACCGGTGACCAGGAGCAGGACGGCGAACAGTGCCGAGTTGACCGCCTTGGCCGGCGGCGACCAGTTCCAGGTCCAGATCAAGCGGTCGACGAGGTAGAAGTAGTTCGGGCTGCGCAGCGGCCAGGCGAGGAAGGCCACCGACAAGAAGCAGTCCACCACCATGAACTCGAACAGATAGACGAAGATCGCCGGGGAGAGCTCGGGGCTCAGAAAGGCCAGACCCACGTAGAAGCTCGCCGCGCTCAGCCGGTCGCAGAAGATGTCGAGCACTGCTCCGATCCGGGTCTCGCACGCGGTCAGCCGCGCGACGGTCCCGTCCACGATGTCGCCGACCCAGTACACCGCCAGTGAGGCCACCAGCAGGCTCAGGTCCGTGGTGAGGGCGGCCCAGGCTGCCAGCGCGACCGCTGCGACGGTGCGGGCAAAGGTGACGACGGTGGCCGAGGTCCACAGCCGCTCCTCGGCCGGGGTGGCCCAGCCGTCCCCAGGGTGCAGCGCCATCCGGGCAGATTAGCGCTCAGCCGACGCTCACTGCAGGCGCCTCGCCCTCGGCAGACTCCATCCCCTCGGCGATCCGCATCGCCTCTTCGATGAGCGTCTCCACGATCTTCGACTCGGGCACGGTCTTGATCACTTCGCCCTTGACGAAGATCTGCCCCTTGCCGTTGCCGGAGGCGACGCCGAGGTCGGCCTCGCGGGCCTCACCCGGCCCGTTGACGACGCAGCCCATCACCGCGACCCGCAGCGGCACCTCCAGCCCGTCGAGGCCGGCGGTCACCTCGTCGGCGAGCTTGTAGACGTCGACCTGTGCGCGGCCGCAGGAGGGACAGGAGACGATCTCCAGACGGCGTGGACGCAGGTTCAGCGACTCCAGGATCTGCAGACCGACCTTGACCTCCTCCACCGGCGGGGCGGACAAGGAGACGCGGATGGTGTCGCCGATCCCCTTCGACAGCAGCGCTCCGAAAGCGACCGAGGACTTGATCGTGCCCTGGAACGCCGGGCCGGCCTCGGTGACGCCGAGGTGCAGCGGCCAGTCGCCGCGCTCGGCGAGCATCTCGTAGGCGTTGACCATCACCACGGGGTCGTTGTGCTTCACCGAGATCTTGAAGTCGTGGAAGCCGTGCTCCTCGAACAGGCCCGCCTCCCAGACCGCCGACTCGACGAGCGCCTCGGGGGTCGCCTTGCCGTACTTCTCGAGCAGACGCCTGTCCAGCGACCCGGCGTTCACGCCGATCCTGATCGAGGTGCCGCGGTCCTTCGCGGCCGCGGCGATCTCGCGGACCTGGTCATCGAACTTGCGGATGTTTCCGGGGTTCACCCGCACGGCCGCGCAACCGGCGTCGATCGCGGCGAACACGTACTTCGGCTGGAAGTGGATGTCGGCGATCACCGGGATCTGCGAGTGGGCTGCGATGTCGGGCAGCGCGTCCGCATCGTCCTGTGAGGGGCAGGCCACCCGGACGATGTCGCACCCGGAGGCAGTCAGCTCTGCGATCTGCTGCAACGTGGTGTCCACGTCCGCGGTCAGCGTGGTGGTCATCGACTGCACCGACACCGGCGCGTCCCCACCCACCAGCACCTTGCCCACCTTGATCTGACGGGTCTTGCGGCGCGGAGCCAGCACCGGCGGTGGAGCGGCCGGCATGCCCAGGTTGACCGAGGTCATCTTCTCCTTCTCTTCTTCTACTCTTCTTCTTCTCTGCTGAGCTCGGAGCTCAGACGGACCGGATCAGCCGAACCTGACCGGGGCGACGATGTCGGCGAAGACCAGCACCACGGTCATCACCAGGAACAGCCCCGCCATCACGTAGGCAACCGGGAGCAGCTTCGCGACGTCGAAGTAACCCGGATCGGGCCGCCGGAAGATCTTGGCGAGACCGCGTCGGAGCGCCTCGTAGAGCGCACCCGCGATGTGCCCGCCGTCCAGCGGCAGCAGCGGCAGGAAGTTGAGCATGCCGACGAACAGGTTGACCCCGCCCAGGAGCGTGAGCAGGGTGACGAAGCGGTCCCCGAGCGCGATCCGGTCGTCGGAGGAGATCTCCCCGGCGACGCGGCTCGCCCCGACCACGCTCATCGGGCTGTCGGCAGCCCGCTCCTCCAGGCCGAGCGCCGCCCGACCGACGTGCCACAGCTTGACCGGCAGCTGGCCGACCGCCTTTGCGGTCTCCCACGTGTAGTCGGCCATCGTCACCACGACGAAACCCGGTCCCTGCCTCTCCAGCACCGTGGTCGGCTCGACTCCCAGGAAGCCGACCTCGACGATTCGTTCCGGGTTCTCCGCCGAGGCTGGCCTCGGCGAGACGGTGGTGTTGGTCCGCGCGGTGACCTCCTCGCCATCGCGCTCGACCACGATGGTCGCCTGGCCGTTCCGGTTCGACCGGATCAGCGTGCTGAGCTGCTCCCACGAGGTCACCTCGGTCCCGTTGAACGACACCAGTCGGTCACCTGCCTGCAGACCTGCGGCCCGGGCGGGGGCAACGGGGTCGGCCGAGGTGCACCGGCGCTGCTGCTCGCCGACGTTCTCAGGCGTGGCCGCGACGACGCAGTCGGAGACCTCGTTGACCGTGGTGGTGGCCACCGGGATGCCGTGCAGCATGAAGACCCCGCCGAACAGCAAGAAGGCCAGGACGAGGTTCACCATCGGCCCGCCGGCCATCACCACGACCTTCTTCCACCAGGCAAGCTTGTAGAAGAGCCGGTCCTCGTCGCCTGGCCGCACCAGCTCGTACTCGGCCGTGCGAGCATCGGAGATCAGCTGGGTGAACATGCCGGTGTTGCTCTTGCGGATCCGGTTGCCCTGCTCCCCCTCGCCCGGGGGCAGCATCCCGACGAGCTTCACGTAGCCGCCGAGCGGGATCGCCTTGACGCCGTACTCGGTCTCGCCCCGCCTGGTCGACCACAGCGTCGTGCCGAACCCGACGAAGTACTGGGTGACCTTGACCCCGAACTTCTTGGCGGGGAGCATGTGGCCGACCTCGTGCAACCCGATCGAGACGGCGAGCCCGACCGCGAACAAGACGACGCCGAGCGCGTACATCAACGCGGTCATTGTCTCGCCTCCTCCCGGGCCCAGGCGTCGGCGTCGAGCACGTCGTCGACGCTCAGGTCGTTACCAGTCGAGGGTACGTCGTGGCGCCCGAGAACACGCTCGACCGTGGCGACGATGTCGGTGAAGCGCAGCCGACCGGACAAGAACGCCTCGACGCAGACCTCGTTCGCGGCGTTGTAGACCGCCGGCGCGGTGCCGCCGAGAAGCCCCGCCTCGCGGGCCAGCGCCACCGCCGGGAAGGCCTCGGCGTCGAGCGGCAGGAACTGCCAGTTCTGCGCCGTGGTCCAGTCGACCGCCCCAGCGACGTCGGGGACGCGGTCAGGCCAGGACAGGCCGAGCGCGATCGGGATCATCATCGTCGGAGGCGAGGCCTGGGCCAGGGTCGAGCCGTCGTGGAACTCGACCATCGAGTGCACCACCGACGTGGGGTGCACGACGACCTCGATCCGCTCGAACGGGATGCCGAACAGCAGGTGCGCCTCGATCACCTCCAGGCCCTTGTTGACCAGGGTCGCCGAGTTGATGGTCACCACCGGTCCCATGGACCAGGTGGGGTGGGCCAGGGCCTCCTGCGGGGTCACGTCGTGCAGGTCCTCGCGGTTCCGCCCCCGGAACGGTCCGCCACTTGCGGTGAGCACCAGCCGGCGGACCTCGCCGGGGTCGCCCCCGCGCAGGCACTGCGCCAGCGCGCTGTGCTCGGAGTCCACGGGCACGATCTGACCGGGCCGGGCGCGCGCGGTCACGACCGGACCGCCGATGATCAGTGACTCCTTGTTGGCCAGGGCCAGCGTGTTGCCGGCCTCGAGCGCGGCCAGGGTGGGTCGTAGCCCGACCGCGCCGGTGATCGCGTTCAGCACCACGTCGCAGGAGATGCCCGCCGCCTCCTGAGAGGCCGCTTCGCCGGTGCCGGCGAACGAAGGGGCGAACTCCTCGCACTGCGCGTCGAACAGGTCGCGGTTGCCGCCTCCGGCGGTCAGCGCCACGACCTTGAACCGGGCGGGGTTGGCGCGCACGACTGCGAGTGCCTGAGTGCCGACCGAGCCCGTCGACCCGAGGACGACGACCTCGCGCACGGGTCTCGGAGCTGACTCTGGAGCCTGGGTCACCGCACCATCATCGCGGAACCGACTTCTGCGGAAACACCTCCGTGACCCGAGGAGGCGGCCTACAGTTCGTTGAGGAGCCGCTCTGAACCAGGCAAACCGGGAGGTCCACATGGTCGTGCGTCTGCGCGATTCGGCCCGGTTCTCGATGGCGAGCCTGAAGCTGACGACGGCGACCGTCGGTGTGCTCGGCGTCACCGCGTTCTACCTCTACGGCCCTCCGGTCACGCCGTTGCTGAACGCGTCCGCGGTCTCGACCTGCAACGAGATGGCCGGGGCCAACTACCGCAGCTACCGCCTCGACTGGGTGGTCAGCGCGAGGCCGCACTGGACCTGCTGGAACGCCGCTGAGCCCACCCGACCGGCCGTCGACATGGGCTGGTGGGTCAGCACCGGCTGACGTAGTCGCCGGGCGGGCGCACGAGCGACCACCAGCCATCAGTCCTCGCGCTGACCCCACGGTGAGCCGTACTCGGTCAGCAGGTCGAGGAAGGGCACCGCGTCGAAAGCCTCCGGCCCCAAGACACCGGCGCCGCTCCAGGTTCCCTTCGCGAGGAGCTCCAGGGCGATCACCGGGTTGATCGCGGTCTGCCACACCACGCACTGGTGTCCGTACTCCCGCATCGACCACTGGTTGTCCACGACGTGATAGAGGTACGTCGCTCGTGGCCGGCCGGCCTTGTCCTTGCCGGTGACGTGCACACCGGCGCAGGTCTTGCCACGCATCCGGTCGCCCAGGGAGGCTGGGTCGGGCAGGCACGCTGCCACCACGTCGCGCGGTGAGACCTCTCCCCCGGGCACTCGTACCTTGTCGGTCCGGTCCAACCCCAGCTTGTGCAGCGTCTTCAAGACGTCGATGAACTCCGCGCCGAGGCCGTACTTGAACGTCACCCGCTTCGCCTCCACCCAGCGCGGCATCAAGAGCACCTCCTCGTGCTCCACGTTCACGCACTCCACGGCGCCGATGCCCTCCGGGAAGTCGAACACCTCCGGGTCCGTGAACGGCTCGGTGGTGAACCAGCCACCGTCCACCTCCGACCTGGCCTTCTCCCACACCACCGGCGGGTTCAGGCACTCCTCGATGGTGGTCCAGATGGAGAAGGTGGGGGCGAACATCGGACCGTCGGGTCCCTCGACGGTCAGGTCCGCCCCGTCTCGCACTCCGAGCTCGTCGATCTCGCTGAACAGATGGTCGGCGGCGTACCTGGCAAGGACGTCGGAGAGCCCGGGCTCGACCCCGATGCCGCACAGAGCCAGACGCCCGCTCGCCTCCCACTCGGCGGCCTTGGCGAACTGGTGGTCCCCGAGCTTCACACCGGTTCGTGAGTACGGCGCCTCCGGATGCGGCTGCGACAGGCTCATCGCCATGTCGAGGTAGTCGGCTCCTGCCTGGAACGCCCCGTCGAAGATCGACATCACGAAGCGCGGGTCCACCGCGTTCAGCACGTGGGTGGCGCGGTGCTCCCTGGCAAGCGCGGCCACCGCTTCCGCGCTGGAGGCGTCCACCTGCGCTGCGGTGAACCGCTCGTCGACCTCGGCCGCTCTCTGCGCACGCGTCAGGTCGTAGTCGGCAACCACGACGTGCTCGTAGAAGTCGCGGCGGGCGGCGATCGCGGTGAACGCCGCGCCGACCCCGCCGGCGCCCACCAGGAGCACGCGCATCGGCGGCTAGGCGCCGATGTAGGACATCACGTGCTTGACGCGCGTGTAGTCCTCCAGCCCGTACATCGACAGGTCCTTGCCATAACCGGAGTGCTTGAAGCCGCCGTGCGGCATCTCCGCGACGATCGGGATGTGGGTGTTGATCCACACGCACCCGAAGTCAAGGCCCCTGGCCATCCGCATCGCCCGGCCGTGGTCCTTGGTCCAGACCGAGGAGGCCAGGCCGTACTCCACGCCGTTGGCCCACCGCAGCGCCTCGCCCTCGTCGGTGAACTTCTGCACGGTGATCACCGGGCCGAAGATCTCGTCCTGGATGGCCTCGTCGTCTTGCTGCAGCCCGGAGACCACGGTCGGTGAGTAGAAGTAGCCCTTCTCGCCCTGCCTGCTACCGCCGACCTCGATCTTCGCGTGGTCCGGGAGCCGCTGGACCATCCCACTCACCCGGGCCAGCTGGTTCTCGTTGTTGAGCGGCCCGTACATCACCTCGGAGTCGTCGGGCGCACCGGTGCGAGTGGCCTTGGCCTGCTCGGTCAGCGCGGCCACGAAGTCCGCGTGCACTCCGGGCCCGGCGAGCACGCGGGTGGCCGCCGTACAGTCCTGACCGGCGTTGAAGTAGCCGGCGGCCGCGATCCCCTCTGCCGCGGCCGCCACGTCTGCGTCGTCGAAGACGATCACCGGCGCCTTGCCGCCGAGCTCGAGATGCGCCCGCTTCAGCTGGGCCGCCGCGGACCCGGCGACCTCCATGCCTGCGCGCACCGAGCCGGTGATCGAGACCATCTGCGGGACCGGGTGCTCCACGAGCGAGCGGCCGGTGTCTCGGTCACCGCAGATCACGTTGAACACGCCCGGCGGGAGGAACTCCTGGGCCATCTCCGCGAACAGCGTCGTCGACGCGGGGGTGGTGTCGCTGGGCTTGAGCACGACTGCGTTCCCGGCTGCGAGCGCCGGAGCGATCTTCCAGACCATCATCATCAGCGGGTAGTTCCACGGCGTGACCTGGGCGACCACGCCGACGGGTTCGCGGCGGACCATCGAGGTGTGGTCCTTCATGTACTCCCCGGCCGAGCGCCCTTCGAGCACCCGGGCCGCCCCGGCGAAGAAGCGGATCTGGTCCACGCAGGGCGGAAGCTCCTCCTCCTCGGTCAGCGCGACCGGCTTGCCGGTGTTCTGCGACTCGACCTTGACGAACTCCGCCGTCCGCGACTCCAACGCGTCGGCCATCTTCAGCAGCGCCTTCTGTCGCTCGGCCGGGGTGGTCTCCCGCCACGTCTCGAAGGCATCGGCTGCCGCACGCATCGCGCGATCCACGTCCTCCGGACCCGAGTGAGCTGCCTGCGCGTAGACGTCGCCGGTGGTGGGATCGACGAGGTCGTACGTCGCTCCGGACGCTGCGGCGACGCTCTCCCCGCCGATGACGTTGCGGAACTGCTGTGCTGACTGCGCCATGGCGCGAGCCTAGCCACCCGACGACGGATCCGACATAGGAAACGCAGAACTCCTTCGGATCCGTTGGCATTTCAGCGCATCGACCACGACATCGCCCTCCTGCGGGTCCCACCGACCCCGGGCGCTCTCCCCAGGACTCAGGGGACGTCGCGGCACTCCCGTAGCCACCGGGGATAGTCCCAGGAGGACAGGAACCGACGGCCCGCGCGGCGGCCGGCGGCGAGCAGCAGGTCCTGCTGCTCGTCGGTGATGTCGAAGTCGATGGCACCGATCTCCCCGGTCTCCACCTCGACGCTGCGCGCGAGGTTGCACGGCTCGAGAACGTGCTCGGCCTGCGAGCCCTCGATCGAGGTCTGCACCAGCGCGACTCCGATCGACACCGGACCGCGCACGGGCTCGGCCGGCTCGTCGGTCTCGAGGTCGAGCGCGTCCAGCCGGACGCCGATCGTCGGCCACCGCGGCGGATTCTCGTCGTCCCGGTCGAAGATGCTGATCGGGTAGTTCGACAGCATGCCTCCGTCGACCAGGGTCGAGGTCCCGTGAGGCCCCTTCAGCGCGACCGGCTCGAAGAAGAACGGGATCGACGAGGACGCGCGCACCGCGTCCGCGACGCCCTGCTCGTCCGGGTCCAGGCCGTACTCGGCGTAGTCCCAGGGCAGCTTCACCAAGCGCCTGCGGGACAGGTCGCTCGCGGTGACGGCCAGCGAGTACCGGTGGTGGACGCCCCCGTCGCCACCCGGGTCGTCGGTGCGAAGGTCACCGAAGGTCCGCACGTCCAGGTCGCGGAGCACGCTCGTGAGCCAGTCCGCGAGGTAGTTGCCTTCGTAGGCGCCATCCTCGAGGAGCACCGAGGCTGCGTCGCTGAGGAACGCCAGCGGGCCCAGGTACCTGCCGGGGAACCCTCGGTCGCGGAACTTCGAGTAGTCGAGGGTGCGGGTGATGTCGGCGAGCGTCGACAGTGGGGCGCCGTACTTCTGCAACGCCGCGAGGACCGACCCGACGATGGCGCCTGCCGAGGTCCCCGCGACCCTCGGGAACCGGTAGCCCGCCTCGGCCAGAGACAGCGTCGCACCCACCAGCGCGATGCCCTTGACCCCGCCGCCTTCGAGCACCAGGTCGGTGACGAGCTCGGACTCGGGGGCTGCCACGGCCCGACCCTAGCGACCAGGCGAGGGTCGTGCCTCAGCCGGTGAACACCGCTCGGCCCTCGACGTAGGTCGCCACCACGCGAGCTGCCGCGATCTCCGCCGGGTCCTCCTCGAACGGGTCCCGGTCCAAGACGGCGAGGTCGGCGAGCTGGCCGGCCTCGAGCGTGCCGGTGTGGTCGAGATGGTTCACGAACGCGGAGCCGCTGGTGTAGGCGGCGAAGGCCTGCTCGATGCTCAGCGCCTGCTCGGGCAGGAACGGCTCGGAACCCGCGCGGCCCGGCTCGCGGTAGGCCGTGCGGTTGACCGCGACGTGGATCCCCAGCAGTGGATTCGGGCTGGTCACCGGCCAGTCGCTTCCGGCGGCGAGCCGGCCGCCGGCTCGGGCGAGGTCGGCGAACGGGTACTGCCACGACGCGACTTCTGCCTCCAGGTAGGGCAGCGTCAGCTCGGTCATCTGCTCGTCGAGGTGTGCCCACAGCGCCTGGATGTTGGCGCTGACCCCCAGCTCGGCGAACCGTGCCTGGTCTTGTGGATGCACCATCTGGAGGTGTGCGATGTGGTGGCGCAGGTCGTTGCCCCCGTTGGCCCTGCGGGCCGCCTCGAACGCGTCCAGGGCCTCACGCACAGCTCGGTCGCCGATCGCGTGCACATGCACCTGGAAGCCGGCCGCGTCGAGACCGGTCACCGCCTCGTTGAGCCGCTCCGGCGCGACGAACGAGAGCCCGGTGTTGCCCGTTGGCCGACCCGAGCGGTCGAGGTAGGCCACGGACATCGCGGCGGTGTAGTTCTCCGCGATCCCGTCCTGCATGATCTTCACGGCAGCAGGATGGAACCCGTCGCGCCGAAGGGCCCGCCTGCGCTCGACCAGCCCCTCGAGCTGCTCCACCCCGTATCCACGCTCCCACCACAGCGCGCCGCGCACCCGGGCGGTGAGCGCCCCCGCGTCGGCTGCCCGCACGTACGCCGAGGAGGGGTCGTCGACCGCGACGTAGTCGCCCAGCAGCGCGTCCTGCCAGGCCGTGACCCCCAGTGAGTGCAGGTAGGCCTGCGCCGCCAGCAGGGCCTGGTCGTACTCCTCGGCCGTGGTCGTGGTCATCTGGCCCGAGATCAGCGACATCGCCCCCTCGTGCAAGGTTCCGGTGGGCCGTCCGTCGGCGTCGCGCTCGAGGCGCCCGTCGACCGGGTCCGGCGTCCGGTGGTCGATCCCAGCCAGCTCCATTGCCCGGCTGTTGACCCAGGCGCCGTGGTGGTCACGGTTGGGAAGGAACACCGGTCGGTCGGGCACGACGGCGTCCAGGTCGGCCGCCAGCGGACCGCCGGGGCCGAACGCGGCCAGGCCCCAGCCGCCGCCGCCGATCCAGAGCCGGTCCGGGTTGTCGTCGGCGTACTCCTTGACCGCCGCGAGGTACTCCTCGCGGGTGGACAGCGACGACAGGTCGCACCGGACCCGCTCGAGGCCGCCCTGCACCGGGTGCACGTGCGCGTCCTGGAATCCCGGGAGCAACAGTCCCCCGGCCAGGTCGACCACGTCATCGGCGTCGGTCGCGCGCTCGGCCAGGTCGTCGTCGGTCCCCACGGCGACGATCCGGCCACCGGCCACCAGGGCCCCGCACCCACGCCGGTGCCGGCGGCCGTCGAACGCCGAGCCGTTGCGGAACAAGGTGCCAGCCACCGCCATCGCCACCTGCCTCCTTCGGAATCCGTAGTCATGAGAGGATAGACAAGCGAGATGAGCGACGACTCACGGCCGTTACCACGGAATCACTTGCTCGCCGCGTCGGCAAGGAGCAAGATGGTGCCGCAGCTCCTGCCACCGACGCCCTCGAGAGAGAGCAACACATGTCACCGGAAACAAGCAAGCCGCGCCCGGACGCCGCGGGGCCCGCGATGGAGCCCGAGGCCTACTCCCGGATGCAGAAGTCCGCCCGCGACCACCTGTGGATGCACTTCACCCGGATGTCGAGCTACGACCAGGCCGACGTACCGGTCATCGTCCGGGGCGAGGGCGCCTACGTGTACGACGCGCGTGGCCGGCGCTATCTCGACGCCCTGGCCGGACTGTTCGTGAACCAGCTGGGGCACGGGCGCACCGACCTGGCCGAGGCGGGAGCGCGGCAGGCCAAGGAGCTGGCGTTCTTCCCGCTCTGGTCCTACGCGCATCCCACCGCCGTCGCGCTCGCGGAGCGGGTCGCGAACATGGCGCCCGGGGACCTCAACCGGGTCTTCTTCACCAGCGGCGGGGGCGAGGCCGTCGAGACGGCCTGGAAGCTGGCCAAGAACTACTTCAAGCTCACCGGCAGGCCGATGAAGCACAAGGTGATCAGCCGCAACATCGCCTACCACGGCACCACCCAGGGTGCGCTCTCGATCACCGGGCTCCCGAGCCTCAAGGCGGTCTTCGAGCCGCTGGTGCCCAGCACCTTCCGGGTGCCGAACACGAACTTCTACCGCGCCCCACAGCACGGCGACGACCAGGAGGCGTTCGGTCGCTGGGCAGCCGACCAGATCGCCGTGGCGATCGAGGACGAGGGCCCCGAGACCGTCGCCGCCGTCTTCCTCGAGCCGGTGCAGAACGCCGGCGGCTGCTTCCCGCCGCCGCCGGGCTACTTCCAGCGGGTGCGGGAGATCTGCGACGAGTACGACGTGCTGCTGGTCAGCGACGAGGTGATCTGCGCCTTCGGCAGGCTCGGCCACATGTTCGGCGCCGAGCGCTACGGCTACCAGCCGGACATGATCACCTGCGCCAAGGGACTGACCTCCGGCTACGCGCCGCTCGGCGCGATGATCGCCTCCGACCGGCTCATGGAGCCGTTCTTGGAGGGCACGGCCATGTTCGCGCACGGCTACACCTTCGGTGGGCACCCGGTCTCGGCGGCGGTGGCCATGGCGAACCTCGACGCCTTCGAGAACGAGGGCATAAACCAGCACGTGCTGGACAAACAGGACGCCTTCCGGGCGACCTTGGAGAAGCTCACCGACCTGCCGATCGTCGGCGACATCCGTGGGGACGGGTACTTCTACGGCATCGAGCTGGTCAAGGACAAGGCGACCAAGGAGACCTTCGACGACGCCGAGTCCGAGAAGCTGCTGAGGGGCTTCTTGTCCAAGGCCCTGTTCGAGGCCGGCCTGTACTGCCGCGCCGACGACCGTGGCGACCCTGTCGTTCAGCTGTCGCCGCCGCTGATCTGCGACCAGCAGCACTTCGACGAGATCGAGCAAGGACTGCGCTCGGTGCTGGACGAGGCGATCTCGCACCTCTGAGCGGCGAGTGGGGCCGGTCGGGGCCGGTCGAAGCGGCCGGTCCCGCCGCCGAGGCATCGCCCCGTCAGGGTCGTCGGCGGCGCCACAGCTCGCCACCGATGACGATGGCGAACGAGACCAGGAACATCAGCGACCCGACCACGAACAGCTGCGGTGGGAAGCCCTTGAGCTTGCTGCCGTAGACGTAGAGCGGGAAGGTCACCGACTGGCCGGCGGTGAAGTTGGTGACGATGAAGTCGTCGAACGACAACGAGAAGGCCAGCAGCGCGGCAGCGACGATGCCCGGCATCGCCAGCGGCAGCGTCACCCGGCGGAAGGTCTGCCACTCGTTGGCGTAGAGGTCCATCGCTGCCTGCTCGAGTCTCGAGTCCATCCCGACGAGCCGTGCCTTGACGGTGACCACCACGAACGACAGGCAGAACAAGACGTGCGCCAGCACGATCGTGATGAACCCCAGGACGCTGTCGAACCCGAGGCTGACGAACATCGCCAGCAGCGAGGCTCCCATCACCACCTCGGGGGTCGCCATGGGCAAGAAGATCACCAGGTTGGACGCGGCTCGCCCGCGGAAGGAGTGCCGGACGAGAGCGAAGGCCATCAAGGTGCCGAGCACCGTCGCCAGGATCGTCGCGGTGATGCTCACCGCGAAGCTCAGCCTGATCGACTCGCACAGGCCGTCCGGGTCACAGATCGTCGACCAGTTGCCCCAGGTGAACGCCTCGAACGCCGCGGTCGCCGAGCGACCGGACGGCTGGTTGAACGACAAGGCGATGATGTAGCCGATCGGGACGAAGGTGTAGACCAGCACGAGGATCCCGATGAACAGCACGGCTCGGTCCGCCATCCAGCGGCCCAGCCTCGGCTTGCGAGGCGGCGCCTGCCTGGCGGTGCCTCCGGAGGTGGCGGCACCGGACGCGCCGCGGGTCAACGTGGTGGCCATCAGACCAGCTTCTCCGTCCCGGCCCGGCGGACGTAGAAGATCACCATCACCAGCACGATCGCCATCAAGATGATCGACAGGCTGGCCGCGAGCGGGTAGTCCTTCTCGGTGATGAACGCCGCCTGGATCCGGTTGCCGATCATGTACTGCTTGGGGGTGCCGAGCAGCTCGGCGTTGATGTAGTCGCCGCTGGCGGGGATGAACGTCAGCAGCGTGCCCGAGACGACCCCGGGCAGGGACAGCGGGAACGTCACGTTCCGGAAGCCGGTGACCGGGCTGGAGTAGAGGTCCCCGGCCGCCTCGATCAGCCGGTAGTCGACCTTGTCCAGCGACGCGTACAGCGGCAGCGTCATGAACGGCAGGAAGTTGTAGGTGAGACCGGCGATGACCGCGACCGGCGTGGCGAGCAGTCGACCGTCGTCCGGAAGGATCGCGATGGTCTGCAGGAACTGGGTCACCGGTCCCTGGTCGGACAGGATCGCTGCCCACGACAAGGTGCGCAGCAAGAAGCTGGTGAAGAAGGGGGCGATCACCAGCACCAGCATCACGTTCTTCCAGCGGCCTGCCTTGAAGGCGATGGCGTAGGCCAGTGGGTAGCCGAGGATCAGGCACAGAGCCGTGGCGATGCCGGCGTAGGCGAAGGAGCGGGCGAACAGGTTCCAGGTGTCCACGACCGCGTCGAGGTAGTTCCGGAACTCCCAGGTCATCTGGTAGCCCGAGATGTAGGAGCCCGCGGGGTCGTAGAGCGAGGTGAAGAAGAGCTGGACCGTCGGGAAGAGGAAGAACAGCGCCAGCCAGAGCATCCCGGGGACCAGCAGCAGCCAGCCCCGACGGGCGCGTTGGGGGGTCGTGGTGCCTGTCCCTGGCGGGGTCTCCCCGGTCGACTGCACCGATGCGGGGTGGGTCATCGCCTGCTCACTCGAGGTCCTCGGGCGTCATCACCCCTGCGTGCGCGTCCTGCCGAGCGTCGAGGAGGAAGGCGTGCTCGGGTGCCCAGGCGAGGTCTACCTCGTCGCCGTTGCGCAGCTGCGCGCGCTGGCCGGTGTTCTGCTCGAAGACCATCAGCTCCTGTCCCCAGGGCATCGCCACGAGGTACTGCGTGCTCACGCCCACGAAGCTGACGTCGCTCACCCGTCCCCCGCTCAGCAGGTTGGCACCGTTGCGGCCCTCCGCGCCCCTTGCCGTGGCGGTGATCTTCTCGGGTCGGACGCCGAGCCACCCGCGACCGGAGTCGGTGTGCGAGCGCGCCGAGTCGATCTCCAGCTGCTGACCGTGGCAGTCGACGGAGACCCGCTCGGGGGAGCTGCTGAGTACCTCGGTCACGATCAGGTTCGACTGGCCCAAGAAGTTGGCGACGAAGGTGGTCTCCGGGTTCTCGTAGAGCTCCTCGGGGTGTCCCATCTGCTCGATCACCCCGTTGTTCATGACCGCGATGGTGTCGGCCATCGTCATGGCCTCCTCCTGGTCGTGGGTGACGTGGACGAAGGTGACGTCGATCTCGGTCTGGATCCGCTTCAGCTCGATCTGCATCTGCCGACGCAGCTTGAGGTCCAGCGCGCCGAGCGGCTCGTCGAGCAGCAGCACTCCCGGCTCGTTGACCAGGGCGCGGGCGAGGGCCACCCGCTGCTGCTGTCCTCCGGAGAGCTGGGCCGGCCTGCGGTCCGCGTACGGCTCCAGCTGCACCAGCCCGAGCATGTCGCGGGTCCGGGACTTGAAGTCCTTGATGCCGCGCCGACGCAGGCCGAAGGCGACGTTCTCGGCGATGCTCAGGTGGGGGAAGAGCGCGTAGGACTGGAAGACCGTGTTGACCGGGCGCTTGTACGGTCGCAGCCCGGTGATGTCCTCCTCGCCGATGAAGACCTGGCCCTGTGTCGGGTCCTCCAGGCCGGCGATGATCCGCAAGGTCGTCGTCTTGCCGCAGCCCGAGGGCCCGAGTAGGGCGAAGAAGGATCCCTGAGGGACGCTCAGCGTGAGGTCGTCCACGGCCACGAAGTCGCCGAAGCGCTTGGTGACGCCCTCGAGACGAAGGTCACGACCGCCTTGGCTCAACCGCTCTGCACCTCGTTGAACTGCCGCTGGTAGCGCTGCTCCTGCTTGGCGTCGAGGGTCATGAACGAGAAGCCCGAGTCGAGGGTCTCGTCGTCGAGGAAGATGAAGTCGCTGTTCGTCGCCGACTTGTCGAACCGGGCGATCTCCTGCTGGGCGCCTGAGACCGGGCAGAAGTAGTAGTTCCACGCGGAGAGCTTCGCCGCGTTGACGGGGTCGTAGTAGAAGTTCATCAGCTTCTCCACGTTCGTCTTGTGCTCCGCCTTGTTGGGGACCAGCATGTTGTCGGTCCACAACGCGAAGCCCTCCTCCGGCGGCAGCCACTTGTACTTGCCGCCCCCGAGCAGGTTGATGACGTCACCGCTCCACGCCTCGCAGGCCACGATGTCGCCGGACTTCATGTCGTCGACATAGTTGTTGCCGGTGAAGCGTCGGACCTGGCCGTTGTCGACGTACTTCTGGAGCAGGGCGATGGCCTCTGAGAACTCCTCGTCGGTGAAGTCCTCGGGGTTGCTGCCGTTCATCAGCAGCATGAAGAGCATCGTGTCGCGCATCTCGGTCAGCAGCTCGACCTTGCCCTTGAGGTCGGGCCTGGTGAGCAGCTGCTCGAAGCTGGTCACCGGGTCGGTGAGCTCGGCGTTGTAGCAGATGCCGGTCATCCCGCTCTGCCACGGCACGCTGTACTCGCGCTTCGGGTCCCAGGCCGGTGCCCGCAGGAAGTCGATGATGTTGGCCTTCACGTTCGGCATGTTGGAGTGGTCCAGCTTCTGCAGCCACCCGAGGTCGATCATCCGGGCCGCCATCCAGTCGGTGAGCACGAAGACATCGCGTCCCGTCGACTTGCACGCCTGAAGCTGCGGCGACACCTTCGCGAAGAAGGCCTCGTTGTCGTTCACGTCGCCGTTGTTGTACTCGACGGTGATCCCCGTCTGCTGCTTGAACTTCTCCAGGGTCGAGGTGTCCTTGGCGTTGACCGGGTCCACGTACCCGATCCAGTTGGAGAAGTTGATCACCTTCTCCCGGGCGCTGAGGTCGGTGCTCTTGCAGGCGGCCTGGTCGACCGAGGCGCCTTCGGTGCCGCAGGCGGCCAGCAGCGACGGACTGGACAGCGCCAGCGCGGACAGTGAGGCTCCGCGCAGGAACCCGCGCCGACTGAGGCTGCGCGAGTGGCCCGCGGCCAAGCCGACCATGCGGTCCAGCGACGGTTCGGAACGGTCCGGCATCGGTGCCTCCTGAGGATCAGCGCTCCCGTGACCTGTGGATAATGTCAAACGACAGCCATCCCAACAAGGGATTCAGTGGAAAGGTAACAGGGTCGCAACGAATTCGTTCGTCATTGGCGGTCGATGTCTTTGACGGGGCCTGCGATCCAGGTCAGGATGCTTTCCGTGACCAGACCGGCGCAGAGCTCGGCGCGGCCCGGCGTCGTGCTCGACGAGGTCTCGAAGGGGATCGTCGAGGAGCTGCAGCAAGACGGGCGACGTTCCTACGCGGCGATCGGCAAGGCGGTGGGGCTCTCCGAGGCCGCGGTGCGTCAGCGGGTGCAGCGACTCATCGACGGTGGCGTGATGCAGGTGGTCGCGGTCACCGACCCCTTGGAGCTCGGCTTCGCCCGCCAGGCGATGATCGGGATCAAGGCGAGGGGTGCGCTGGAGCCGATCGCCGACCAGCTGGCCGACATGGACGAGGTCGACTACGTGGTGATCACGGCCGGTTCCTTCGACCTGCTGGCCGAGGTCGTGTGCGAGAGCGACGAGCACCTGCTGGAGGTCCTGTCCACGAGGGTCCGGCAGATCCCGGGCGTGGTGTCCACCGAGACCTTCATGTACCTCAAGCTCCGCAAGCAGACCTACTCGTGGGGCGTCCGCTGAGCGCTCACGACGGTTACGGCCGGCTCTCCCTGTGGCACGAGACGGCGCCGGAGGACTGGACCCCGAGGGACCCGCTCGAGGGTGAGGTGAGCGCCGACGTGGCGATCGTGGGAGCCGGCTACACCGGGCTCTGGACCGCCTACTACCTGCTCCGGGCCGATCCCACGCTACGGGTCGTCGTACTGGAGGCGGAGACCGCGGGCTTCGGTGCCTCTGGGCGCAACGGGGGCTGGTGCTCGGCGCTGACGCCCAGCTCGCTGCGCAAGCTGGCCGAGCTGCCCGGGTCCGGCCCAGCGGCTGCGCTCGCCCAGCACCGGGCCATGCGCGACAGCGTCGACGAGGTCGGCCGGGTCTGCGCCGCGGAGCAGATCGACGCGCACTATGCCAAGGGCGGGACGATCTCCCTGGCCCGGAGCGCGGCCCAGTGGCGGACCGCCCAGCACAGCGTCGCGGAGGCACGCCGCTGGGGCCGCGGCGAGGACGAGATCTCCCTGCTCGACGCAACGCAGGCATGTCGGCGGCTGGACGGGCGCGGGGTCCGGGGAGCCACCTACACCCCCGACTGTGCAGCGATCCACCCGGCTCGCCTCGTGCAGGGCCTGGCCCGCCTGGTCGAGAGCGCCCGCGGCGGACGGCTCTACGAGCAGACCCGCGTCACGTCGGTCGCCCCGCACGCCGTGCGCACATCGCGTGGACGGGTCAGTGCCGACGTCGTGGTCCGGGCGACCGAGGGCTACACCTCAGCACTGCGGGGCCATCGACGCTCACTGACGCCGGTCTACTCGTTGGTGATCGCCACCGAACCGCTCCCGGCAGCCCTGTGGGACCAGATCGGGCTTCGGGGACGTGAGACGTTCACCGACCACCGCAACCTGATCGTCTACGGGCAGCGCACAGCGGACGGGCGCCTGGTCTTCGGCGGCCGCGGCGCGCCGTACCACTTCGGTTCCTCGGTCCGGCCGGAGTTCGACCGGGAACCACGGGTCTTCGCCTCGCTGTGGAGGACGTTGGTGGCGATGCTGCCGGCGCTCCACGACGCCAAGGTGACCCATGCCTGGGGCGGTGTCCTCGGCATCCCGCGGGACTGGTGCGCGTCGGTGGGGCTGGATGCGGTGAGCGGGCTCGGCTGGGCAGGTGGCTACGTCGGCGACGGGGTCGGTACGTCGAACCTGGCCGGTCGCACCTTGCGTGACCTGATCCTGCGCCGCGAGACCGAGCTGACCCAGCTCCCGTGGGTGAACCACCGATCACGCCGGTGGGAGCCGGAGCCGCTGCGGTGGCTGGGGGTCAACGCCGGGCTACGCGCGATGGCGCTGGCCGACCGCGAGGAACGACTCACCCGGCGGCCGAGCGTGCTGGCCCGGGCGATGTCGCCGCTCATCGGCGGTCACTGACCTCGCTGGAGCGCCGGGCGCATCTCGTCGAGCACCGCCTCGTCCTCGATCGTCGACGGCACCGACGCATGCGCTCCGTCGGCGATCTCTCGCATGGTCTTGCGCAGGATCTTGCCGGAGCGGGTCTTCGGCAGGCCGGCCACGACGGTCACGTCCTTGAACGCGGCCACCGCGCCGACCTGGTCACGCACCTTGGCCACCAGCTCCCGCGCGAGGTCGTCCGGGTCGGCCTCGACGCCCGCCTTCAGCACGACGAAGCCGCGGGGAAGCTGCCCCTTCAACGGGTCTGCGGTCCCGATCACCGCACACTCGGCGACGGCCGGGTGCTCCGCGAGGACCGCCTCGATGGAACCGGTGGACAGCCGGTGCCCGGCGACGTTGATCACGTCGTCGGTGCGCCCCATCACGAACAGGTAGCCATCCTCGTCGAGGTAGCCGCCGTCGCCGGACAGGTAGTGGCCCTCGTGCGACTGGAGGTACGACGACACGTACCGCTCGTCGTCACCCCACAGCGTCGGCAACGTCCCGGGAGGCAGTGGGAGCTTCAGACAGATCGCCCCCTCGGTCCCGTTCGGCACCGGCTCGCTGCGCTCGTCGAGGATGCGGACGTCGTAGCCGGGGACCGGCAACGTCGCCGAGCCCGGCTTGATCGGCATCGGCTCGAGGCCCCGCAGGTTCGCTGCGATCGGCCAGCCGGTCTCGGTCTGCCACCAGTTGTCGACGACCGGCACCCCGAGCGTGCTGGTCGCCCACTCGTAGGTGTCCGGGTCCAGCCGCTCGCCGGCGAGGAACAGGTTGCGCAGCGACGAGATGTCGTGCTCCTCGAGCAGCTGCCCGGAAGGGTCCTGCTTCTTGATGGCCCGGAAGGCGGTCGGAGCGGTGAACAGCCCCTCGACGCCGTACTCACCGATCACCCGCCAGAACGCGCCGGCATCCGGGGTGCCTACCGGCTTCCCCTCGTAGAGCACGCTCGTGGCCCCGGTGATCAGCGGCGCGTAGACGATGTAGGAGTGACCGACCACCCAGCCGACGTCGGAGGCGGTGAACCAGACCTGTCCCGGCCCGATGTCGTAGATGTTCGGCAGTGACCACGCCATCGCGACCGCGTGCCCACCGTTGTCGCGGACGATCCCCTTGGGCTTGCCGGTGGTCCCCGAGGTGTAGAGCACGTACAGCGGGTCGGTGGCCGCGACCTCCACGCACGCGGCGGGGTCCCCACGCCCGGCCCTCATCGCCACGTCCCAGTCGACGTCCCGCTCCTCGTCGAGCTCGGCGGGTGCCTGGGGGCGCTGCTTGACGACGCACGCCACCGGCCGGTGCTCGGCGATCTCGAGCGCCTTGTCCAGCATCGGCTTGTAGGGCACGGTCCGGTTCGGCTCGATGCCGCACGACGCGCACACCACCACCTTCGGCTTCGCGTCGTCGATGCGCACGGCCAGCTCGTCAGGAGCGAACCCTCCGAAGACCACCGAGTGCACGGCCCCGATCCGGGCGCAGGCCAGCATCGCGACCACCGCCTCGGGGATCATCGGCATGTAGATGACGACCCGCTCACCGCGCCGCACGCCGAAGGCGGTGAGCACTCCGGCGAACGCCGCGACCTCCTCCAGCAGCCGTGCGTAGCTGTAGCTTCGCTTGCTTCCGGTGACCGGTGAGTCGTAGACGAGCGCGGTCCGCTCCGCATGACCGGCCACGACGTGGCGGTCCAGCGCGTTGTAGCAGGTGTTCAACGAGGCGTCGGGGTACCACCGGTAGAACGGGGCCTGGTCGTCGTCCAGGACCCGTTGCGGCTTCCTGATCCAGTCCACCAGCTCGGCCTGCCGGCCCCAGAACGACTGCGGGTCGCTGATGCTGGCCTGGTACGCGTCTCGGTAGCTGCCCATGAGGTTCATGCTGTCGCCGTACCCCGCTCCCCGTCGAGACCCTCTCGCTCGCCGGTATTCCGGTTGCACGCAGCGCACCCGCCGTCCATGCTGAGCCGGTGAGCACGACAGGTCGCTCACCGGAGCAGAGAGGAGCGTGACATGCGCATCGCTGTCCTCGGCGTGTCCCGCGCCGGCCGTTCCTCTCACCTCTGGAGTACCACCACCGATGTCCTCAGACGTCCACTTCTCGGAGCACGGCTCCGCTAGCTCACCACCGGGCGAGTCCGGGATCGACCCGTTCTTCGTCTTCGACTTCCGACCCGTCGACGGCCCCGACGACCCGCACGACCGCGGCACCGGTCACAGCGACGCGGGCCGGCGATGGAGCACCTACTGGGACGTGGAGCGGCTTTGCCGCGGGCCCGCACCGGTCCCGGAGTGGCTGGTCACCGACCGGGCCGCGATCGACACCGAGCTCGGGATCTTGAAGACCGGCAAGGAGGCCGACGTCTTTCTGCTGGAACGAGCGGTGGACAGCGATCCGACCCGCTCCGTGGTGCTGGCGGCCAAGCGCTACCGAGGTGAGGACCACCGCTCGTTCCAACGCAGCACCGCCTACACCGAGGGTCGTCGCACCCGCAGCAGCCGAGACGCGCGCGCGATGGCCAAGAAGACCGCTCACGGCCGGGCAGTGGCGGCGGGCCAGTGGGCCTGGGCCGAGTGGGAGTCGCTGTGCCGGTTCTGGTCCGCGGGTGTTCCGGTTCCGTACCCGGTGCAGATCGACGGCACGGAGATACTGATGGAGTACATCTGCGTCGACGGCGAGGCCGCACCCCGGTTGGCGCAGACACGGCCGCGACGAGGGCTGCTCGAGTCGTACTTCGGCCAGGTCCGGGAGGCGATGGCCGAGCTCGCCCGGCACGGGATCGCGCACGGCGACCTGTCGCCGTACAACATCCTTGCGGCGGACGAGCGCGTGGTGATCATCGACCTCCCCCAGGCGGTGGACATCGTCGCGAACCCGGCGGGGATGGACTTCTTGATGCGGGACTGCCACAACATGTGTGCCTGGTTCACCGCACGAGGTCTGCCGGTCGACGAGCAGCAGCTGTTCGCGGACCTGCTCGCCTCCGCCTACTGAGCCGTCACCGGAGGCTGGGAGGATGAGGCGGTGACCCAGCAGCGCGGCCGCACCGTCGAGGTGGAGACCCTGGCCGAGCTCGACCAGCGTCTCGCGGACGGAGCCACCTCGCTGGAGGGGTGGCACGTGCAGTCGCTGGACCTCAGCGGACACAGCGAGGCGCTCGACTCGCTGGCTGTGTCGGGAGCGTTGTTCCTCGGCTGTACGTTCGCCGCCGGTGTCGAACAGGACCTGCGCAGCAGAGGCGCTCTGATCTTCCCGGTGCTGCCAGACCTGCCCGTCAACCCCTACCGGACCACGCTGTACTCGCCGCAGGAGCTGTACGACGGCCTGGATGCCTCCTACGAGCAGACGCCGGACGCACGCGCCTACGCGTGGTCGCAGCAGGGATCCTCGCAGGACGTGACGCTCGCGCAGGCACTGCACGACCACTCCATCGACAACGCCTTGCGCGAGACCCTGGACGGCGAGGTGCTGGTCGGGGTGATGGGCGGTCATGCCATGGCCCGGGGTTCGGCGGAGTACGCCGACGCCGCACACCTCGCACACCGGCTGTCAGGCGCTGGGCTGTTGGTGGGCACGGGGGGTGGGCCAGGTGCGATGGAGGCGGCCAACCTGGGCGCGTACCTGGCCGGTTACGACGAGGGCGCCGTCGACCAGGCTGTGGAGCTGCTGGCGAGAGCCCCTGCGTTCAGCCCTTCGGTGCGAGCCTGGGCGGTCCCGGCGTTCGAGGTGCGTGAGCGCTGGCCGCGCGGCGGTCCCTCGCTCGGGATCCCGACCTGGCACTACGGGCACGAGCCGCCCAACGCCTTCGCCGGCTGGATCGCGAAGTACTTCAAGAACGCGATCCGAGAGGACATCCTGCTTCACGTGTGCTCGGCGGGCATCGTGTTCCTGCCGGGCGCGGGAGGTACCGTCCAGGAGATCTTCCAGGACGCCTGCGAGAACTACTACGCCGATCCGGCCACCGTGGCCCCGATGGTGCTGGTCGGCCGGGCGTACTGGACGGAGGAGGTCCCCGCCTGGCCCTTGCTGCGCTCGCTGGCACGGGGACGGGCCATGGAGCCCGTGGTGCACCTCGTCGACGACCTCGACGACGTGCGACCGCTGCTGGCCCGCGGTTGACTCAGCCGTTGGCCGCGAGCTGGCCGCAGGCGCCGTCGATGTCCTGGCCGCGAGTGTCGCGCACGGTCGTCGGCACCCCCTTCGCCTCCAGCCGCCGCACGAACTCGCGCTCCACCTCGGGCCGCGACGCCGTCCACTTCGAACCGGGCGTCGGGTTCAACGGGATCAGGTTCACGTGCACCCAACCCCAGGCGCCGTAGGACCTCAGCACGTCGCCGAGGAGGTCGGCTCGCCAGCCCTGGTCGTTGATGTCCCGCATCATCGCGTACTCGATCGAGACCCGGCGCTTCGTCACCTGTGCGTAGTTCCACGCCGCCTCGACCGCCTCGCGCACCGACCACCTGGTGTTGATCGGGACCAGCTCGTTGCGCAGCTCGTCGTCGGGCGCGTGCAGGGACAGCGCCAAGGTCACCGGGATCCCCTCGGTGGCGAGCTGCTGCATCCGCGGCACCAGGCCCACCGTCGAGACGGTGATCCCACGCGCGGACATGCCGAGGCCGTCCGGGACGGGGTCGGTCAGCCGGCGTACGGCTCCGATCACCGCCTTGTAGTTGGCCATCGGCTCCCCCATGCCCATGAACACGACGTTGGAGACCCGCCCTGGTCCGCCTGGTACCTCGCCGCGAGCCAGCGCCCGTGCGCCGGAGACGACCTGCTGCACGATCTCCGCGGCCGACATGTTCCGCTGCAGGCCGCCCTGGCCCGTCGCGCAGAACGGGCAGGCCATTCCGCAGCCGGCCTGCGACGACACGCACATCGTGACCCGGTCCGGGTAGCGCATCAGGACCGACTCGACGAGAGCGCCGTCGAACAGCCGCCACAGGGTCTTGCGGGTCGTCCCCCGGTCGGCCTCCATGGTGCGCAGCGGCGTCATCAGCTCGGGGAGCAGGCCTTCGACCAGGGCTGCTCGGTCGGCAGCCCGCAGGTCGGTCATCTCCGCGGGGTCGTCGACGAGTCGGGCGAAGTAGTGGTTCGACAGCTGCCGCGCCCTGAAGCCGGGGAGCCCGAGCTCGACCGCCAGCGCCTTGCGCTCCGCAGGCGACAGGTCCGCCAGGTGCCGGGGAGGCTTGCGGCGGCCGCGCGGCTCGTCGAAGACGAGGGGAAGGGTCCGGGAGGGCTCTGACATGACCGGACCAGTGTCGCACCAGCCTCGTCACCGACCGAAATCCTGCGCGCTGCCGCCCACCCGCGGGACGCATCAGCCGATCACGGACCAGGCGCCGACCAGACCGGCGACCACCAGCAACGCGAGGTACCCGAGAACGAGCCGCGTGTCGCGCAACAGGCACTTCGACCGAGCAAGTCCCGCACGTCGTGCCTTCCAGTAGCCGGCGAACCCGACGACTGCGAAGCACAACAGCGCCACCGGTCCCAGGAGCCAGCCCAGCAGGGCGATCGTGGCGAAGATGCACAGACGCAGCGGGTCGTACGTCGACGGCGCCGGTTCGTGGGACGGGGTCACCGCGACGGCACCCTCTCCAGGGGGTTCGGCCGCCCCGACGCGGTGACTCCGGTCGCGGTGGACAGCCGGGTCCGGCCCAGCGGCGCCCACGCCTGCACCGCGCAGAACGGGGCACACTGGTGTCCGGACGCACCGACGGTCGCCACGTGCACGCAGCACTGCGTGAGCCGCTCCTCGATCATCGTCGACATGTCCATGAACGGTTTGACGGTGACCCGCAGCACTCGCTCCCCCAGCATCCGGCGTAGTCGCCGGTCCTGACCGGGCAGGGACGAGGCGACCAGCTGGGTGAGCGTCCCGATTCCGAGGTCACAGTTCTCGCAGATGTCCCGCCAGATGGTGCCGATCGACGGATGCGACAGCGAGGACTGCTCGCTGAGCAGCCCCAGCAGCGAGTCCTTGACGACCACTCGCAGCGACGCCGGAAGCTCGTCGTCGGCGATCCGGTTCGCCAGCTGCTCCGGCTCGAGGTCCAGCCACCACCGCAGCCTCTCGTGTCCGATCAGCGAGGTCAGCGACCGCCACGCTCCTGAGTCGTCCCGGAGCAGGTAGCCCACGGAGCAGCAGTGCGGATGGGAGCACGGCAGCGCGGTCAGATCGCGCCAGGTGACCAGACCTGCGGTCTGTCCCGACAGCCGCGCCAGGACGCCGGTGTGCGTGAGGCGGTCGTGCGGGTCGATCCTGCTGCCGCGTCCGGATCCGAACACGGGTTGGACCGTCACGCCGCCGACGTACGGCGTTTCCAGCGCACGCTGTATGACGGACCCGATCTCGGTGTCGTTGACCCCGAGGGCCGCGGTCATCGTCAACGTGGTGAACACGCCGGCGCCGGAGAGCCGTTCGAGCGCCCGCTCCTTGAACCTACGGATGTCGGCGCCACGGTGGTGCGTCGAGGCGGCTGCGCTCTCGCCGTCGTACTGCAGGTACACCTCCACACGCTCGCGGTGCCGCTCCAACAGGGTGAGCAGGTCGTCGTCGTTGGCGATACGCAGGCCGTTGGTGTTGACCAGGACCCGAACGATCGGCCGAGAGGTCACCTCGTCGAGCAGCTCGGAGAGGTGCGGGTAGAGGGTGGGCTCTCCGCCGGAGAGCATCAGGACGTCGATCCGGCCGTTCTCACGTGCCAGTCGCACGTCGATCGACTCGAGGACCTGGTCGAGAGGGGCGACGGTCGACAGCGCAGGAGCCGACTCCGCGAAGCAGGTGGGGCATCGCAGGTTGCAGTGGTCGGTCAGGTCCTCGAGCAGGATGCAGGTGTGCTGGGTCTGCATCTCCGGCAGCCCGTCCTCGTAGGCCGAGGGAACCGGCTTGAAGTTCCCGACGAGGTCCGGCCGGTGCGCCTTCGTGGGCGCGGTCCACTGCTCGAGGTAGGACAAGATCTCCGCGGACTCGTCGTAGAGCGTGCGCACCAGCCCGTGGTCGGGGCATCCGCGCTCCAGCCACACCCGCTCACCGCGCACTGCCAGCCAGCCGGAGAGCCGACGCACCTGCGCCAGAGGTCGTAGCGGCTGCTCCTCGTGGCAGTGAGGACAGAACGCGTTCACGTAGCGGTGGACGCGGTAGTCGCGCAGCGGCATCCCCGCCATCAGCCGACCCCGCTCCCACCCAGCACGACGGCCAGCAGCACCACGCACGCGGCGAAGCCGACGATCCAGGACACCGCGACCCCGATCAGGACGCCGGCGCCCCACAGCCGGGTCCGTGACCAGAACAGGAAACCGATGCCGGCCACGAGCGGCAGCCAGCCCACGACCTGCAGCGCGACGTCCACCACGCCCGCCAATGAGCCGCCGACGCCACCGGTCCAGGGGAGTCCTCCGAGCCCGAGCAGACCGAGCGGGAGCCCGACCACGGTGGCGACGAAGCCGGCCAGGGCGCCGATCAGCAGCGGCATGGCCACGCTGGGCCTCGCGGGAGGACACCATGGCGGCGGTCCCGGCGGCACTGGTGGCCGCGGCGGCGGACCCGGCGTGGTCACGCCGACCCCACCGACGCGGGCCGATAACCACCGCGGCGTGCCTGCCAGCAGACGCGGGCGAGGACCAACGGGAGCGTCGCCAGCAAGAACAGCTGCGGGCGGGTCATGCCCTCCCACACCACCTCGTTGCCGCGGACGAACTCGACCGCGAATCGGAACAGGCCGTAGGCCGCGACGTAGAGGACGAAGGTCTCCCCCGGCGGCAGCGGCCGGTGCCGCAGCCAGAACCAGATCATCGCGAACCCAGCCGCGTGGAAGGTGATCTCGTAGCCGAACGACGGGTGCAGCGCGACGCCGGCCGCGGCGCCCAGGCGGGTCGCGGCGGCTTCGTTCAGGGTGATCCCATAGCCCGACCCGGTCGGGGTCCCCGGCCGCTCGGTGAGCAGGCAGCCCACCCGTCCGACCACCATCCCGAGCGCCACCGCCGGCGCGAACAGGTCTCCGGTGCGCGCGCGGTAGCCGACGACCCGTTTCGCGACGTGCACCCCGAGCCACGCTCCCACCAGGCCACCCAGGATGCTGCGGTTGCCGTTGAGCCACTGAGCGCCCAGGGAGAGGTTCTCGCGCGGGTCCAGGTGCTGCCCCCAGGTGCCGAGTCGCATGAAGACGGCGCCGCCGACGAGTGCCCCGAGCACAACGTAGACGATCCGCTCGTCGGTGTGTCCTCGCCGTCTGGCCTCGGCGACGAACACGCCGGCGGCGACCAGCACCCCGAGCCCCACGAACACCGCGTGTGTCGGCAGCGGGCCGAGCGTGGGGTACATGCCGGACAGCATCGCAAGGCCTGCGGCTCGAGCTATCGGTGTTCCTACTCAGTCGCCCCCCGTGCTGCTACTCAGCCGATGCGACGGGTCACGACACCGGAACGAGGTAGAACAGCAGCAGCCAGGTAGGGGCGACAGCGGCGAGCAGCGAGTCCAGGCGGTCCATCAGGCCGCCGTGCCCGGGGACGACCGAGGACATGTCCTTGATGCCGAGGTCGCGCTTGATCACCGACTCGCACAGGTCACCCATGGTCGCCATCACTGCGACGACGACGCCCAGCGTCACACCGACCCACCACTGACCACCGAGCAGGTAGACCACCGTGGCCCATCCCGCCATCACACACGCGACGCCGGAGCCGGCGAAGCCCTCCCAGGTCTTCTTCGGCGAGATCACCGGTGCCATCGGGTGTCGCCCGGCGAGTACGCCGACGAAGTAGCCGCCGATGTCGGAGGCCATGGTGACCAGGATGAAGGTGACCACGCGCAGTGGCCCGTCCTCGGGCTTGAGCAGGAGGAGGACGAAACCAGCCAGGAACGGGACGTAGACCGCCGTGAACACCCCGGCGGTCGTGTCCCGGACGAAGCCTGCGATCCCACCGCGCAGACGCCACAGCATGGTCGCCAGCGCGGTCACCGCGAGCGCGGTCACCAGCGCGGGCGCCCCGCCGACGTAGGCGCCGACGAGCATCACGACGGCACCGGCCATCACCGGCTGGTAGGGGAGCCGGATCTGCTCGGCGGCGAAGCCACGCTTGAGCTCCCAGATCCCGATGCAGATCGCGGGAACCACGACGAGAAGGAACGCGGGCTTCCAGAAGTACAGCGACGCGGCGATCAGCACCAGCAGCACGATCGCCGAGCCGATCGCAGCGGGAAGGTTGCGACCGGCACGGCTGGGCCTGTCCACCGGTGCCGAGGCCGGTAGCGGGTCGGGTCTGGTCATCGGGTGCAGCGCCCGCTCAGACCTCGAGAAGCTCAGCCTCTTTGTGCTTGAGCAGGTCGTCGATCGCGTCGGTGTGCTTCTTCGTCAGAGCGTCGAGCCGCTTCTCGGCGCCGGTCACGTCGTCCTTGCCGACCTCTCCGTCATGGCCCATCTTGTCCAGCGCCTGCTTGGCACTGCGCCGGATGTTGCGGACCGATACCTTGCCGTCCTCTGCCTTGGACTTGGCGAGCTTGATGTACTCCTTGCGCCGTTCCTCGGTCAGCTCAGGCAGCACGACACGCAGGGTCTTGCCGTCATTGGTCGGGTTGACCCCGAGATCGGAGTCCCGGATCGCCTTCTCGATCTCGCTCATCGCGCCCATGTCATAGGGCGCGACGATGACGACCCGGGCTTCGGGGACCGTGAACGACGCGAGCTGCTGCAGCGGGGTGGGCGACCCGTAGTAGTCGGCGGTGATCTTGGCGAACATCGAAGGGTGGGCTCGGCCGGTCCGGATCGCTGCGAAGTCCTCGCGCGCAACATCGACCGCCTTGTCCATCTTCTGGCCGGCCTCGGCGAGGGTCTGACTGATCACAGGTGCTCCTTGCTGGTCCGAATGGGTCCGACGTGGTCCCCTGCGTCAAGCGTCGCGGGCCACCGTCGTACCGATCTTCTCACCCTGCACGACCCGCGCGATGTTCCCGTCGGCGGAGAGGTTGAACACCACCATGTCGATGTCGTTGTCACGGCTGAGGCTGACCGACGTCGCGTCGGCCACCTTGAGACCCCGGCTGAGGAACTCGTCGTAGGTGATGTGGTCGAACTTCATCGCGTCCTCGTGGGTGTTCGGATCCGCGTCATAGACGCCGTCGACGCCCTGCTTGCCCATCAAGATCACCTGGGCGTGGATCTCCAGGGCGCGTTGCGCGGCCACGGTGTCGGTGGAGAAGAACGGCATGCCGGCCCCAGCACCGAAGATCACCACGCGCCCCTTCTCGAGGTGCCGGATCGCGCGTCGCGGGATGTACGGTTCGGCGACCTGACCCATGGTGATCGCCGTCTGCACCCGGGTCTCGACGCCCTGCTGCTCGAGGAAGTCCTGCAGCGCCAGGCAGTTCATCACCGTGCCGAGCATGCCCATGTAGTCGGCGCGCGCCCGGTCCATGCCGCGCTGTTGCAGCTCGGCTCCTCGGAAGAAGTTGCCGCCACCGACGACGATGGCGATCTCGGTGCCCGCGCGCACCACGTCGGCGGTCTGCCTGGCGATCGAGTTGACGACGTCGAGGTCGAGCCCGACTCTTCCCCCTCCGAACACCTGACCGGAGAGCTTGAGCAGGACCCGCTTGTACGCCGTCACGAGGGTGACCCTAGTTGATCAGGCGCCGACCTCGAAGCGGGCGAAGCGCTTCAGGGTCACACCCGCCTCGTCGAGCACTGCCTTCACGTTCTTCTTGCTGTCCTGAACCGACGGTTGGTCCAGGAGCGCGACGTCCTTGAAGAACCCGTTGACCCGGCCCTCGATGATCTTGGGCATCGCCTGCTCCGGCTTGCCCTCCTCGCGAGCGGTGGCCTCGGCGATCTCGCGCTCCTTGGCGACGACGTCCTGGGGGACCTCGTCACGAGAGAGGTACTGCGGCCGCATGGCGGCCACCTGCATCGCCGCTCCTCGTGCCGCCTCCTCGCTGCCGCCGTCGTACTCGACCAGCACGCCGACGGTCGGAGGAAGGTCGGAGGCGCGCCGGTGCAGGTAGGACACGGTCGCACCGTCGAAGACGGCCACCCGCCCGAGATCGATCTTCTCCCCGATCCGCACCGCGAGCCCTTCGACCGCCTCGCCGACAGTCGAGCTGCCCAGCGGAACCTTGCGCAAGGCCTCCGCGTCGGCCGGCTTGGCCTCGTCGGCGGCATCAGCGATCTGCTGGGCGACGGCGATGAAGTCCTCGCTCTTGGCCACGAAGTCGGTTTCGGAGTTCAGCTCGACCAGCGCTCCGCCCGAGATGGCCACCAGCCCTGCGGACGCAGTGCGCTCGGCGCCGCGCTTGGCAGCCTTCGCCGAGCCCCGGACCCGGAGCACCTCGACCGCCTTGTCGAAGTCGCCGTCGCTCTCCTCGAGCGCCAGCTTGGAGTCCATCATCCCCGCGCCGGTGAGGTCGCGGAGCCGCTTGACGTCGGCGGCGGAAACTTTCGCCATCGTGGATCTACCTCGTTTCCTCGGTCGGGGTCTCGTTCGTGCCGGGCTCGGGGCCGGCCTCGGGTGCGGGCGGCTCGGTGGGGGGCTCGGGTGCGGCCGGCTCGGTGGCGGGCTCGGGTGCAGCCGACTCGGTGGTGGGCTCGGGTGCGGCTGGCTCGGGTCCGGCCGGCTCGGTGGCTGGCTCGGGTGCAGCCGGCTGCTCGGCCGCCGGTGGGGCGACCGCCACGGCCTCGCTGGCGGCCCCGGTCGCCTCGGAGGCGGGGACGTCGCTGCCCTCGGCGGTGCCTCCGGTGGCCTGGACCGCGGCCTGGTCGGCTTGGCCCTCGAGCAGCTCGCGCTCCCACTCGGCCAGCGGCTCCTCGGAGCCGAGCTCCGAGCCGGTTGCTTCGTCGCCGGTCCGCGCGCCGGAGCGGGCCATCAGGCCATCGGCGACGGCGTCGGCCACGACCCGGGTGAGCAGCCCGACCGCGCGGATCGCGTCGTCGTTGCCCGGGATCGGGAAGTCGACCTCGTCGGGGTCACAGTTGGTGTCCAGGATGCCGATGATCGGGATCTTCAGCTTGCGGGCCTCTTCGACGGCCAGATGCTCCTTGTTCGTGTCCACGACCCAGACCGCGGCCGGGGTGCGCGTCATGTCACGGATGCCGCCCAGCGTCTTCTCGAGCTTGTCCCGCTCGCGCTTCATCTGCAGGAGCTCCTTCTTCGTGCGCCCGCTGCCGGCGACGTTGTCGAAGTCGATCTCGTCGAGCTCCTTGAGCCGGTTGATCCGCTGGTGCACGGTCGCGAAGTTCGTCAGCATGCCGCCGAGCCAGCGCTGGTTGACGTAGGGCATCCCCACGCGCGTGGCCTGTTCGGCGATCGCCTCCTGCGCCTGCTTCTTGGTGCCGACGAACATAATGGCGCCGCCCCGGGCAACCGTGTCCTTGATGAACGCGTACCCGCGGTCGATGTAGGCCAGCGACTGCTGCAGGTCGACGATGTAGATGCCGTTGCGCTCGGTGAAGATGAAACGCTTCATCTTCGGGTTCCACCGACGGGTCTGGTGCCCGAAGTGGACGCCGCTCTCCAGGAGCTGGCGCATGGTGACCACGGCCATGGTCTTTCGTACCTTCCCTCTGGCGACCGCTCGGACATGTCCCGGCCGGACAGCGTCGGGAAAGCCGCGCTGCCGTCCAGGCTCGCCGGAGCGGGCCGCTTCAGTTGTCGCGGGCAGCGGCTTGCTGCCCACCCTGACGCCCGACGCGCGTCCGGACTCCTCGGCCTGTCTTGCAGTCAGCCGGTGAGACTGAGGGACGTCGCCCACGGTGAGCCGGTCCAGCGTGCGTACCGGCTCGTTGCGGAATGCGAGCGTGCGAAGTCAGCCCGAATGAACGGACTGCTGAGCCGAGTCTAGACGACTCCGGGCGAGCGGCCCTAATCAGCCGCGAACCTCGATGCCGGCCCGAAACGTTCCACAGCCAGCGCCCGGCCCGGTGTCGTCCCCTGTCGCGTCGAGCGCTCTTGGGCGCCACCGGGGCCGCGTCGCATGGTCACAGGCATGTCTTGGCGAAACGTCGCTGTCCCCGGGCTGCTGACCGTGCTCATCTGCTCGCTGCCCCTCATAGGTGCCGGTTCGGCAGCCGCCGTTCCTGCGCCGACCGATGGGGTGTGGCCGCTGGAGCCACGGCCCGAGGTGGTCCGGGGCTTCGACCCGCCCGCGCAGCGGTGGGAGGCCGGACATCGCGGCGTGGACCTGCGCGGCTCGCCGGGGCAGGGCGTCCACAGCGCCATGGCGGGCCGGGTGTCGTTCGCCGGGCGCATCGCCGGCCGCGGGATCGTGGTGGTCGGACACGGTGAGACCCGGACGACGTACCAGCCCGTCGCGGCGAGCGTGAGCGTCGGAGAGCAGGTGGCCGCCGGTGAGCGGGTCGGCACGCTGCTCATTCTCGGCTCGCACTGCTGGCCGGTGTCCTGTCTGCACTGGGGCTGGATCCATGGGGAGACCTACCTCGACCCGCTGACGATCGTCGGGGCGGCACCGGTGCGGCTGCTCCCGCTGCACGGGTCCCTCGAGCCGTCGGGCCCGGATGGTGCGGATGGTTCCCTCGCCGGTGAGGTTCCGGAGTCGCGGAGGCAGCCAGCTCGACCGGCTCCGGCTCTCGGGTCCACACTGCTGCCGGTCGCCGCTCCAGTCGCGGTCGTGGTGGACGTGCTCGCCGCTGAGCTGTGACCCGTTCACGCCCGAGGGTGGGCCTGTCGGTATGCCTTGCGCAGCCGGTCCGTGGTCACGTGGGTGTACAGCTGCGTGGTGGCCAGGGAGGCATGGCCGAGCAGCTCCTGCACCGTCCGGAGATCGGCGCCGCCTTCGAGCAGATGCGTCGCCGCCGAGTGCCGTAGACCGTGGGGGCCCAGGTCCGGGGTGCCGGGCAGCTCCGAGAGCCGGGCGTGCACCAACGTCCGGACCGCCCGCTGGTCGATGCGGCGTCCACGCACGCCGACGAAGAGCGCGGCACCGGATCCTGGAGCTGCCATCTGTGCCCGGCCGGCGCCCAGCCAGGTGGCCACGGCTCGGTCCGCCGGCTGCCCGAAGGGGACGCTGCGCTCCTTGCGGCCCTTGCCAAACACCCGTAGCAACCGCCGTTCCCGGTCGACGTCGTCGACGTCGAGCCCACACAGCTCGCCGACCCGGATGCCGGTGGCGTAGAGGAGCTCGAGGATGGCGACGTCTCGGATGCCGACGGGGCTGCCGTCGTCTGCCCGGGCGGCTGCTGCCTCGAGCAGGCGGCCCGCCTCGTCGGCCCGGAGCGCCACCGGGAGGCGCCGCTGCGCCCGAGGCGAGCCGAGCACCACCCCGACGTCGGCGGCGCTGCGCCCGGTGTGGTGCAGCCAGCTCGTGAACACCCGGACAGCGGTCGCCCTGCGAGACAGCGTGGTGCGTGCCTTGCCCACGGTCTGCTGCTTGGCCAGCCAGCTGCGCAGCGTCTGCACGTCCAGCGTGGACGCATCGGTGTGGCCGAGCTGGGCTGCGTGCTCGAGCATGCTGGTGACATCGCCCACGTAGGCCCGCACCGTGTGCTGGGCCAGGTCGCGCTCGGCGGCCAGGTGCCTCGCATAGTCGGTGAGCGGCGTCGCCAGACCTGGCGGCAACAGGCTCTGCACGTCCTCGGCGCCGGGAGCCTCGGCTGCCGACGACGTGCGGTCGGTCCGGGTCATAGGTCGCAGGCTAGGCGAAGCCGGCTGGTCCATCGCGGAGGCAGCACCCGAGCGCAGACATGTCCCCGATCAGGGCGCGGTCGCCAGCCGCCAGCGGGCTCCGGCCTCCTCGACGAAACCTCGCCCACGCAGCAGGCTCAGGGCGACGGCGACCTCGGCGGCGCCGATCCCGGCGACCCGCGCGACGGAGTCCAGGCTCGCCCCCCGACTGATCGGCACCGCGTCGAGGATCTGTTGCTCACGCGCGCTCAGCCTGTCGCGGAGGTATACCTGCCCTCTGGTCTCGACCGAGAGGTTGGCTCCGGGAGGTGACAGCAGCTCGAGCACGTCGTCTGCGTTGGTGACCAGGCTGGCGTTGCTCAGTCGGATCAGCTGGTGCACGCCTTCCGAGGGTGCGCTGGTGACCGGTCCCGGCACCCCCATCAGCACTCGGCTCAGCCGCTGCGCCCAGTTGGCCGTGTTCAGCGCCCCGCTGCGGACCGCCGCCTCAACGACGACCGTCCCCCGGCTGAGCGCAGCGATCACCCGGTTCCGAGAGAGGAAGCGAAACCGGGTCGGCGAGCATCCCAGGGGCAGCTCGGAGACCACCGCACCCACGTCGACGATGTAGTCGAGCAGCTCCTTGTGTGCTGCGGGGTAGGCGCGGTCGACCCCGCACGCGAGCACGGCCACCGTCCGGCCACGCATTGCCAGTGCCCCGCGGTGGGCTGCCTGGTCGATCCCGAAGGCTGCCCCGGAGATCACCGTCACGCCACTGTCGGCCAGCCCGGCGGCGATCTTGGAGGCGACCGAGGTGCCGTAGGAGGTGGCCGAGCGCGAGCCCACCACCGAGACCGAGGGGTCCCCCGCCTCCGCCAGGGAGAGGCGACCCTTCACCCAAAGTCCCAGCGGGGCTCCACCCCGGCCTTGCAGCGGCTCGACGTGGTCGAGGTCGTCGAGCCGGCACGGCCACTCGGCGTCCCCGGGACAGACGAACCGGACTCCTGCTTCGGCCGCCGCCTCGAGCTCGCGCTCGGGCCGCACGCCCTGGAGCCGGGCGGCGACGTCGCGAGACACGCTGGCAGAGATGCCGCGGACGTCCTGCTCCGCTTGCAGCAGCTCGTAGACCCGACCAGCACCGAGCTCGGCCACGAGGCGCGCGAGCCTGGTGTCGCCCGGCTCGAACAGGCGGCCGAGCGCGACGCGGGCGATGCGGTCACCTGGAGCGGTCACCGCGCCCTCGCCGTCTCGAGCTCCGCGACGTTCAACGGCTCGCCGCCGCGCAGCCGCAGCGCCGTGTGGACCTCGACCACCCCGGGGTCGCCGACGCCCGCCAGGTCAGCGACGGTCCACGCGAGCCGGTGCACCCGGGTGGCGCCACGGCGGGTCAGCTTCCCGGAGTAGACGTGCTGCAGCAGCAGACGATCTGCTTCGCCGGTCAACGGCCAGGACTCTCGCAGGCTCGGCCCGGGGACGTCCGAGTTCAGCCGCCAGGCCGTGCCTGCGTACCGCTCGGCTTGCAAGGCTCGCGCCGCGGTGACCCGGCGGCGCACGTCGTGTGTCGACTCCGGCCTTGCCAGCGGATCGAGCATCTCGTCGGGCCGGACGGGCTCGACGTGGCGAGTGATGTCGATCCGGTCGGCGATCGGGCCGCTGATCCGCTTGCGGTACTCCCGTCGTTTCACCTCGGTGCAGGAGCACCGGTTGTCCCGGTCGTGCGGGTGGTAGTCGCCACAGGGACAGGGGTTGCAGGCGATGACGAACATGGTGCGCGCCGGGAACGTCGCGGTCTCCTCCCCCCGGGCGATGGTGATCTCGCCGCTCTCCAGAGGCTGCCGCAGGGCCTCGATGATGTCCGCACTGAAGAGCGGGAACTCGTCGAGGAACAGGGTGCCGGTGTGCGCACGGCTCACCTCGCCCGGTCGCACCCGGCCGCTGCCGCCGCCGAGGACGCTCGTCCTCGACGCCGAGTGGTGCGGTGCCCGGAACGGCGGACGGGTGATCATCTTCTGCTCGGCCGGCAGGCACCCCGCCAGCGAGTAGATGGCACTGAGCTCGAGCGACTCCTCCACGGTCAGGTCCGGCAGCAGCCCGGAGACGCGCTCGGCCAAGGTGGTCTTCCCGGCACCCTTGGGGCCGCTGAGCAGCAGGTGGTGCCCGCCGGCGGCGGCTACCTCGATCGCGTACCGGGTGTCGGCCATGCCGAGGACGTCGCGCATGTCGAGGTCCTCGATCCTGGCCTCCCCGCGCCAGGACAGGAGCGGTCCGCTGGCCAACGGCTCGACGGGTGGTGCGCACGGAACCGGCTCGTCGCGCAGCTCGGCGACCACCTGGCGCAGGGAGCGGACGCCGAGGACCGCCATCCCCGGAACCATCGCCGCCTCGTCCGCCTGTGGCTCGGGCACCACGACGCGCCGGATCCCCCGGGCGGCGGCGGCCATCACCATCGGCAGCACACCAGGCACGCAGCGCAGTCGGCCGTCGAGCGTCAGCTCCCCGATGAACACCATCCCCTCGAGCGCCAGTCGGGGCAGCTGGTCCGAAGCCCCCAGGACACCGACGGCGATGGCAAGGTCGAAGTGCGGACCCCGCTTGGGCAGGTCCGCCGGAGAGAGCGAGATCGTGACGCGTCGGGTCGCCGGCCACTCGAAGTGGCTGTTGGTCAGCGCAGCACGGCAGCGGTCGCGGCCGTCGCTGATCGAGGCGTCCGGTCGACCGACCATGGCGGTCTTCACCAGCCCCGCGGACAGGTCGACCTGGACGTCGATGAGGTGACCGGTGGCGCCCTGCAGGGTCACCGTCCTGGCGGTCGCGAACCGCATCTCAGCCCACGCCCCGCAGGTGCTCGAGCTCGACAGGACGCGAACCGGTCACCAGGACGCCGACGAGGTCGAGCCGCACGTCCTCGGGCCGGACGGCGTGCTCGGCGAGCCACCGGGCGCCCAGCCGTCGCAGCCGCCGGGCCTTCTTCTCGGTGACCGCCTCCACCGGTGAGCCGAAGGCCAGTGAGGAGCGGGTCTTGACCTCGCAGATCACCAGCACCCGGCCGTCACGGAGGACCAGGTCGATCTCACCCAGCTCGCAACGCCAGTTGCGGTCGAGCAGGATCATCCCCTGCCCGGTCAGGTGGCGGGCGGCGAATGCCTCGCCGTACACGCCCAGCGCAGTCTGCTGGGACGTGCGCTGCGAGGCCTGGGGCGTCTCGCGGTGTGCTGCGGTCTCCATGGGCACCTCCGCGAGCAGACTCACCCACCGGTCCGACCGATGCCGGTCGCCTCTGTCTGTCCGGGGGAGAACCGCTCACGGCCGAGGTTTGTGGACGGTTTCTGGCTCGCGGTGGTCTATCGTCACAGACCGTCGATGTCTCGAGGAGATCCACCGATGCGTGCAGCAGTCCTCGCGCTGTGCCTGGTCCTGGCGATGACAGCGTGCAGCGGCCCCGGTGCCGAGGAGCAGCCCTCGGCGCCGCCAGCAGAGCAGCTCGCCGCCTTCCTGGCCGACGGACTGGCCGACGGGCGGGCCGACGGGCGGGCGAAGGGCCCGTCCCGGGGGCTCGGGTTCGTGGGCCCCAGCCCCGACGAGGCAGGAGAGGCGCTGGAGCGGATCGGCGCCGGGATGGGTGTGCAGCCGCAGGTCGAGGTCGCCGACGTACGGACCAGCGGAGACACCGCCTCGGTGAGGCTGGCCTGGTCCTGGATCGTCGGTGGCGAGCCGTGGACCTACGACACGACCGCCGAGCTCCGACGATCCGGGCAAGCCTGGCGAGTCGTGTGGAGCCCGGCTCTCGTGGAACCGTCGCTGACCCCTCGCGAGGTGCTGCGGACGACGGCCGTCGCAGCCGACCGCGGCGACATCACTGGTGCCGGCGGCGCCACGCTGGTGACCGACCGACCGGTGGTCCGCTTCGGGATCGACAAGAGCCTCGTCCGGGGCAGGGTCGCGCTCACCTCGGCCCGGAAGCTGGCGGCCCTACTCGGGATCGACACCGCGCCGTACGTCGAGCAGGTCGATGCGTTCGGCGACGCGGCCTTCGTGGAAGGGATCGTGTTCCGCCGCAACGAGGTGCCAACGTCCGTCCAGTCGTCCTACGACCAGATCCCCGGGGCTGCCTCGGTGAGCGACCGGATCCCGCTCGCGCCCACCAAGGAGTTCGCGGCACCGGTCCTCGGAACCGTCGGACCGGTGACCGCTGAGATCGTCGAGGAGTCCGACGGGGAGTACGCAGCCGGAGACGTCGCAGGGCTCTCCGGGCTGCAGGAGAGGTACGACGACCGGCTCGGGGGTGCAGACGGCGTCGTGGTGGAGGCGGTGCGCCCGGACGACACTGCCCGCCGGCTGTTCCAGGTGCAGGCGACCGACGGCGAGGCTTTGGTGACCACCCTCGACCCTGGGCTGCAGACTGTCGCGGAGCAGGCGCTGGCCGGCATCGGACCGCCCAGCGCGCTGGTCGCGATCCGGCCTTCGACCGGTGACGTCCTGGCCGCGGCGAGCGGACCCGGGAGCGCCGGCTACAACACCGCCACCTTCGGTCAGTACGCACCCGGCTCGACCTTCAAGGTGGTGTCCTCGCTCGCCCTGCTTCGAGCAGGCCTGGAGCCGAGGGAAACGGTGGCCTGCCCGGCCACGACCACCGTGGACGGCAAGATCTTCGAGAACTACGACGACTATCCGCCGAGCGCGCTCGGCGACATCACTTTCCGCACCGCCGTCGCGCAGTCGTGCAACACCGCCTTCATCGCCCAGCGGGGGCGACTCGACCCAGAAGCGCTGGCCGAGGCGGCCGCTGCGCTCGGCCTGGGCGTCGACCACGACCTCGGCTTCCCTGCGTACTTCGGCCAGGTACCTCCCGCCGAGTCCGAGACGGACTCCGCCGCCCGGATGATCGGGCAGGGCAAGGTGCTCGCCTCACCGATGGCGATGGCCGGCGTCGTCGCGTCGGTGGTGCGTGGCCGGACCGTCCTTCCCCGGCTGCTCCCCGAGCAGCAGCCGCCGCAGAAGCCACCCGCCTCACCACTGGACCAGCAGGAGGCCGCCGATCTGCGCGGGCTGATGCGCGGCGTCGTCGAGACAGGCAGCGGATCCTTTTTGGCCGGCCTCTCGGGGCCACCGGTGCTCGCCAAGACCGGGACCGCCGAGTACGGCGGCAGCGACGGCACCGGGCGGCTCCGGACACATGCCTGGATGGTCGGCGCCCAAGGTGACCTGGCCGTCGCGGTCTTCGTGGAGACCGGTGCGTCGGGCTCTCGGACGGCCGGTCCGATCCTCGAGGAGTTCTTGCGCCGAGTGGGCTGAGCCGACCATCCCGTGGCCGGTTACGCCTTCGGCGGCTCGATATCGCTCTCGCTGAGCTCCTCGACGTTGACGTCCTTGAACGTCAGCACCTTGACGTTCTTGGCGAAGCGGGCAGGGCGGTACATGTCCCAGACCCATGCGTCGGTCATCGTCACCTCGAAGAACACGTCCCCGGCCTCCGAGCGCGCCTTCACATCGACCTGGTTGCACAGGTAGAAGCGTCGGTCGGTCTCCACGACGTACTTGAAGATGTTCACCACGTCGCGGTACTCGCGATAGAGCTGGAGCTCCATCTCGGTCTCGTACTTCTCGAGATCCTCCGCACTCATCGGGCAGCCTCCATCGCTTGGTCCTCGACCGCCTCGGCAGCGCGTGCCACCGCCTCCGCGTAGGTCTCCCCCGCTGTCCCTGCCTCGGCACGCCGCACGTTGACGAACCTCCGCCGGTGGATCGCACACGGCCCGTGCTCGCTCAGCGCAGCGGAGTGCGAGGCGGTGACGTAGCCCTTGTGGGTGGCGAAGTCGTAGGCCGGGTACCTCGGGTGCAGGTCCTCCATGATCCGGTCCCTGGTCACCTTCGCGATCACCGAAGCGGCCGATATGCACGCGGCGACCTGGTCGCCCTTCCACATCGCAAGCCCGGGTACTTCCAGACCGTCGACCGGAAAACCGTCGGTCAAGACGTACGACGGGCGCACCTCGAGGCGAGCCAGCGAACGGCGCAGTGCTGCCACGTTCGCCACGTGCATGCCGAGCCGGTCACACTCGTCCGGTCCGACCACGACCACCGACCAGGCGGCAGCCCGCCGTACCACCTGCTCGTAGCAGCGCTCCCGTGCCTTGGGGGTCAGCAGCTTGGAGTCCGCCAGGCCCGGGATCCGGCCACTTCCGCCTTCGGGCAGGATCGCCGCGGCCGCGACGAGCGGGCCGGCACATGCACCGCGACCCGCTTCGTCCACGCCCGCGATCGGCGCCAGCCCGGCTCGCCGCAGCGCTCGCTCGTAGCCATAGGGCCCGGCGTCACTGCGCAGCGTCATGCCTCGGGGGAGCACGCTCATGGCGACCACGATCTCACCGGGAGAGCTCCTCCCGGTCGGGTCGGGTCCGCTCGGCGTCGGCCAGCAGCCGTTCCGCGGACTCCGAGCCCACCGCGCCGGCTACCTCACGTGGCGTCTCGAAGTCGTCGATCCGCGTCCGGACGCATGGGTCGGCCCCATGGGCCAGCAGCAGAAGGAGGAGGTCGAGGCGTCCCAGTGACGCCGCGAAGTGGAGGGGGGTGTAGTCGTTGACGCCTCGCTGGTCGGGGTGGGCTCCGTGGGCGAGCAGCAGCTCGACGACGGCCGGTACGTCTGGGCGCGGTGAGGCTCCCGGAGCCTCGACCAGCCCGCTCAGCGCCGCCATGACCGAGGGGAACCCGTCGTGGTCGTCGTAGTTCGGGTCGGCACCGGCGTCCAGGAGCTGCTCGATCAACGGGAGCGGGCTGTGGTAGAGCGCGTACTGCAGCACGCTGCAGTCGATGCCGGCACCGCCTGGCACGTTGGGAAAGCCGGCCGGCCGGCCCAGTGCCTGCTCCAGGGCGGCGAGGTCCTCTCCGCAGAAGGCTTCGTGCGCTCGCTGGAAGGCATGGGCCTCGGCGCAGCGCCGGGCCTCGGCGCTCTCGGGAGTCTCGGGAGTCTCGGGAGTCTCGGGACTATCGGAGGTCACAGGTCGACACCCACCTACCCGACGGCGTCGAAGGTGGCCGGTCGCTCCAAGGTCTTGGCGTGGTTCAGCGGCCAGACCACGGAGAACACCTTGCCGACCACGAGGTCGGCCGGGACCATGCCGCCCCCCGGGTCGCCGAGGTGCACGCGGGAGTCGGCAGAGTTCGAGCGGTTGTCCCCCTGGACCCAGATATGCCCCTCGGGGACCTGCTGCTCCTTGAAGTTGATCAGCGACGGTGCCTCCCCTTGGGCCAGGTAGGCCTTCTCGTTGAGCGGCACATCGTTGACGACCACCCGGCCCTGCTGGTCGCAGCACATCACGGTGTCCCCCCCGACGGCGATGACCCGCTTCACCAGGTGTCCACCCGTCGGGTAGAGCCCGAACAGCTCCAGCGCCTGGGTCACCGGGTTGTCGGCAGTGCGCTGGTCGGTCGGCTGCAACCAGTTCGCCGGGTCCTCGAACACCACGATGTCTCCGCGCTCGGGCCCGTCGCCCCAGTAGGACACCTTCTGCACCAGGATGCGGTCGTTGAACACCAAGGTGTCGTTCATCGAGCCCGACGGGATGTAGAAGGCCTGCATGAAGAAGGCCTTGATCACGATCGCGAGCACCAAGGCGATGGACAGGAGCAGGAGCATCTCCTGCCAGACCGGGAGCTGCCGGTCGTGCTTGGACTTGCGGCCTCGGGCCGCGGGCGGCGAGTCCTCGCTGCCCAGGTCGAGGTTCTCCGAGGCCTTGGTCACCAGGGGAGCCTAGCCAGAGAACTGTGCCGACCGGTCACTTCCCGGGAGTTGCCTCGCGCTTTTCCTTGATCTTGGCGGCCTTGCCGCGCAGGTTGCGCAGGTAGTAGAGCTTGGCGCGCCGCACGTCGCCGCGGGTCACGACCTCGATCCGGTCGATGATCGGGGTGTGCAGCGGGAAGGTGCGCTCCACTCCGACGCCGAAGGAGACCTTGCGCACGGTGAACGTGCGCCGTACGCCCGAGCCCTGCAGCCGGATGCAGACCCCCTGGAAGACCTGGATACGTGAGCGGTTGCCCTCGACGACGCGGACGTGCACCTTCAGGGTGTCGCCGGCACGGAAGGCGGGGACGTCGTCGCGGGCGACAGCCGCGTCGAGCAGGTCGATGACGTTGGTCATGGTAGGTCTCCTCGTGGCGCCACAGGTCACGCACGTCGGTAGGCGATCGTCTGCCGGTCAGTGCGAGGTCCGGCGAACCGAAGGGCGGCACTCCCCCTGTGGCAGGAGGCCGGCGGCTCCCGGTGGCCGCTAGGCGCTCAGGAGCCGCGGAGCGCGAGACCGAAGATCAAGTCTGCCACAGCGGGTCGTCCCCGGCGAAATCGGCGAGCACCTCCCGGTCGCGAGAGTCCAGCACGTCTTCGGGCAGGTTCGCCACGAGGTCGGGACGACGCCGCGCCGTACGTCTCAGCGCCTCGTCGCGTCGCCACCGGGCGACTGCGGCATGGTCACCGGAGCACAGCACCTCGGGTACGGAGAGTCCTCGCCAGAGCGGCGGCTTGGTGAACAGCGGGTACTCGAGCAGCCCGTCCTGACCGTGGGACTCCTCGCTCAGCGAAGCAGGGTTGCCCAGTACTCCGGGCAGCAGCCTGGCCACAGCCTCGATCATCACCAGGGCGGCCACCTCCCCGCCGTTCAGCACGTAGTCACCGACGGAGACCTCACTCACCCTGAGCCGGGTCCCGGCATGGTCGACCACCCGCTGGTCGATCCCCTCGTAGCGACCACAGGCGAACACCAGCCACGGCTCGGTGGCGAGCTCGGCTGCCATCGCCTGGGAGAAGCGCTGACCGGAGGGACTCGGGACCAGCAGCACCGGCGTCGTGCCGGGGGGAGCGATCGCGTCCAGCGCCTCGCCCCACGGCTCCGGGCGCATCACCATGCCGGCGCCGCCGCCGTACGGGGTGTCGTCGACCGTTCGGTGCCGGTCGTGGGTCCACTCGCGGAGGTCGTGGACCCGCAGGTCGAGCAGACCCGAGGTCTGCGCCTTGCCGACCAACGACAGGTCCAGCGGCGCGAGGTAGTCGGGGAAGATGGAGACCACGTCGACGCGCACGCTCAGTCTCCGTCCTGTGTCTCGGCGGGCGAGAGCAGCCCCGGCCGATCCACCACCACGATGGTGGCGTTGGGTACGTCGACGGTCGGCACCAGCTGGGAGACGAAGGGGACCAGGACCTCGTGGCCGTCCTCACGCAGGACACCCAGCAGGTCCTGGGCGGGGCCGTGCACGACCTGGCTCACCTCACCCACCGCCGCCCCGGCCTCGGTCCGGACCCGGAGACCGAGAAGCTGGTGGTCGTAGAACTCCTCAGCATCCTCGGGCGTCTCGTCACGGTCGACGCTCGCCACCAGCACCAGGCCCCGGAGGGCCTCCGCCGCGGTGCGGTCGGCCACCTCCTCGAAGCTGACCAGCAACCGCGACCGATCCCGGCGGGCGGCCCTGACGGTCACCGAGGCAGGCCGGCCGGTCCCGCGCGGGGCTGCGCCGGCAGGGGTTTGCAGTGCAAGGGGCGCGCCGTCGGCGAACCGCCGCTCCGGCTCGTCGGTGCTGGGCTCGACCGAGACCTCGCCATGGACCCCGTGGGCCCTGCCGATCCGGCCGACGATCACCTCGGTCACGCCCATGGACAGCCGCTCGACGAAGGGCTATCGACGTCGGTCCACGTCGACGAAGTCGATCCGGGCACCGCCCGCCCCGCCACCGCCGGCGAGTGCGCCGATCACGGTGCGGAACGCCGTCGCCGTGCGGCCACCACGTCCGATGACCTTGCCGAGGTCGTCAGGGTGCACGCGCACCTCGAGGATCGATCCACGACGCAGCTGCTTGTCCCGCACGGTCACCTCGTCCGGGTTGTCGACGATCCCGCGCACGAGGTGCTCGAGCGCTTCGGCGAGCACCGGACTCAGCTCCTGTCGCCTGTGGCGGTCGCGCCGCCGGCCTTGTCGGCTGGCACCTCGCCGCCGGCCTTCTCCTCCGCCCTGTCGGCGTCCAGCGCCTTGACCTCTGCGGCCTCCGCCTCCTCGGTCGCACCCTGCGGCGTCTGCACGCCGGGGGCCTCGATCGGGGACGGCGCCTGGTCAGACGCCTGGTCAGACGCCTGGTCAGTCGCCCGGTCCTCGGCGGGCGCCTTCTCGGCGCGCTTGGACGACCGCTGGGTGACCGCCTCCGACTGGGTCTCCCGCGAGGACTCCTTGAGCGCCTCGTTGAAGATCTCCGCCTTGTCGCGCTTGGCGTCGGCCACCTTCAGGCTGCCCCCGCCGGACTCCCCCTTGAACGACTGCCAGTCGCCGGTGACCTTGAGGATGGCGGCCACTGCCTCGCTCGGCTGCGCGCCGACGCCCAGCCAGTACTGCGCCCGCTCGGACTCGACCTCGATCAGCGAGGGTTCCTCCTTGGGGTGGTACTTGCCGATCTCCTCGATGACTCGGCCGTCACGCTTCTTGCGGGAGTCGGCGACGACGATGCGGTAGTACGGCGCGCGGACCTTGCCCATGCGCTTCAAACGGATCTTGACGGCCACGTCTGTGGTGTCTCCTTGCAAGCTGAGGTGGATGAGCGCCTCGAACCGGGTGGGGACCGGACGCGATCGCTCGGCGGATGCTGCGGACCGGGTGAGGGGCCCGGCCGGGCAGACAACGGCCCATTCTGCCAGACCGGTCGTAGCGCTCATAATCCCTGCGGCGCTCCGCGAGTGGTCTAGACAATGCGGGGACTCGCGGGTTAGACAGGATCGATGTCCCCATCACATGACGACCACCCACAGACCAGCAGGCGGGTCTTCCTGACCACGTCCGCAGCGACCATCGGCGCCGGTGCCGTAGCCGGCCCGCTGGCCGGCTCGGCCTCGGCGGCGTTCGAGGCGCGCCCCCTCGACCGTGGTGAGAAATGGCCGCCTGGCCCGGGCCGGGAGAACCGGCAGCAGGACCCGGACCCCGAGCTGCTGCAGATCATGCGAGAGATCGACCAGGATCGGCTCGAGAGGTACGTGCGCAAGCTCGCCTCGTTCGGTACCCGGCACACCGCCTCCTCGCAGACCGACCCGAACCGCGGGATCGGCGCAGCCTGTGACTACATCTTCG
>CADCUJ010000086.1 GCA_902805855.1 uncultured Nocardioidaceae bacterium
GCTGCAGCTGCTCGGCGTCCAGGAAGAAGATGTCGCCCTCGTCGGTGAGCAGCTCGCTCTGGAGCAACGCGATGGCGGCCTCGTAGCCCAGGTTCTCGATGTCGAAGGCCCCCCGGCCGGCGACGTGGAACACCCGCTCCCGCAACTGCGCCGGGCACGACCGGGCGTTCGGGCAGCGGATGTCGGCGTCGCCCGCCTTCTCGTGAGCCAGCTCGGTGCCGCACTCCGGGCACCGGGTCGGCATCTCGAACTCGCGCTCGGTCCCGTCGCGCAGGTCCACGACCGGTCCGACGATCTCCGGAATCACGTCTCCGGCCTTGCGGAGCACGACGGTGTCGCCGATCAGCACGCCCTTGCGCCGGACCTCCGAGGCGTTGTGCAGCGTGGCCATCTCCACCGTCGACCCGGAGACCCGGATCGGCTCCATCACGCCAAACGGCGTCACCCGGCCGGTGCGTCCGACGTTGACCCGGATGTCTCGCAGCTTGGTGTTCACCTCTTCGGGTGGGTACTTGAACGCGATCGCCCAACGTGGCGCGCGCGAGGTGGAGCCAAGCCGCCGCTGCAGGGGAACCTGGTCCACCTTGACCACCACGCCGTCGATCTCGTGCTCCACGTCGTGCCGGTGCTCGCGGTAGTAGTCGATGAACTCGTCGACCGCGTCCAGGTCGTGCAGCACCTTCGCTCGCTCGCTGACCGGAAGACCCCACGCTGCCAGGGCGGCGTACGCCTCCGACTGCCGCTTGGGCTCGAAGCCATCGCGAGCTCCCAACCCGTGGCACACCATCGCCAGCGGCCGCGTCGCGGTCACCCGGGGGTCCTTCTGCCGCAGCGAGCCGGCCGCGGCGTTGCGCGGGTTGGCGAACGGCGGCCTCCCGGCCCCCACCATCGTCTCGTTCAGCTGCTCGAACGCCTCGACCGGCAAGAACACCTCGCCGCGCACCTCGACCCGAGTCGGGACCGGGAACTCGTCATTGCGCTGGAGCCGTGAGGGCACGTTGTCGATCGTGCGCACGTTCTGCGTCACGTCCTCGCCGGTCCTGCCGTCGCCACGCGTGGCCGCTCGCACCAACCGGCCACCTTCGTAGAGGAGGTTGATCGCCAGGCCGTCGACCTTCAGCTCGCACAGGAAGTCCGCCTCCTTGATCTCCTCGCGGTCCAGCCGCGCCTTCCACGCCGCCAGCTCCTGCGAGGAGAACGCGTTGTCGAGGCTCATCATCTGCTCGAGGTGGTCCACCGGGGTGAACTCGGTGGAGACCGCTCCCCCGACCTTCTGCGTGGGAGAGTCGGGGGTCCGCAGCTCGGGGTAGCGCTCCTCGAGCTCCTCGAGCCGGCGCATCAGCTGGTCGAACTCGGCGTCGGAGATCGTCGGCTCGTCCTTCACGTAGTAGCGCCAGCGGGCGTCCTCGACCTGCTCGGCGACCTCCCGGTGCTCCTCGCGGGCCGCGATCGGCGCGGCCTCCACCGCCACACCGCTCGCGTTCTCGGGCACCGCCGACTCTGCAGACCTAGCAGCCATGCGGCTATCTTGCCCTGCGCCACCGACACCAGGGCAGCGGTGAGAAGATCGCCGCATGTCGGCACCGGCGTTCACCCGCATCGACCCCGGTGGGCCCGCCGGCGCTCTGATCCTGATGCTGCACGGTGGTACCCAGGACAGCCACTCGATGGTCGACGAGAAGAGTGCGTCGTGGCGCCGTTCGGCGTGGATGCAGCGCGAGATCGGCGACCACGCGGCCGAGGCCGGAGTCGGGGTCTGGTTGCTGCGCTACAAGCTGCGCGGCTGGAACGCTCGGCAGGGGTCCTCGCCCGCGCCGGTCGCCGATGCCCGGTGGGCGCTGGAGCAGGTGCGCCGCGAGCTCGGTGAGGTGCCCGTGGTGCTCCTCGGCCACTCGATGGGTGCGCGCACCTCGGTCGCGGTCGCCGACGACCCGCTGGTGACCGGCGTGGTGGCGCTGGCCCCCTGGTTCCCACCCGGCGAGCCGATCCATGCCCTGACGGGCAAGCACCTCGTCGCAGCGCAGGGACGGCGGGACAAGATCACCTCCTACCGCGCCACCCAGGCCTACCTGGAGCGTGCTCACCACGTGACCGCGTCGACCGAGTTCCACGACATGGGCCGGGTCGGTCATTACATGTTCCGCAAGCGCAAGGCATGGAACGAGCTGGCCGTCACCCGCTCACTGGACCTGCTGCAACAACGCGTCCCCGAGTGAGCTGGCGGGTCGGTCAGTCCGCAGCAGCCGCCGTCCGGCACAGCTCGAGGGCACGCCGGGCCCAGGCAGTGCTGGCTCCACCGAGTCCACAGGCCGGAGTGAGAGCAAGTCGCTCCCCGGCAGAGTCGGGGTCGAAGCCGAGCATGTCCAGCAGCCGCAGCACCCGCCCCACGACGTCGCGCTCGCTCGGCGGGGTGGCCGGGTCCGTGGAGGGGACCACACCCAGGAGCACGTCGAAGCCGGTCTCGACCGCTCCGGCGAGGGCGTCGTAGGCCGACGGTGCCAAGGCCGCGAGGTCGACCGAGACCCCTCGTGCGCCCGCCCCCAGCAGCAGCTCGAGCGGCGGCTCATCCGCGCAGCAGTGCGCGATCGGGGTGGCTGCGGCGGCCTCGATCGCCGAGAAGACCCACTCCAGAGCGGCGGCCCCGGTTGGCGCGTCGACCGAGCGGTGCCGATGGAAGCCGGATGCCGTCGGGACCCGGCCGGCCAGGACCGCTGGAAGGGCCGGCTCGTCGACCTGCACCACCAGCGATGCGCCGGGGAGTCGGCTCCGGACGTCGGTGACGTGCTGGGCGATCCCTTCGGCCAGTGCCTGGGCCAGCTCGCGGCGGGCCCCGTGGTCGGCGAGGACGCGGTCACCGCGCGGACGCTCGACGGTGGCGGCCAGTGTCCACGGCCCGGCAACCTGGATTTTGAACCGACCGGTGAACCCCTGCATCTGCTCCTCGACCACGTCGAGGTCCCGGGCCAACAGCGACCGGGCGCGCCGGTGGTCGATCCCCGGCGCGTCGGTGAGCCGCCATCCGGCCGGCTGCAGGTCGGCACCCAGCTCCGCGACGACCGCGAGCGTGCGCCCAGTCATCTCGGCCACGACACCACGGCCCGGCAGCTCGGGCAGGTGAGGGAAGTCCGGGACCTCGCCGAGCACGATCCGGACCGCCTCGGCGAACGCGTCGGCGTCTGCTCCCGGCATCGAGCCGACCCCGGTGGCCGTGGTCACGTGCGCGCAGAACGCTCGTTGAGATGGGCCTCGCGCACGTCGAGATTGCCCTCGCGCTCGTCGAGATTGCCCTCGCTCACGTTGAGATGGGCCTCCGGCCGGGATGTCCGAGTGATCGTGCACGAGCCGACCACCCGGGGGCCGTCGTAGACCACGGCCGCCTGGCCGGGCGCGATGCCCTGAGCCGGGTCGAGCAGGCGGATGTCGACGTACTCCTCGCTCGTACCCGCCGAGGCCAGGCCCACCACGGCAGCGTGCTCTCGACCGTGTGCCCGCAGCTGCACGGTTCCGTGCAGGGGCCCGGCTGGGACCGCACCGCACCACCGGGGACTGCTTCCGATGAGGTGATCCACGGTCAGGGCATCGCGAGGACCGACGGTCACGGTGCCCGCCACCGGTTCGATGTCCAGGACGTAGCGCGGTTCGCCGTCGGCAGTGGGACGCCCGACACGCAGGCCTCGGCGCTGTCCGACGGTGAACCGGAAGGTACCTTCGTGCGTGCCGAGCACCTCGCCGCTCGCATGGTCGACGATCTCTCCGCTGCCCGAGCCGAGCTTGTCCGCAAGCCAGCCGCCGGTGTCGCCGTCGGAGATGAAGCAGATGTCGTGGCTGTCCGGCTTCGCGGCGACCGACAGCCCGCGTCGGGCGGCCTCCACACGCACGTCCTCCTTCCGCGAGCGGCCGAGTGGGAACAACGAATGTGCGAGCTGCCGCTGGGTGAGCACACCGAGCACGTAGGACTGGTCCTTGCCCATGTCGACGGCCCGGTGCAGGGCGATCAGCCCGTCGCTCCCGGTGACCAGCCGCGCGTAGTGGCCGGTGGCCACGGCATCGAAGCCGAGCGCGATGGCGCGGTCCAGCACCGCGGCGAACTTGATCTTCTCGTTGCAACGCAGGCACGGGTTCGGCGTGCGTCCTGCGGCGTACTCCGCCATGAAGTCCTCGACCACGTCCTCATGGAAACGATCGCTCATGTCCCAGACGTAGAACGGGATCCCGATCACATCGGCGGCCCGGCGAGCGTCGCCCGCATCCTCGATCGTGCAGCAGCCTCGGGCGCCGGTCCGGTAGGACTTCGGGTTACGGGACAGGGCGAGATGGATACCGGTCACTTCATGACCGGCGTCGGCTGCGCGGGCTGCAGCCACGGCAGAGTCCACGCCGCCGGACATGGCAGCAAGCACACGCATCAGGTCATCCTGCCTTCGCGACGACGCCGAATCCCGAAGCGATCCCCGCCGCCCGAGCCCGCTCGACCACCGGTCCGATCGCCTCGACGAGCGCCTCCACATCGTGCCAGGTGGAGGAGTGACCCAGGGAGAAGCGCAACGCGCTGCGGGCGCTCACGTCGTCGGCACCCATGGCGAGAAGGACGTGTGAAGGCTGCGGAACGCCCGCAGAGCAGGCCGAGCCGGTCGAGGCCTCGATGCCACGCGCGTCCAGCAGCATCAGCAGCGAGTCGCCCTCGCAGCCGGGGAACTGGATGTGCGCGTTGCCCGGCAGTCGGTTGGCAAGCGTGCAGTCCCTGTCGCCGTTCATCACTGCGTCGGGGACCTGCTCACACACCCGGCGCAGCAGCTCGTCACGCAGCTGGGAAATCCGCTCCGCATGTCGAGGCTGTCGCTGGACCGACAGCTCGACCGCGGTCGCGAATCCCGCAATCGCCGGTGAGTCGACCGTCCCGGATCGGACGTCGCGCTCCTGCCCACCCCCGTGCAGCAGCGGGGTGAGCTCGAGCTCGCGACGCACGAGCAGAGCCCCGACGCCGTACGGTCCCCCGAGCTTGTGCCCGGTCAAGGTCATCGCGTCCACGCCGCTTGCCGCGAAGTCGACCGGGATCTGTCCGATCGCCTGGACGGCGTCGGTGTGCACCGGGATGCCGTGTGCGTGGGCCGCCTCCGCCACCGCGCGGATCGGCTGCACGGTGCCGACCTCGTTGTTGGCCCACATCACCGAGACGAACGAGACCGACTCGGGATCGCGGGCCACGGACTCTCGCAGTGCATCCACGTCGAGCCGACCGCACCGGTTCACCGGCAGCAGCTCCACCTCGGCGCCTTCGTGCTCCGCGAGCCAGTGCAGCGGGTCGAGGATCGCGTGGTGCTCGACGGCCGTGGACAGCACGCGCGTGCGACGTGGCTCCTGCGACCGCCGGGCCCAGTACAGCCCTTTGACGGCGAGATTGTCCGACTCGGTGCCCCCGGAGGTGAAGACCACCTCCCCGGGGCGTGCGTGCAACGACCCGGCGATCCGCTCACGCGACTCCTCCACGACACGCCGGGCGGCGCGACCGGAGGCGTGCAACGACGACGGGTTTCCCACCCGCGTCATCTGCTCCGCCGTCGCCGTGACCGCCTCGGGGTACATCGGCGTCGAAGCGGCGTGGTCCAGGTACACGCTTCGCTGGTTGCCGGTGATCGTCGCAGTTTCACTCATCGCGACTACCAGGGTACGGCGCCGGTGAACTGCGACCGGGCCGGCGGGCGTCCCTGACCACCGAGAACGCCACGGAGGGCAGCGGGTCTGCCCCGGGGACCGGATGGTCGTAGGAGGTCAAGAAGCTCATTCCGATGCGGCGCATCACGGCCTGGGAGCGGCGGTTGCCGACCACCGTGAACGAGACGATCTCCGGCAACCCCACCTCGTCGAACCCGAAGTCGATCGCAGCGCGCGCTCCCTCGGTGGCATAACCGTGGCCCCAGGCAGAACGCTTCAGCCGCCAACCGACCTCGACGACCGGCTGCGGCCGCGCTGCCATCCAGTCCACGTGGAAGGCGGGCCTGGAAAGCCCGGTGAAGCCGATGAGCTCTCCCGTGCTGGCCACCTCGACAGCCCACAGGCCGAACCCGCGCTGCTGCATCTCGGCCTCGATGCGGTCTACGAGGGCGTCGGACATCTCGCGGGTCAGCGGGGCCGGAAAGTGCTCCATCACCCGGGGGTCCGCGTTCATCGCCGCGAACTCCGTGCGATCGGGCTCACGCCACTGCCGCAGCACCAGACGGCGAGTGGCGAGCTCCGGACCAGTCAACCAGGCGGCGGCGCCAACAGCGCCGACATCACGCCTGCGGCGGCGCCGTGTCGGTGCCGCCAAGCTGGACCAGGAAGTCATGGCACTTCTGTGCCCGCGTGGAGTCCTGGCTCATCACCTCGCGGAAGAATGCCGCGATGTCGTCCTTCCCCGCGTTCTCAGCGTCGCGGACGTACTGACCGTAGTCGTGGCCCGCCTTGAGGGCGTGGTACTGCACGGAGATCAGGTCGAAGTGGACATCGTCGAAGCCGGTCTCACCGGTGGCCATGGAGCTCTCCTCTCGGCTAGGTCATCCAACGCCCTACAGCGTGCCCACAACCACACGGATCATGCAGCAGCAGTCGTGCCCGGCCCTTGCCCGGAACGCATGACGCCTGCCGGACAAAGCCCAGGGGCACCCACCGCCTGGGAGGTTCCGGTGGATGCCCCTGGCGGGCGGTCACGCGGTGAGAGCGGTCGGCTCCTCCGCACGGTTCTCGACGACCTGGATCTTGCGTGGCTTGGCCCTCTCGGCGACTGGGATCCGCAGCCGCAGGACGCCTGCCTCGTAGGCAGCCTCGACGCGGTCGAGATCCAGGTTGTCACCGAGCACCAGCTGCCGGCTGAAGACGCCCCGTGGCCGCTCGGAGGCCAGCGTCTCGGAGTCGTCGTCGCGACCCGGACGCTCGGCCTTGATGGTCAGCACGTTGCGCTCGACATCGAGCTCGATGCCCTCCGCGGAGACCCCGGGGATGTCGAGCTCGACGACGAAGTTGTCACCCTGGCGCCAGGCGTCCATCGGCATGACCGCGGGGCGGCCGGTGGTGCCGAAGACCTGCTGGGCGAGTCGGTCGACTTCACGGAAGGGGTCGGTTCGCATGAGCATTCTCAAACACCTCCAACGGTTGGTTGCCGCCGGACCTAAACCGGCTGGTACAGATTTGATATACCATCTCGTTGAGCAGGACGCAAGTGTGGCAGGAGAGGAGTGGTCGCCATGGTGCAGCCGGACCGAGATCGCGGCGTCTACGGGATCTCCGTTGCAGCCGAGCTGGTGGGCACCGCGATCCAGAACCTCAGGGTCTACGAACGCCACGGGTTGCTCGAGCCCGAGCGGACGCCCGGAGGCACTCGGCGCTACAGCGAGCAGGACCTACTCGTGCTGCGCAGGATCGGCGAGCTCCTCGGCGACGGCCTGAACCTCGCCGGCATAGCCATGGTCTTGACCCTCGAGGAGGACAACGCCAGGCTGCGCGAGGTGATCGACGAAGCGCAGGCCTAGGAGCCGACCGCGGCCCGCTCCAGATCGGCGATGTCGAACTTGCCCATCGTGAGCATGGCGGCCATCGCGCGCTGTGACCTCTCCGGGTCCGGGTCCGCGATCAGCTCGTTCAGCACGTTGGGGATGACCTGCCAGGACAACCCGTACCTGTCCTTGAGCCAACCGCACGGCCCCTCTTCGCCGCCCTCGGACAGCTTCTCCCAGAAGTAGTCGACCTCGTCCTGGGTGTCACAGAAGACCTGGAGCGACACGGCCTCGGTGAACTGGAACTGAGGACCGCCGTTGAGCGCAAGGAACTCCTGACCTCGCAGCTGGAAGGAGACCGTCATCACCGAGCCTTCCTGACCCGGCCCGACGCTGCCGTAGCGGAGGACATCGAGGACCTTCGCATCCTCGAAGATGCCGACGTAGAGCTCGGCGGCCTCCTCGGCCTGGCCGTCGAACCACAGACATGGCGAGATCGTGTTCATTTGCTGAGTCCTCTCGGTCGCGCGTGCTCTGGCGTCAGTGGAGACTGCCGCGGCCGGAGGAACTCATCGACGCCTCAGCCCTTGCGCTTGTTCACTTCCTCGGTGGCAGCCGGGAGCACGGAGTGCAGGTCGCCGACGACGCCGAAGTCGACCAGCTCGAACAGCGGCGCCTCCTCGTCCTTGTTGATGGCGACGATCGTCTTCGAGGTCTGCATGCCCGCCCGGTGCTGGATCGCGCCGGAGATGCCGGCGGCGATGTACAGCTGGGGGGAGACGGTCTTGCCGGTCTGACCGATCTGGTAGCTGTGCGGGTACCAGCCCGCGTCGACGACCGCACGCGAGGCCCCCACAGCACCCCCCAGAGCGTCCGCGAACTCCTCGATCGACTCGAACTTGCCTCCGGTGCCGCGGCCACCCGCGACCACGATCGCTGCCTCGCTCAGGTCGGGGCGTCCGCTGCTCCTGCGGGGTTCGCTCGCGGTGATCCTGGCGCCCTTCGCACCCTCAGAGATCTCGACCTGCACGGCCTGCTGAGCACCGGCGCCCTCGGCCTGCTCGGGGGTGGCCGCATTCGGCTTCACCGTGATGATCGAGGTGCCGGTGGTCACCTTGGCCCGCACGGTGTAGCTGCCTGCGAACACCGACTGGGTGGTCACCGCCGAGTCACCGTCGCCCTGTACGTCGACCGCATCGGTGATCAGACCGGACCCTGTCTTGATGGCCAGCCGCCCGGCGATCTCCTTGCCCTCGGCGCCGGAGGCGACCAGCACGGCCACGGGTGAGACCTGCTGCACCAGCTGGGCGAGCACCTCGGCCTTCGGGGCAACCAGGAACTGCCTGAAGTCGGCGTCCTCGACGGTGTAGATCTTCTCGGCGCCGAACGTCTTCAGCGTCTTCAGCGCAGTGTCGTCCGCGTCTTCCGCGCTGCCGATGAACACCGCAGCGGGCTCGCCGAGCCTGCGGGCGATCGTCAGCAGCTCCGTGGTCGGCTTGCTGACTGCTCCGTCGACGTGATCGACGAGGACCAGAACCTCTCTCATGGTCTGCACGGCCTCCTTAGATGAACTTCCTGCTGGCGAGGAAGTCGGCCAGCTTCGTCGCGCCACTGCCGTCTTCGTCCGCAACGACCTCACCCTGGGTCCGGGGTGGACGAGGCTCGGTGGCCATCACCTGGCTCCACGCCGTGGACAGGCCGACCTGGTCCTCGGAGACCCCGATGTCGGACAGCGTCCAGGTCTCAACCGGCTTCTTCTTGGCGGCCATGATGCCCTTGAACGACGGGTACCGGGCTTCGCCGGACTGGTCGGTGACGCTGACCAGGACAGGCGTCGTGCCTTCGACCGTCTGGGTGGCGGTGTCGCCGTCGCGGCGGATGCGCACCCTGCCGGCGTCGTACTCGACCTCCGAGGCGAGCGTGAGCGCGGGCAGCCCCAGCCGCTCGGCGAGCATGGCGGGCAGCACCCCCATCGAGCCGTCGGTCGACGCCATGCCGCACATCACCAGGTCGTGCTCGAGCTTCTTGATCGCCTCCGCGAGCACCAGCGAGGTACCGATCGAGTCCGAGCCGGCGATCGCCTCGTCGCTGACGTGCACGCCCTTGTCGGCTCCCATCTGCAGCGCCTTGCGGATGGCATCGCTGGCGTCGTCGGGCCCGACGGTCAGGACGGTCACCTGGACCTCGTCGTCCTGCTGCTCCTTGATTCGCAGCGCCTGCTCGACGGGGTACTCGTCCAGCTCGGACAGCAGGCCGTCGACGCCCTCACGATCCACGGTGCTGTCGGACTCGAAGTGGCGGTCGGCCGTCGCGTCGGGGACGTACTTCACGCAAACGACAATGTTCATGATGGCTGAGGCTACTAGTGCGAATGTGGCGAAGAAACCGACGGCCCAGTGCGGTCAGTCACACGACGCGCCGCGTGGGCGCCCGGTCAGGTCGGTCAGGTCCGAGGCAGCGCGGGGGTCAGGGCCGGATGATCCGGTCCAGGACCTTGCCGACCACGAGGTAGACGATCGCGGCGATCCCCCAGTTCACCAGCACTCGCTTGGTCCGCGCAGCATCGCGGTCCTGGTCACTGAACTCGAACAGGTTGCCGAGCGGTCCGGCCAGGGTGTCGGCCGAGTCGGTGATGAAAGCGACGATGTCGTTTTGCTGGTTGGCAGCGTTCATCGCAGTCAGCAACGCCCCGAAAGCCAGAATCAGCGCAGCCACCACTGCGAGCAGCCAGACGACAGAGGCGATTCGACTACGGACGGCGTCGGAGCCGGCCTTCACCTTCTGGGCTGCTTCCTTGCCCTTCCGCCGCCGACCTTCAGCTTCCTCCTTGCGCTGCTCCTTCTTTTCCTTCCTCGCGCCGCGCTCCTCCCTCTTGGCCGCGCGCCCCTCCTCCTTCGCGGGCTGCTGGTCCTCCTCGGCCTCGGCGCCCTGCTCCGGGGCGGCGGAAGCGCCACCCGTTGTGCCAGCTGACGACTCGAGATGCGAGTCCGGGGGTCCGCCGTCTGTCTCGGCGTCCGTGCCGGCCTCGTGGGCAGGCGCGTCCTCCCTGCCCTTGCCCCTGAGTCTCACTGCCGACCCTTCGCCGTGGTTGGAGGCACCATAGCGGACAGCGCTGACCCCTCGGAACCTGTTTCAGCGGCCGACGAACTGCGCCTTGCCGGGGCCGTTCTCGACGAAGGACGCCATGCCGATCGCGCGGTCCTCGGTGGCGAACAGCGCGGCGAACTGCTGGCGCTCGATCTCCAGCCCGGTGGCGAGGTCCACCCCGAGGCCCTGGTCGATCGAAGCCTTCGCGGCGCGCAGCGCAAGCGCCGCCGCTCCACTGAATTGGCCGGCCCAGGCCAGCGCCTCGTCGTAGACCGAGTCCGCGGGTACGACGCGGTCGGCGAGCCCGATCGCGTGGGCCTCTTCGGCCTGGACGAAACGGCCCGAGAAGATCAGCTCCTTGGCGGTCGACGACCCGACCAGCCGGGACAGCCGCTGCGTGCCGCCCGCGCCGGGGATGATGCCGAGCAGGATCTCGGGCTGACCGAAGGTGGCGTCGTCGGCGGCGATCCGGACGTCAGCGCACAGCGCGAGCTCGCAGCCACCACCGAGGGCGTAGCCGGTGACCGCAGCGACCACCGGCTTCGGGATCGACGCGACAGCGCTGCACGCCGCCTGCAGGTCCCCGGACACATCGACCATGTCCGGGTAGGACATGTCGGCCATTTCCTTGATGTCGGCACCGGCCGCGAAGAGCTTCTCGCCGCCGTACAACACGACTGCGCGTACGTCGTCGCGGCGGCCCGCGTCGCTCGCGACCAGCCGGATCTCCCTCCAGACCTGTGCGTTGAGCGCGTTCATCTTGGGTCGGTCCAGTCGGATCGTCCCGACTCCCCGGTCGACCTCCAGCCGCACGAACTCCGCCACGCATCTGCTCCTTCGTCTCGTCCCCGCAGGTGCGGGCGAGCCTATCGGTCACAATGTCGCAGTGAGCTCAACTGCCGGGGACCAGCCGCCCGGCCCCGCCGCGGGGATCTGGCCCGGCCAGCACCATCCCCTCGGGGCGGCCTGGACCCAGGGCCTCACGAACTTCGCGGTGCACGCCCCCGAGGCCACCGGCGTGGAGGTGTGCCTGTTCGACGACGACGGCACCGAGACGAGGCACCAGCTCACCGAGCGGACCCTCGGGGTGTGGCACGGGTCGATCCCTGGCGTCGAGTGCGGCCAGCGATACGGCTACCGCGCCTCCGGTCCCTGGGACCCCGCGGCCGGACGGCGCTTCAACCCGGCGAAGCTCCTGCTCGACCCGTACTCACGCGCGATCAGCGGCAGCGTCGTACCCTCCCCCGCCCTGCGCGACGACAACGACCAGGACTCGGCCCCCGCGACGGCCAGGAGCGTCGTGGTGGATGAGCAGTTCGACTGGGACGAGGACGCCCGCCCCAGCATCCGCTGGGCGGACACCGTGATCTACGAGCTGCACGTCAAGGGATTCACGGCTCTGCACGACCGGGTGCCCGAGCACCTGCGCGGCACTTACGCGGGCCTGAGCGCCCCAGCGCCGCTGGCATACCTGAAGGACCTCGGCGTCACCACCGTCGAGCTGCTCCCGGTGCACCAGTTCGTCTCCGAGCCGGCACTGGCCGAACGCGGACTGGTGAACTACTGGGGATACAACTCGATCGGGTTCTTCGCTCCCCACAACGGCTACAGCTCGACTGGTGACCTCGGCGGCCAGGTCGCCGAGTTCAAGCAGATGGTCAAGGCGCTGCACGAGGCCGGGCTCGAGGTCGTCCTCGACGTCGTCTACAACCACACCGCAGAAGGCGGTCCGGACGGGCCGACGCTGAGCTTTCGTGGACTCGACGAGGCGGGCTTCTACAAGCACCTGGGCAGTGGCCTGGACCCCATGGGCTACTGGGACGTCACCGGGTGCGGCAACACCGTCGACGCGTCCAACCCGGCGGTGCTGCGGCTGATCCTGGACTCGTTGCGCTACTGGGTCACCGAGATGCACGTCGACGGTTTCCGCTTCGACCTGGCTCCTGCGCTGGCCCGCACCGGTCACCGCGTCGACATGGCCGGCCACTTCATCACCGCGATCGGACAGGACCCGGTGCTTCGGCACGTCAAGCTCATCGCCGAGCCCTGGGACGCGAGCCAGGACGGCTACCAGGTCGGATCGTTCCCTCCGCCATGGTGCGAGTGGAACGACCGGTACCGCGACACGATCCGCGACTTCTGGAGGGCGGAGTCCGGCGGAGTCCGTGACGTGGCGTCCCGGCTGGCCGGGTCCAGCGACCTCTACGCCGACGACGGCCGGTCACCGTACGCCTCGATCAACTTCACCACTTCCCATGACGGCTTCACGCTGCGCGACCTGGTCTCCTACAACGACAAGCACAACGAGGCCAACGGCGAGGACGGCCGGGACGGCAGCGACCACAACCACTCCTGGAACTGCGGGGTCGAGGGGCCGAGCGACGACCCGGACGTGAACGCGCTCCGGCGGCGCCAGGCAGCGAACCTGATGTCCACCTTGGTCCTGTCCGCCGGCGTCCCGATGATCACCGCCGGCGACGAGCGTGGGCGCACCCAGCGCGGCAACAACAACGCGTACTGCCAGGACAACGAGATCTCGTGGCTGGACTGGGCCGCCGACGACGCGTGGCTGGGTCTGTACGAGGTCACCAAGGCGGCGTTACGGCTGCGGCGCGAGCATCCGGTCCTGCGGCAGCGGCACTTCCTCGAAGGCCGGCCGGCCGTCGCCGGAGCGCCGAAGGACCTTGCCTGGCTGCATCCCGAGGGCCGCGAGCTGCACCATGCCGAGTGGTTCGACGAGCGGCTGCATGTGCTGGGCATGTTCGTCTTTGGCGACCCGCTGCGCGCACCTGGTCCGCACGGCGAGCGACTGCGCGACTCCTCGTTCCTCGTCTGGTTCAACGCCACCGCGGAACCGGCTCGCGTGGCCATGCCCGAGCGAGCCTGGGCGGCGTCCCTCGAGGTCGTGCTGAGTACGGACGAGCAGCAGCAGGCAGGAGTGCGACTGCAGGCGGGGGAATCGCTCACCCTTGCCGCCCGCTCCCTGGTCGCCCTGCGCAGCTGACCCGGCGAGCCTCAGGGCAGGGCGACCCGACCCAGCTCGGCAGGGTGGGCGATGAGCCGGTGACGCGGCAGGATCCGCACCGTGTACCCGAACGGACCGGTTCGCGCCAAGGCGACCTGCCCTTCGTACCGGTGCCTGCCGGCCTCGTAGGACTCGACCCGCGACAGGGACTCCGCGTGCGTGTCGACGAGGTCGTCCTCGTGCCGGATCCGGCCGTGCACCACCTGTACGTCGACGTCGTCGGGGTCCAGCTCCCCCAACGACACGTAGCAGCGCACCTCGACGCTGGCCCCGAGCTCGGGTGAGTCGCCGACCCCGGAGGACTCGACGTGGTCGATGGCCACCGTCGGCCAGGCCGCGCGGACCCGTGCCTTCCACTCGCCGAGCTCTCGAGCGCCCTCGAGCTCGCCGTCGAGGGCTCGAGAGCTCTCCGCCGCGGGGTTGTAGAGCAGCGCCACGTAGTCACGGACCATCCGGGACGCCAAGACCTTCGGCCCCAGTGAGCGAAGCGTGTGGCGCACCATCTCGATCCAGCGGACCGGAAGCCCTTCCTCGTCCTTGTCGTAGAACCTGGGAGCGACCTCGTTCTCGATCAGGGTGTAGAGCGCGTCGGCCTCGAGGTCGTCACGCCGCTCAGGGTCGTCGACGCCGTCGGCGGACGGGATCGCCCAGCCGTTGTTGCCGTCGTACCACTCGTCCCACCACCCGTCGAGGATCGACAGGTTGAGGCCGCCGTTCAGCGCCGCCTTCATCCCGGAGGTGCCACAGGCCTCGTAGGGCCGCAGGGGGTTGTTCAGCCACACGTCGCAACCCGGGTACAGCGGCTGGGCCATCGCGATGTCGTAGTTCGGGAGGAACACGATGCGGTGACGAACCTCGGGGTCGTCGGCGAAGCGGACGATCTCCTGGATCAGCTTCTTCCCGCCCTCGTCGGCCGGGTGTGCCTTGCCGGCGATCACCAGCTGCACGGGCCGTTCGCGGTGCAGCAGGATCCGCTTGAGTCGTTCGGGGTCGCGCAGCATCAAGGTCAGTCGCTTGTAGGACGGGACGCGGCGGGCGAAGCCGATGGTGAGGATGTCCGGGTCCAGGGCGTGGTCGATCCAGCGCAGCTCGGCCCGCGCACCGCCGCGCTGGGTCCACGACTTCATCAGCCGCTTGCGGGCATCGAGCACCAACGTCTCGCGCATGGCCCTCTTGGCTTGCCAGATCTGCGCGGCGGGAACCTTCTCGGCCAGCCCGAACAGCTGCTCGGGGTCGTCGTCATCGGGGTTCGGACCCGGATGACCGCCCACGGACCGCGCCAGGTCGAAGACCTCACGGGCGACCCAGGTGGGTGCGTGGACACCGTTGGTGATCGAGCTGATCGGCCGCTCGTCGACGTCGAAGCCCGGCCACAGGCCACCGAACATGCCGCGGCTGACCTCACCGTGCAGCTGAGAGACCCCGTTGGCCCGCTGCGAGAGCCGGAAGCCCATCACCGCCATGTTGAAGACGTCTGGGTCCCCGCCCTCGAAGTCCTCGCTGCCGAGGGCGAGGATGTCCTCCACCGGAACGCCTGGGCTGGCGTTGTTGCCGCCGAAGTACTGCTCGACCATGTCGCGGGGGAAGCGGTCGATGCCGGCGGGCACCGGTGTGTGCGTGGTGAACACGGTCCCGGCCCGGGACATCTCGAGAGCCGAGGCGAAGTCCACCTGTGGCCCGCCACCTTCCGTCAGCTCCCGGATCCGTTCCAGGCCGAGGAAGCCGGCGTGCCCTTCGTTGGTGTGGAACACCTCGGGGTCCGGGGCACCGGTGAGCCGCGAGAACGCCCGCAGCGCCCGGACACCACCCACCCCGAGCAGCATCTCCTGCCGCAGCCGGTGCTCGGTGGTCCCGCCGTACAGCCGGTCGGTCACCTCACGCACCGGCTCGGCGTTCTCCTCCACGTCGGAGTCGAGCAGCAGCAGCGGGACCCGACCGACCTGGGCGACCCACACCCGGGCGGACAGCGACTCGTCGTCGGGTAGGCCGATCCGGATCTTGGCCGTGGTGCCGTCGTCCTCGCGCAGCAACGAGATCGGCAGGCCGTCGGGGTCCGAGACGGGGTAGCGCTCGCGCTGCCAGCCCTCGCGCGAGAGCAGCTGCCGGAAGTAGCCCTGCCGGTACAACAGCCCCACGCCGATGATCGGGACCCCGAGGTCGCTGGCCGCCTTGAGGTGGTCGCCGGCGAGGATGCCGAGGCCACCGGAGTACTGCGGCAGCACGGCCGTGATCCCGAACTCCGGCGAGAAGTAGCCGATAGCCCGGGGCGGGGCGCCGCCTTGCGACTCCAGCGACTGGTACCAGCGCTCGCCGCTCAGGTAGTCGGTGAGGTCGGCGTGCCTGGCCGAGAGCTGGTCCAGGAAGCCGGGGTCCTCGGCCAGCTCGGTGAGCCGGTCCGCAGTCACCGACCCCAGCAGCCGCACCGGATCACGACCCGAGGCCTCCCAGACGGCCGGGTCGATGGCAGCGAACAGGTCCTGCGTCTCCGGGTGCCAGGACCACCGCAGGTTGTTGACCAGGTCGCCCAGCGGCTGCAACGGGTCGGGCAGGACGGGACGGACCGTGAACTGGCGGATTGCGCGCACCAGCAAACCGTAGCCCCACCATGGGCCGCTCCGGCGCTCGCGGGGTCCGGCGCGCGGGAAAGCTTGCGTCGCCGCGTTTGGCGAAGCAGAACCGGGGAAACCAGGACGCGCCGGCGGGGCCGCCCAGACCCTGCCGGCCACCCCACCAAGCACCCCGACGGGTGCGCCGACGAAAGGAGACCAGCATGGCAACCGGAGAGACCGGTTTCGACGATGTCAGCTTCGACCTGATCTCGGTCCAGTACCACTCCCTGAAGGCCGGACACGACTACGGGCAGTACGTGCGCGACGCACGCAACGCCGGACGCGAGGACATCGCCGGCTTCTTCGAGGAGGTCATGGCGCAGGACTCCGAGAGGGCGACGAAGTGCCACCAGTTCCTCGCAGACCTCAGTGGCAGCGATGAGTCAGGGCCCGCCCTGACCTGAGTTTGCACACGCCTGCTCGATCGGAAAGATTGGGTCCATGGTCGGTCGCATTCCCATCATGGACGTCACACCGGTGGTCGACTGCGGTCGCTATCCCGCGAAGGCCGCGGTCGACGAACCCTTCCCGGTCACGGCGCTGGTCTTCCGTGAGGGCCACGACGCCCTGAACGCGGACGTCGTCCTGACCGATCCGGCCGGGGTACGTCGACCGCCGACCCGGATGGTCAGGGATGCCGACGAGCCGGACCTGTGGCGCGCCGAGGTGCGCGCAGACCAGCCCGGACCGTGGACCTTCGAGGTCGAGGGCTGGGCAGACCCGGTCGAGACCTGGCGCCACGCGTCGGAGATCAAGGTTCCGGCCGGCATCGACGTCGACCTGATGTTCGCCGAAGGTGTCCTGCTGCTGGAGAAGATCGCCGCCAACCTGCCCGCCGACGTCGACCGCGGCGCTGTCGACGTCATCGCCGACGCGATCAAGGGCGTCCAGGACCGCGACCGCCCGGACGCCGCGCGCTACGCGGCGGCGACCTCTCCGGCCGTCGACGAGGTGCTCGCCCGGTATCCCCTCCGCGAGCTGGTCACCGGGCGAGGGCCGTACCCGGTCCACGTCGACCGGCCGCGGGCCCTCTTCGGTTCCTGGTACGAGTTCTTCCCGCGCTCGGAGGGAGCCCGGGTCGAGGAGTCGAGCGGTCGGGTCGTCTCCGGAACCTTCCGCACCGCGGCCGAGCGACTCGAGGCGGTGGCGCGGATGGGTTTCGACATCATCTACCTTCCGCCGGTGCACCCGATCGGGAAGGTGAACCGTAAGGGCCCGAACAACTCTCTGGTCACCGAGGAAGCAGATCCGGGCTCTCCCTGGGCCATCGGCTCCGACGAGGGCGGTCACGACGCGATCCACCCCGACCTCGGCACCTTCGACGACTTCGACGCGTTCGTGAAGCGCGCTGGCGACCTCGGGCTGGAGGTGGCCCTCGACCTCGCGCTGCAGGCAGCCCCCGACCACCCTTGGGTCACGTCGAACCCCGAGTGGTTCACCACCCGGGCCGACGGGACCATCGCCTACGCGGAGAACCCGCCGAAGAAGTACCAGGACATCTATCCGATCAACTTCGACAACGACCCGAAGGGCATCTACGCCGAGGTGCTGCGCATCGTGCGTCTGTGGATGTCGCACGGGGTTCGGGTCTTTCGCGTGGACAACCCACACACCAAGCCGGTGGAGTTCTGGGAGTGGCTGCTCGGTGAGGTCCGCAAGAGTGACCCCGACGTGCTCTTCTTGTCCGAGGCGTTCACGAAGCCGGCGATGATGCGTACCTTGGCCGCGGTCGGCTTCCACCAGTCCTACACGTACTTCACCTGGCGCAACGCCAAGTGGGAGCTCGAGGAGTACCTCACCGAGCTGTCCCGACAGACCAGCCATGTGCTCCGGCCCAACCTGTTCGTGAACACCCCCGACATCCTGCACGCCTACCTGCAGTACGGCGGCCCCGCGGCGTTCAAGGTCAGAGCCACCGTGGCCGCGATGGGGGCACCCACGTGGGGGGTGTACGCCGGCTTCGAGCTGTTCGAGCACGTCGCGGTCAAGCCGGGCAGCGAGGAGTACCTGGACTCGGAGAAGTTCCAGGTCCGGATCCGTGACTGGGCGGCCGCCGAGGCGGAGGGGCACAGCCTGGCGCCGTACCTCACCCGGCTCAACGAGCTCCGCCGCCGGCACCCCGCCCTCCAGCGGCTGCGCAACCTCACCGTCCACTCCAGCGACGACGACTCCGTCCTGGTGTTCAGCAAACGCGCGGACGACGACGTGGTGATCGTGGTGGTCAACCTCGACCCGCACGCCACCCGGGAGACCACCGTGCACCTGGACATGCCCGCCCTCGGCATGGACTGGCACCACACCTTCGGCGTCCACGAGGAGCTCACCGGCCAGAGCTGGCGGTGGGGCGAGCACAACTACGTCCGCCTCGACCCTGGGTACGAGCCCGCTCACGTCCTGACCGTCAGCAGGCCGCACCAGTGACGCCCCCGGAACCGGAGACCCACCTGCCGGAGACCGCGGCAGGCCTGCCTGCCCACGAGCCCGACTGGTTCAAGACAGCGGTCTTCTACGAGGTCCTCGTCCGCTCGTTCAAGGACTCCGACGGTGACGGAGTCGGTGACTTCAAGGGGCTGAGCGAAAAGCTCGACTACCTCGACTGGCTCGGGGTGGACTGCCTGTGGGTGCCGCCGTTCTTCACCTCGCCGCTGCGCGACGGTGGGTACGACGTGGCCGACTACACCGACATCCAGCCGGAGGTCGGCACGGTCGAGGACTTCCGAGGCTTCCTCGAGCAGGCGCATCAGCGCGGCATCCGGGTCATCGTGGACTTCGTGATGAACCACACCTCCGACCAGCACCCGTGGTTCCAGGCATCACGCAGCGATCCCGGCGGGGAGTACGGCGACTTCTACGTCTGGTCGGACACCGACGAGCTCTACGAGGACGCCCGGATCATCTTCGTCGACACCGAGTCGTCGAACTGGACCTGGGACCCGTTGCGCCAGCAGTACTTCTG
>CADCUJ010000087.1 GCA_902805855.1 uncultured Nocardioidaceae bacterium
CGACGGGAGCACCGACCTTGCCGCGGCCGACCAGCACGCTGCCCGGCTCGTCCGGTCCTGGCGGGCGCAGGCGGTCGCGGTCACCCTCGGCGGACGCGGCGCCCTGCTTTCCTACGGCGAGGGAGTCCCCATCCTGGCTCCGGCGCCTCCGGTCGAGGCACGCGACTCCTGTGGTGCCGGGGACCGGTTCTCGGTGAGCGTCGCCACCGGGCTGGCTTCCGGAGCCCTCACCAGCGAGGCGGTCCACGACGCGGTGCTGGTCGCCGCCGAGTTCGTCGCAGCCGGCGCGGCCGGTGCCCTGCGCGAGGAGGTGGGCGGCACCCTCACAGCTCCCGAGCCGGAACCCGGCGGCCGGGCGTCGGGCAGGCCGGACACGGGGTCTGGCACCGTGGTGGCGACGGGGGGCTGCTTCGACCTGCTGCACGCGGGCCACATCGCCACCTTGCGAGCCGCGCGGCGGCTCGGGGACCGCCTGGTCGTCTGCGTGAACTCCGACGAGTCGGTACGACGCCTCAAGGGGCCGTCGCGCCCGCTGGTACCCGCGGCGGACCGGGTGCGGGTGCTCGAGGCGCTGGAGTTCGTGGACTCGGTCGTGGTCTTCGACGAGGACACCCCTGCGGAGGCGCTGCGCGGGATCCGGCCCGATGTGTGGGCGAAGGGCGGCGACTACGCGGGGCAGCCGGTGCCCGAGTCCACGGTGCTCGAGGAGTGGGGCGGCCAGTGTGTAGTCCTGCCCTACCTGAGCGGGCGCTCCACGACCGGGATCGTGCAGACGGCGGTCTCCGGCGCCACCGAGACCGCGACAACGAGAAGAGGAGAGCTGAGATGACGATCGGGACCGTGCTCGTGACCGGGGGAGCGTCCGGGCTTGGAGCGGCTGTGGCCGAGGCGGTGGCGGCGGAGGGCGGTCGGCCGGTGGTGCTCGACCGGCACGCCGCCGCGGCCGACGTGGAGCAGGAGACCGTCGACCTGGCCGACCGGCAGGCCACGGAGTCGGCGGTGGCCGCGGTCGCGGCGCGCACGGGCGGGCTGGACGCGGTGGTTACCTGTGCGGGGACCGATGCCTGTGGCCGGCTCGAGGATGTGCCCGCCGAGGGCTGGGAGCGAGTGGTTGCCGTCAACCTGCTCGGCACGGTCGCCGTGGTACGCGCGGCCCTCCCGCACCTGCTCCAACGCCGTGGCCGGGTGGTCACGGTGGGTTCCACGCTCGGCCTGCGCGCAGTCAGCGACGCCACCGCCTACTGTGCCTCCAAGTTCGGGGTGGTCGGCTTCACCCGCGCCCTCGCGGCGGAGACCCAGGGTCGGATCGGCGTGACCATGCTGGTGCCCGGCGGGATGCACACCGCGTTCTTCGACGGCCGCGACGACCAGTACAAGCCGCCACCGGACGCCAAGCTGAACCAGCCTTCCGACGTCGCGCAGGCGGTGCTCTTCGCACTGCGGCAACCTCCCGGGTGCGAAGTTCGCGAGCTCGTGGTCACGCCCGCTGTCGAGGGTTCGTGGCCCTGAGCCGGAGCCAGACGGTCTTCGTCCTTCGCGCGCTCGGGCTGGGCGACTTCCTGACCGGCCTGCCGGCACTGCGTGCGTTGGCCCGAGCGCTGCCCGACCACGCGATGATGATCGGGATGCCACGGGGCCTGGAGCCCCTGCTGGCCCTCACCGGCCTGCCGGCCACGGTCTGGCCGGTCACCGACCTCTCCGCAGCACCGCGGATGGGCCGCGCTCCGTCGATCGCGGTGAACCTGCATGGCAGCGGTCCGCAGAGCCACCGCCTGATCGCCGCGCTGCGGCCAGGCCGGATGGTGGCCTATGGCTGCCCGGACGTCTCGGTGGAGGGACCCGCCTGGGACGACGCCGAGCACGAGGTGCGTCGATGGTGTCGGCTGGTCTCGACGGCGTTCGGAGTGGACGCCGACGTCGGCGACCTCCTGATCGAGCGGCCCGGGCACAGACCCGCTGTCGCGGACGCGGTCGTGATTCACCCGGGTGCGGCCCACCCCGCCCGGCGATGGCCGACCGACCGGTTCGCGGCGGTCGCGTCCTGGGCCGACCGGCAGGGGTGGCCGGTTGTCGTGACCGGTGGAAGCGACGAGACAGGCCTGGCCGAGGAGGTACGTAGGGCGGCCGGAGTGCCCGGGGAGCGCGTCCTGGCCGGTCGCACGGGTCTGGCCGAGCTGGCGGCGCTGGTGGGGGCGGCGCGGCTGGTCGTCACTGGGGACACCGGGGTCGCCCACCTGGCGTCGGCGTTCCGCACGCCGTCCGTGGTGCTCTTCGGCCCCACTCCACCGTCACGCTGGGGACCGCCCCGCGCCGGGCCGCACGCGGCCCTGTGGAAGGGAACCACGGTCGGCAACCCCTTCGGCACCGAGATCGACCCCGCGCTGCTCGAGATCTCGGTCGAGGACGTGGTCGAGGCGGCCCAGGCCGTTCTCCGGCTCACTGCACAGCTCGGCTGAACCACTCCAGGGTGCGCTCGAGCCCCTCCTCCAACTCGACCTCGGCGGACCAGCCGAGCAGGGCTTCGGCCAGGGAGGTGTCCGGGCACCGCCGCTTGGGGTCGTCGAGCGGCAGGTCGACGTAGGCGATCGGTGAGGACGACCCGACCACCGCGCGGACGCGCTCGGCAAGGTCGAGGACCGAGACCTCGTGGGGGTTGCCGATGTTCACCGGCCCGGGTTCGCCGCTGGCGGCCAGGGCGAGCAGGCCTGCAGCGGTGTCCTCGACGTAGCACAGGGACCTGGTCTGACTGCCGTCGCCGCCCACGGTGATCGGTGCGCCGGTCAGGGCCTGGCTCATGAATGCCGGGATCGCCCGCCCGTCGTCGACGCGCATCCGGGGACCGTAGGAGTTGAAGATCCGGGCGATGGCCGTGTCCACGCCTCGGGCGCGGCGGTAGGCCATCGTCATCGCCTCGGCGAAGCGCTTGGCCTCGTCATAGACGCTGCGGGGTCCGATCGGGTTGACGTTGCCCCAGTACGTCTCGGGCTGTGGGTGCTCGAGCGGGTCGCCGTACACCTCGGAGGTGGAGGCCAGCAGGAACCGGGCCCGCTTGCGCTCGGCGAGGTCGAGCGCGTGCATCGTGCCGAGGCTGCCGGCGCGCATCGTCTCGACCGGCAGGCTCAGGTAGTGCACGGGTGAGGCGGGGGAGGCGAGGTGGAGGACCAGGTCGACCGTGCCGGGAACCTCGAGACCGGCGGTCACGTCCGCGTCGAGCACCTGGAAGGCGGGGTCCTGCTCGAGCGCCCCGACGTTCGCCCGCGTCCCGGTGAGGAAGTTGTCGATGCAGACCACCTCGGAGCCGGCGGTGAGCAGCTGCTCGCACACCCACGAGCCGAGGAAACCGGCTCCGACGGTGACCACGGCGTGCCGCCCGGCGAGCGGCTGCCGGCGTGCGGGGGAGTCGAGAGCGACCACGGGGAGAGCGCTACCCGGCCGAGGTGCTCTCATGCGTGAGGCCAGCCACGCCGGCTCCGGCAGCGTCGGGACGGCCGACCGAAAAGACCGAGTTCTTTACCGAAGCACCAATCCGGCCTCCCCCTCGCCCCGAATGCCAATTGTGGGCAACCACGCAGATGCACACATTGACGGCATGGAAGGAGGCCGATGGACACCGCCCCGCAGCTGAGGGCGGACATCCGGGGTCGAGCAGAGACCCGTTCAACCAAGAAAGGTTCCACATGTCTCCCAACAGACACCTACGGAGTGCCGTCGCGTGCCTGTGCGCCGCGGCTGTGGCCGTCGGCGGCTCCGCAGCGCTGTTCTCGGCGCAGATGGGGTCGGCGTCAAGCCACCGCGAAGCTCCGCTTATCACCAACGACCCGAAGGCTGACAACACCGACGTCTACGCGTTCGTCAGCCCCGACTCGCCGAACACCACAACCCTGATCGCGAACTGGCTCCCGTTCGAGGAGCCGGCCGGTGGGCCGAACTTCTACGAGTTCGACGAGAACGCGCAGTACGACATCAACATCGACAACGACGGCGACGCCAAGCCGGACATCACCTACCGGTGGACGTTCAAGACGACCGACAACCGTGGCACCGACACGTTCTTGTACAACAACGGACCGGTGACCGCTCTGGACGACGAGAACCTGCTGGTCCGTCAGACCTACAAGCTCGAAGAGATCCGCGGTGGTCAGTCCGAGACGATCCTGAACAACGCGCCGGTCGCTCCGTCGAACGTCGGTCAGGCCTCGATGCCGGACTACGCAAGCCTGCGGGCCCGGGCGATCAGCCAGTTCGGCGGCGGCGGGCAGTCGTTCGCCGGTCAGGCCGACGACCCGTTCTTCCTCGACCTGCGGATCTTCGACCTGCTGTACGGCGGTGACCTCTCCGAGACTGGAGCCGACACCCTCAGCGGGTACAACGTGCAGTCGCTCGCCCTTCAGGTGCCGACCAGCGAGATCACCAGTGGCGACGACCCGGTGGTCGGCGTGTGGAGCACCACGCAGCGCCCGAGCATCCAGATGCGCAACGCCGACGGGACGCAGTCGTTCCGCGGCAAGCAGGTCCAGGTCTCCCGACTGGGCATGCCGCTGGTCAACGAGGTCGTGGTCCCCGCAGGCCTGAAGGACGCGTTCAACGCGCTGCCGCCGGCCAAGGATGCGACCGTGCAACCGGTCGTCGACCGGGTCAACGACCCCGAGGTCCCGAAGCTGATCGAGGCGATCTACGGCATCCCGGCGCCCAAGGCACCGCGCGATGACATCTTCTCGATCTTCCTCACCGGCATCGAGGGCCTGAACAAGCCGCAGGGCAAGGTGCAGCCGGCTGAGATGCTGCGTCTGAACACCTCGATCCCGCCGGCAGAGGCACCGAACCGACTGGGTGTGCTCGGCAAGGACAACGCGGGCTTCCCGAACGGACGCCGGTTGACCGACGATGTCGTCGACATCGAGATCCAGGCGCTCGAGGGCGCGGTGCGCACCGGCAAGCTGGTCGAGGCACTCGCGGCCGGCGACGGTGTGAACGAGAACGACCTGCCCTTCGGCGAGACGTTCCCGTACGTCGCGCTGCCGCACTCGGGCTCGGGTGAGGGAGCACCGTCCGGTGGCGTCAGCGCCGGCGGCGGTGGCACCGCGGAGTCGGCCGCGCCCAGCGCGACTGCTCCGACCCGTGAGGCGGCGGCCACGCCGGCCACGGAGGACGCCATCAGCACGGCGCTGCCGATCTCGGCTGCTGCCCTCGGCCTGTTGCTGGCCGGGTTCGGCGTCGTGATCTACCGCCGAGGACGCGTCGAAGGCTGACGCGTGCGCTTCGCATCAGGCCGGTGGGCGAGAGGACGTAGGTCCTCTCGCCCACCGGGCGTCTACCTCTGGACGGCCCGGGGCCTGTTCTCGGTGGCGACCGCCCTGCTCGTATGGGCAGGTGCGTCCCTCGTCTCCGACGATCCTGTCGAGCAGGCCTCGGCGCCCCAGAGCTACGGCCCGGTGCTCGGCCAGTCCGAGAGCCGTCGCTTCGCGGCCGAGGTCGCGGACCGACCGGCACCACCGATCCAGGCTCCGATCGAACGCGCCAGGCAACCCCTGCGCAGCGGTGGAGCAGCCGTGCAAGCACCCGCCGACTCCGTGGCACCGACATCCATCGAGATACCCGCCCTGGAGATCGACCAGGACCTGACCGAGCTCGCGGTCATCGGGAACGACCTGCAGGTGCCCGACGACTACTCCGACATCGGCTGGTGGCGCGGTGGCCCGGCTCCGGGGGAGGAGGGGGCATCGGTGATGGTCGGACATCTCGACACCCCGACGGGGCCGGCGGTGTTCTACCAGCTGTCCGCACTTCAGGCCGGAGACCGGATCACGGTCGGTCTCGACGATCGGTCCCGTCGGGTCTTCGCGGTCCGGGAGACCGAGGTCTACGAACGAACCAGCTTCCCCTCTGCGCGGGTGTACCGCCCGGACGGGCTTCCTACGCTGCACCTGCTCACCTGCGGCGGGTCCTTCGACACAGTCGCCGACCAGTACTCCAGCAACGTCGTGGTCTACGCCGAACTGGTCAAGCGGATCGCTCCGCCCCACCAGAAGCGGGAAGGAAAGCCCAAGCTCACCCCGGCACGGCAGCAGCGGCCGAAGGCGGGCCCCGATGGACCGAAAGCACGCTCGGAACGTGTCGACCGGCCGAACCGGCCGGAAGGTCGCTCCGGTGACCCGGAGTGGTATGACCGCCTGGTCCAAGACAGCCGTGAGCGGATCTCTGCGGCTGAGGCCGCCACCCGGTTCGACCGCGAGAAGGGCCTGCGACAATGACACTGCGTCTCGGCAAAGTCGGCACCATGCTCGTCGCAGTGCTGCTGGGGACTCTCATGTTCGGCCTCGGCATCTTCTTCACCCGCGGCGGCCCGGGCCAGCCGGCGCCTCCCGCCGGGCGCCCGATCGCAGCCCAGCCGCTCACCCCCGCGACACAGGCGGGCCTGGCCGACACCATCGACGCCCTCCAGCAGCGGCTCCGCCGTCTCCCCGGCGACCACCCGGCCTGGGCTGCGCTGGGTACCGCCTACGTGCAGCAGGCGGCCGTCACCGGTGAGCCCACCTACTACCAGAAGGCTGAGGGTGCACTTCGTCGTTCGTTGCGGATCGAGCCCGACGACAACAGCGCCGCGCTGACCGGTCAGGCAGCCCTGGCGGCGTCCAGGCACGACTTCGAGCAGGCGTTGCGACGGGCCCGCGAGTCCCAGCGGATCAACCCCTATAACGCGGCGAACCAGGGCATCTTGACCGACGCACTCCAGCAGCTCGGGCGTTACCGCCCGGCGCGAGCCGAGCTGCAGCGGATGCTCGACCTGCAACCCGGTGTCCCGTCGTTCACGCGCGCGTCGTACGCCTGGGAGCTCGAGGGAGCGACCGCACCCGCGAGAATGGCGCTGCGACGGGCGCTGGAGACCGCGACCACTCCAGCCGACCGGGCCTACTGTCTGTTCTACCTGGGCGAGCTCGCCTGGAACGCCGGCGACCTGGGTGAGGCGGATGCCCGCTACCGACAGGGTCTGCGCCGCGACCCGACCTACACCCCGTTGCTCGCCGGGCTGGCCAAGGTGTCCGCTGCCCGCGGGCAGGTCGAGCAGGCGATCAGCGGGTACGAGAGGGTGGTGCAACGGCTGCCGGTGCCGACGTACCTGATCGCCTACGCCGACCTGCTGCGCTCGGTCGACCGCGACGACGAGGCAGCCCGCCAGGAGGCTGTGGTCGCGGCCACCCGGTCGCTGTTCGCGGAGCAGGGTGCCAGCGTCGATCTCGAGATCGCGCTCTTCGAGGCCGACCGAGGCCGAGGCGAGGCCGCGGTGCGAGCCGCGCGGGAGGTATGGGAGAGCGAGCGCAGCGTGCAGGCCGCCGACGCCTACGCGTGGGCCCTGCACGTGGCCGGGCGCGACCGGCGCGCGCTGCGGTTCGCCGAGGAGGCGGGAAGGCTGGGCACCAAGAGCGCACTGTTCGCCTACCACCGAGGGATCATCGCCGAGTCGTTGGGCAACGATGACGAGGCGCGCGTCCTGCTCCGCCGCAGCCTCGAGATCAACCCGCACTTCTCGCCGCTGCTCGCCCCACGAGCCGAGGCCACGCTCGAGCGGCTCCGCTCGTGACCCGCGCCCCGGCTCACCGGCGCCCCGGCACGTCGCGCGGAAAGTTCGGGACGTTCGCCCGGATGATGTTCGCCGTGCCGGTCGCGGTGCTCGCCGCTCTCGTGCTCGCTCCACCGGCCCAGGCCCACCCGCTCGGCAACTTCACCGTCAACTCGTACAGCGGGCTCTCGGTGCAGCCCCGAGCCGTCCTGGTGGAGCACGTCGTGGACTACGCGGAGATCCCGACCATCCAGCGGTTCCCCGACGCGAAGGGCGAGGGGACAGTGGCCGACGGGGTGGCGCAGAGGTACGCCGCGGGGGAGTGTGGCCGGCTGCGACCTGGCCTCCGGCTGCGTCTAGACGGGATCCGGCAGGCGTTGCAGGTCCGTTCGAGCCGGCTGGAGTTCGTCCCCGGTCAGGCCGGCCTGCCGACGATGCGGCTGACCTGCGAGCTGAGCACTGGCTCGGACGTGGAGACCACCGATCACCGGCTGCAGTACGTGGACGTGAACAGCCTGGACCGCACCGGATGGCGAGAGATCACCGTCAGCGGGGACGGCGTCACCCTCGCGGACAGTACGGTCCCGGCGGAGAGCATCTCCTCGGCGTTGAGCAGCTATCCCGAGGACCTGTTGTCCTCACCGCTCGACGAGCGCTCGGCATCCACCGTGGTCCGCACCGGCGACGGGACCGTCTCAGGGCTCGGCTCGGCGGCGACGTCGGGGCAGAGCGCCGCTCGCGACGGGGGCTCATTGACCGACCGGTTCACCGCTCTGGTGTCGGCACGCGACCTCGGGCTTGGCTTCGCCCTCGGTGCGGCTGCGCTCTCGGTGCTGCTCGGGGCCGCGCACGCGTTCGCGCCCGGGCACGGCAAGACGCTGATGGCTGCCTACCTGCTCGGCCAGCGGAAGTCTCTGCGGCAGGTCGGCGTCATCGGCCTGACCGTCACGCTGACCCACACCGCCGGCGTCCTGGTCCTCGGGGTCGTCTTGTCCGCTGTCGCACTGACGGCACCCGAACGCATCTACGGCTGGCTGGGCGTGGCCAGCGGCGTCCTGCTGGTCGGGGTCGGGGCCAGTTTGCTGCGGCAGGCCCGCAGACGCCTTCCCGCGGCTCCCCGGCAGCGAGCAGCCGAGCTGGTGCATGCGAACGCTGCTCCTGTGCGCGAGCACGGCCAGGTGCTCGTCGACGATCCCGGCCCTCCCCACGTTCACCACCACGACCAGGTCGACGACCATGACCACCATGACCACCACCACGACCACCACCACGAGCACGGCCATGACCACGGCGTCACCCACTCGCACGGATGGGGCGGCACCCACACGCATCCGCCGGTGGCCACCAGTGCGCGCAGCATGGTCGCCGTTGGGTTCGTCGGCGGCATGGTCCCGAGCCCGTCTGCGCTGATCGTGTTGCTGGGCGGTATCGCTTTGGGCAGGACCTGGTTCGGCATCCTGCTCGTACTGGCCTACGGCATCGGCATGGCGCTCGCGCTCATCGGCACCGGCCTGGCTCTGGCCCATGCCCGAGACCATGTCGAGCGCTGGGCGAGCAGGCGCCGCTCGGACGGCGAGGAGTCGAGCAGGCTGATGCGGCTGACCCGGCTGCTGCCGGCCACGACTGCTGCCCTGGTGATCGTGGTGGGAGTCGGACTGGCGATCCGCTCCGCCCTGACCCTCTAGGTACCCTGCAAGCGCAGCAGCCGCCGCTTCGCCCCGCGCGCTGCGAACTGAGTCGCGAGCCGCTCGAGCGTCGCGCGGGCGTGCGGGTCGTCACCGTCCACCCTGGGGAGGACGGCGAGCAGGGAGTCCGTGGCCGTGTCGAGGGCGTGGATGTCGATCGCCCGGGTGAACGCACGCTCGATGTCGCGAGGGCCACCGGTGGCGCGGATGTAGTCGCGGGTGTCCTCGGCGAGGACCAGCGGATTGCGGTCGTCGATCAGGATCGTCTGCATCAGCTCCTGTCGACCGGGCGTCTCCCCGAAGGTCTTCACCTTCCCACGCAGCCGTAACGCGTGCAGGTCGAGCAGGGTGCGACGGCACTTGAAGCAGGTCCCGCAGTTGAGGGCACGGCGCGTCTTGAAGCAGACCCGGAGATGGCGCGCTCCCACCGGGTGCTCGACCACGGCCTTGGACTTCGCCATCCGGTGCACCCCGGAGCCGTGGTGGTCGACCGAGAAGTACTCGGTGCCGTGCAGCCGGTCGGTCAGTTGATGCGAGCCGTGCGGGTTCGTGATCAGCTTCGACCCGGCGTGCGAAGGGATCAGCAGTCCGCCGATCTGGTCCGCCAGCAAGATGCCCACACTGGCGAGTGCCGAGCCGTGGATGTGCAGCGGCCAGTGCCCGTGCGGATCGGTCAGCTCCCGCAGGTTGGTCTCCACCTCCAGCAGGGGGATGTCCAGCTGGCGGGCGGCGGTGCGCAGGCGGCGGGACACCTTGCTGCGGAAGCCGGTCGCCCGAAGCGGGATGTCGAAGCCGTGCACGAACAGCAGCCGTGACAGCGGCTCGGGCGGTCGAAGGGTCGAGTAGAAGGAGTCCACGCCGCCGGTGAAGCAGCAGGCCAGGCCACGCCCTACGGGCAGCTCCGGAGCGTCGCTCCTGACCGGGGCCTCGACGACCACGTGGCTCATCTCGCCGGGGAACCACTGGACGAAGAGGTCCTGGAACGTCTCTGCTCCGCGCAGCAGGTCACGCGACACCGCGGCCGGCATCAGCAGTCGGGCGTTGCGCCGCATGGCCGGGACGAGGGCCAGCACGAAGAACGCGTCGACGGCCTGCGCGGGAGAGACCTCCTCGACAGGGCAGCGGTACCAGACGTGGACCGGAGGGTGTCCCGGCATCTCCACGTCGGCGCTGACCAGCGAGTGCTGGCCCTGCCGGTCGATGGTCGGCATCGAGACGACAACCTGCTCACCCATGCACTCGGCCTTCCGTGGGCGTCACTTGCCGCGAAACGCTACTGGTCGGGAGGCGGTGCCGCCGGGTGGACGTGCGGTGAGCCGCAAACCGGCTCGCCTCGTAGGGTCAAGGCATGGACCGGCCGAACCTCACCGACGCGCTGCGCGACCGGGACCGAGTGCTGGCCACGTTCTTGGACCACGAGGGCAGGCTCACCCGGATTCCGACCAAGATGCGCAAGCGGCTCGTCGTGCTCGACCACCTCGCCCAGGCGTTCGAGCTGGGCCGGACGTACCCGGAGACCGAGGTGAACCGAACCCTGCTGCGCTTCCACGACGACTACGCCGCGCTACGCCGCTATCTGGTCGACGAGGGTTTCCTGACCCGGGAGGCCAACGTGTACTGGCGGTCCGGCGGGACGGTCCAGGTGTGAGATCGCGTTTCGGGGGAGGCGCCCGGTTGGCGAGAGCCTCCGACCTGAGACGCGACCTTACATAATGTCACTTATCGGCTAGTACCGGGTGACCGACCCGCCGTAGATACGGTCGACCCCGGGCCCGCCGTCGACGGTGTCGTAGCCGTCGGCGCCGACCAGGTAGTCATCGCCCAGGTTGCCCCAGATGTGGTCGTCGGCCAACCCGGTCCGGACCCAGTCGTTGCCGGCTCCACCGCTGGCCTGGTCGGGGTCCTGAGCTCCGTTGATGAAGTCGTTGCCCTGTCCGGTGGTCACGTTGTCGCTGCCGGCGTCGGCGATAACCGCCATCTCGAAGACCGCGGGGAGGCTGCGCGCGTAGACGTAGTCGTCGCCGAGGCGCGGGTGGATCTCCAGCAGCGTGGGGTCCTCAGGACTGGTTGAGGCGGGCACCCGGCAGATCGCGGCGACGCCGGCTGAGACCGACTGTGCGTCGCAGGCCGCCGGCAGCGACTTCCAGTAGAGGGTCCCGGCGTCGTGGAAGCGCAGCATGCCGTCGACCATGGTCACCGTCAGGTGACTGTTCTGCTGGCCGGCGGTGAGCCGGTAGCCGTACTGGGTGGTGATGATCTTGGCCTGGTTCTTCATGGGCTCGACCGTCCCGTGCGCGGGGGTCAGCGCCTCGATGAAGGGGTCGGACGGGCCGTAGCCCGCGGGCTGACCGGCCTCGGCGCTGGCGGCCAGGGCCAGCATCGGGGCGGTGGTGATGACGGCGGTGGTGGCGACTGCGCGAGTCAGACGTGACACGGTTGCTCCCTGGACGACGTGGTAATCCGGGGCGATGCCACCGAACCAGTTACCAAGCCACCCTAGGGACTTTTACGGACAAATAGGACAATCAGGGCAGTTTTAACCTACCGCAGAGCGCATCGGGGCCGTCAGCCGCCGACGTACGCTGCGAGGTGCTGGCCGGTGAGGGTGGAGCGGCCGGCGACGAGGTCGGCGGGCGCGCCTTCGAAGACCACTCGCCCGCCGTCGTGACCGGCGCCCGGGCCGAGGTCGATGATCCAGTCGGCGTGTGCCATCACCGCCTGGTGGTGCTCGATGACGATCACCGACCTGCCCGCGTCGACGAGCCGGTCGAGCAGGTCGAGCAGTTGCTCCACGTCGGCGAGGTGCAGTCCCGTGGTGGGCTCGTCGAGGACGTAGACCTCACCCTTCTCCGCCATCTGGCTGGCGAGCTTGAGCCGCTGCCGCTCACCGCCGGACAGCGTCGTCAGCGGCTGGCCGAGGGTCAGGTAGCCGAGTCCCACGTCGGCGAGCCGGTCGAGGATCTTGTGTGCGGCCGGCGTACGCGCCTCGCCCGAGTCGAAGAACAACCCGGCCTCGGTCACCGACATCGCCAGCACTTCGGCGATGTTGCGACCGCCCAGCGTGTACTCGAGCACCGCCGCCTGGAACCGCCTCCCCTCGCACTCCTCGCAGGTGGACTCGACGGTGGCCATGACGCCGAGGTCGGTGTAGATGACGCCGGCGCCGTTGCAGGTGGGGCAGGCACCCTCGGAGTTGGAGCTGAACAGCGCCGGCTTCACACCGTTGGCCTTCGCGAAGGCCTTGCGGACCGGGTCGAGCAGTCCGGTGTACGTCGCCGGGTTGCTGCGTCGGGAGCCGCGGATCGCGCCCTGGTCGATCACCACCACGCCGGGGCGGCCGGCGACCGAGCCGCTGACGAGCGAGCTCTTTCCGGAACCCGCGACGCCGGTGAGGACACAGAGCACCCCGAGCGGGATGTCGACGTCCACGTCCTGCAGGTTGTGGGTGTCGGCGCCGCGTACCTCGAGCTCCCCCACCTCGCCGCCGTCGGTGCCGGCGCGCGGGCCGAGGTCGACGACCTGATCGGCGATCGCGATCGTCTCCGGCTTGTGCTCCACGACAAGCACGGTGTTGCCCTTGTCCCGCAGCTGCAGCAGCAACTGGTTCATCCGCTCGATATCGTGCGGGTGCAGCCCGATCGTGGGCTCGTCGAAGACGTAGGTGACGTCGGTGAGTGACGAGCCGAGGTGACGGATCATCTTGGTGCGCTGCGCCTCTCCCCCGGACAGGGTGCCCGCCGACCGGTCGAGCGAGAGGTAGCCCAGCCCGATCTCCACGAACGAGTCGAGCAGGTGCTGCAATCCGGTGAGCAGTGGCGCCACGGTCGGCTCGGCCAGGCCACGCACCCACCCGGCCAGGTCACTGATCTGGACGGCGCAGACGTCGGCGATGTTCTTACCGTCGATCTTCGACGAGCGTGCCTCCTTGCTGAGCCGGGTGCCCTCGCACTCGGGGCAGGTGGTGAAGGTCACCGCGCGTTCCACGAACCGCCGGACGTGGGGCTGCAGCGCCTCGACGTCCTTGGACAGCATGGACTTCTGGATCTTCGGGATCAGGCCCTCGTAGGTGAGGTTGATGCCCTCGACCTTGATCTTGGTGGGCTCGGCGTAGAGAAGCTTGTCCATCTCCTTCTTGGTGTACTTCGCGATCGGCTTGCCCATCGGCAGGCCGGCCCCGCTGAAGATCCGGCCGTACCAGCCGTCCATGCTGTAGCCGGGGACCGTGAGGGCACCCTCGTCGAGCGCCTTGGCCTCGTCGTAGAGCGCGGTCAGGTCGAAGTCGTTGACGGCTCCCATGCCCTCGCACCGTGGACACATCCCACCCAGGTACACGGCCTCGCGTACGACGTTCTTCTCGACGCGGCCCGCCTTCTCCGTGCTCATCACCCCGCTGGCCTTCCGCGTGGGGACGTTGAACGAGAACGCCGTGGGCGGGCCGACGTGCGGCTTGCCGATCCTGCTGAACAGGATGCGCAGCATCGCGTTGGCGTCGGTGGCGGTGCCGACCGTGGAGCGCGGGTTGGCGCCCAACCGCTCCTGGTCCACCAGGATCGCGGTGGTCAGTCCATCCAGCACGTCGACCTCCGGGCGCGAGAGCGTCGGCATGAAGCCCTGCACGAACGCGCTGTAGGTCTCGTTGATCATCCGCTGGGACTCCGCGGCGATCGTGCCGAACACGAGAGAGCTCTTGCCCGAGCCGGAGACGCCGGTGAACACCGTCAGCCGGCGCTTGGGGATCTCGACGCTGACGTCCTTGAGGTTGTTCACCCGCGCGCCCTGCACGCGGATCCGGTCGTGGCGGTCGGCCAGGTGCAGCGCCGCCGAGTCCGCGTCGGTCCTGGAGGCCATGGTCATCGTCTCTGCCTCACACCTGAGGTTGGTAGCACAGGTACAGCACACCGTTGTCGTAGGACTCGGCGACCGACAACGACATCTGCCTGGCCGCAGCGCCCTCCTCGAACAGTCGCGGACCAGACCCGCGGGTCAGTGGGTAGACGCACAGGTGCAACTCGTCGACCAGCCCGTCGGCCAGCAACGCGCGCACCAACGTGCCGCTGCCGCTGACATAGATGTCGCCGTCGACCTCCTCCTTCAGGGTTCGGATCCTGCCGGCGTCGTAGGAGCCGATCACCTGAGAGTTCCGCCAGGTCGGATCGGTGAGCGTCCCGCTCACGACGTACTTGGTGGTGTCGTTGAAGAACGGCGCGCCGGGGTCGTCCTGCACGGTCCGCGTCGACCACGCCGGCTCGAACATCTCGAAGGTGGTGCGCCCGAGCAGGATGCCGCGACAGCGGTCGGTGAGCGCGGCGAGCCGAGCACCCATCCGATCGTCGAAGCCGTAGTCGAAGGTCCACGTCGGTGCGTCGATGACGCCGTCGAGGCTGATGAACTCGTGCACACACAGGGAACTCATAGGTCACCTCCAGGTCGTTGATGCCGAGTCGACTCCGCCGCCGTCATGAAGTCATCGGTGACCGTGCAAGCGTCTCTCCAGGACGGCGAGGTCTCGCTCAGCGTAGAGGCGGTGCGCCCACTCCTCGTTGAGCACCGCTTGCAGGCACCGGCGGACCGGGTAGCTGCCCGGCTCCGGGTAGCCCGGCGATGTCACCGGGTCGGTCGAGCCGGACAACACTTTGTCGCTGAGGCCGGCCATCACCTCGCGCACCACGGCCATCCGGTCCGCGCGCAGGGCGAGCACCTCCTCGAGTGTCGGCCGCGCGTCGGGGTCGTTGGGAACACCGGGCACCTCCCCCATCTCGGTGTGCGGCAGAGCGAGGGCGTCGAAGGGGTCGGGGTCGCCCAGCATCGCGCGCTTGACCCAGGCGTCGGTCGCCATCACGAGGTGGCGCAGCGTCTCGATGAACGACCACTCGTCGTCGACCCGCTCGTGGAGCAGCTCAGCAGGTAGCTGACGGGCGCGGTCGACGGTGGGCGGCCAGGACTCCTCGATCACCGCCCAAGCCTGGCGGAAGCCCTCGGCGTCGGACGGTCGCAGCTTCGTCCGCTCAGGGTGGCGGCGGTTGAGCTCGACCTCGATCAGCGGTCCCACGTCCACGCCGTTGATCTGCACGTTGACGACGTCGCCGTCGATGTCGACATCCTGGAGCACCGCGCCGCGGATCGTGGCACCGGTCAGGTAGACGTTGCGGAACCGCGCGTCGGTGAGGTCGACCTCCTCGAAGCGAGCGCGTCGGAGGTCGACCTGCTCGAAGCGAGACCCGGCGAGCTCCTCACGGATGAAGTCAGCCATGGGTTCAGCATGTCACCGTCCACCGACAGGCCGCTCGCCGAGTGCCGCGGCGGAGGAACGACCCTTCGACGGGCGGCCCGGCCCCCGCGTGTCGCCCGAGGATCCGGATGCCGCCTGTCACACTTGTCCGACCGTCACATCCGAACACCCGAGCTCAGGAGCTGCACATGAACACTCGTACCATCGCGATCGTTGCCCTGATCGTCGCCGTGATCGTCGTACTGATCCTGGTGCTCTAGCGGCCAGGCCGGGTCCGGTCCGCCAGGATCTGCTTGATCGCGTCGATCGACGACGCGGTGTCGGTGTGCACGACGCCGAGCCAACCGAACGCGTTCGCTGCTTCGACGTTGTCGAGCCGGTCGTCGAGGAACACCACCTCATCCGGCTGCACGCCGAGCCGCTCGGTGGTCAGCGCGTAGATCGCCGGGTCCGGCTTGGCCAGGCCCACCTCGTGTGAGTAGACCAGTTCGTCGACCAGGTCGGGGAAGCCGAAGCGTCGTCCTTCCTCCCGCCGGGCCCCGTCCGCGGAGTTGCTCACGATGGCCAGCTTGTAGTCGGCCCCGAGCGAGGCGAAGAAGTCGTACAGGTCTCGGTCGAGCTCACCGCAGTAGGCGTCCCACATCTCCGCCATCAGCTCGTCGGCCTGCTGCTCGTCGAGCCCCAGCACATCGGCGTAGATCTCCCGCATCCTCGGCTCGCTGAGCTCACCGGTTGCCGCGTTCCCGACCGGCTCGTGCCGAGCGAGACCTTCCAAGAAGGCGCCGGCCGTCAGGCCCAGCCGGTCCTCCCAGCTGCGGATCCAGACCTCGGGCCAGGTGTCGTCCTCGGTCATCTCGAGCACTCCACCGAGGTCGAAGACGACCGCCTTGATGCTCACCTCGGGCAGCTCATCACCGTGCGCCGTCACCGGGTCCGCGTGATCACGGCTGCAGCAACACCTTGATCGCCCGACGCTCGTCCATCGCACGGTATCCCTCGGCGACCTCGGCCAGCGGGAGGGTCATGTCGAAGACGACACCCGGGTCGATCGCTCCGGACACGACCCGCTCGAGCAGGTCGGGAAGGTACGTGCGCACGGGCGCCATCCCCCCGGCCAGACCGACGTTCTTGCCGAACATCTTGCGCAGCGGCAGCTCGACGCCGTGGGGCACGCCTACGAAGCCGACCGTCGAGCCGGGTCGGGCGATGTTGAACGCGGTGGTCATCGCGGCGCCGGTGCCCACGCACTCCAGCACCGCGTCCGCACCGATGCCGTCGGTGAGGTCGAGAACCTGTTGCTCGCCGTCCTCACCGCGCTCGGCCACGATGTCGGTCGCGCCGAACTCGGTGGCGATCTTCTGGCGCGGCTCGTGGCGCGACATGGTGACCACCCGCTCCGCGCCGAGCTGCGCCGCCGCGAGCACGGCACACAGACCCACGGCCCCGTCGCCGACGACCACGGCGGTCGAGCCCGCTCGCACGCCGGCCGCGACCGCCGCGTGCCAGCCGGTGGCCATCACGTCCGAGAGCGTCAGCAGCGAGGGGATCATCGAGTCGTCCGGCATTCCCTCGGTCTTCACCAGGGAGCCGTCGGCCTGGTGCACCTTGGCGTACTCCGCCTGACCACTCTCCGTGAAGCCCTGGTTCTGGCACGCCGAGGTGGCTCCGGCACGGCAGTGGGCGCACGTGTTGTCGCAGTGCACGAAGGGAGCGATCACGAAGTCACCTGGCCGGAACTCACGGACTCCGGCACCGACCTCCTCGACCACCCCGACGAGCTCGTGGCCGATCGTGGAACCTGCCTCAACCGGGTTCTCGCCCCGGTAGGGCCACAGGTCGGAGCCGCAGATGCAGCCGGCGACCACCTTGACGATCGCCTCGGTCGGCTCCGCGATCTCGGGAGCGGGACGGTCCTCGAGACGGATGTCGCCGGCGGCGTGGATCGTGGTTGCGCGCATGCGCCGATCCTGACATGCCCGACCAGGCTGCTACCGTCGGAGTGTCGCTGGCTTGACCTATCTCATATGTGAGATAGCGTGGGCGGCATGAGTGAGGACTACCTCTCCCGCATCGGTCATCTGATCCGAGACGCGCGCAAGCACCGGGGCTGGACACAGCAGCAGCTCGCCGACGTGCTCAGCACCAGCCAGAGCGCGGTGAACCGTATCGAGCGTGGGCACCAGAACCTCAGCCTCGAGATGCTGGCACGTATCGGTGAGGCGGTGAACTCCGAGATCGTCTCCCTCGGCGCAGGTCCCACGCACCTGCGGGTCACCGGGCCCACCAAGCTGTCGGGCACCATCGAGGTGAAGTCGTCGAAGAACGCCGGCGTCGCGTTGCTGTGCGCGTCGTTGCTCAACCGGGGACGTACGACGCTGCGGAAGGTCGCCCGGATCGAGGAGGTCAACCGGCTCCTCGAGGTCCTCAGCAGCGTCGGGATGCAGACCCGCTGGCTGAACGACGAGAACGACCTGGAGATCATCCCTCCCCAAGACATCGACCTGTCCCGGATGGACGCCGAGGCCGCTCGCCGTACTCGTTCCATCATCATGTTCCTCGGCCCGCTCATGCACAGCGAGGACGTCTTCGAGCTCCCCTACGCCGGCGGCTGTGACCTCGGCACCCGCACCGTCGAGCCGCACATGGCGGCGCTTCGGCCGTTCGGTCTCGAGGTGAAGGCGACCGAGGGGAGCTACCACGCGACGGTCAACCGCCTGGTCTCCCCCAGCCGGCCGATCGTGCTCACCGAGCGTGGGGACACCGTCACCGAGAACGCACTGCTGGCTGCTGCACGCCGCGAAGGGACCACGGTGATCCGCAACGCCAGCTCAAACTACATGGTCCAGGACCTGTGCTTCTTCTTGCAGAAGCTCGGCGTCGAGATCGACGGGATCGGCACCACCACCCTCACGGTGCGCGGGCGGCCCCACATCGACGTCGATGTCGACTACGCGCCTTCGGAGGACCCGATCGAGGCGATGTCGCTGCTGGCCGCGGCGATCGTCACCAACTCCGAGATCACCATCTCCAGGGTCCCGATCGAGTTCCTCGAGATCGAGCTGGCGCTGCTCGAGGAGATGGGCTTCCGCTACACCCGCAGCGAGGAGTACGTCGCCGCCAACGGCCGCACCCGGCTGGTCGACCTCACCACCCACGTCTCGGCGCTGCACTCCCCCATCGACAAGATCCACCCGATGCCGTTCCCCGGGCTCAACATCGACAACCTGCCGTTCTTCGCGGTGATCGCTGCGGTGGCCAACGGCCAGACCCTGCTGCACGACTGGGTCTACGAGAACCGCGCGATCTACCTCACCGAGCTCAACCGGCTCGGCTCCCGGGTGCAGCTGCTCGACCCGCACCGGGTCTCGATCGAGGGTCCGACGCGGTGGTCGGGAGCGGAGATCGTCTGCCCGCCGGCGCTGCGCCCCGCCGTCGTCATCCTG
>CADCUJ010000088.1 GCA_902805855.1 uncultured Nocardioidaceae bacterium
GACGGGTGCACAGATCCCGGTGTACGCCGCCGACTACGTACTGGCCGACTACGGCACCGGCGCGATCATGGCGGTGCCCGGACAGGACCAGCGGGACTGGGACTTCGCCGAGAGGTTCGGGCTGCCGATCGTGCGCACGGTGCAGCCGCCGGAGGGCTTCGAGGCCTCGGGCGGCAAGGCGTTCACCGGTGACGGCCCTGCGGTCAACTCCGCCAACGCCGAGGTGAGCCTGGACGGGATGGCCGTCGACGAGGCGAAGCGGACGATCATCGACTACCTGGAGCAGCGGGGGACGGGCCAGGGTGCCGTCAACTTCCGATTGCGCGACTGGCTGCTGTCCCGCCAGCGGTTCTGGGGGTGCCCCATCCCGATCGTGCACTGTGCGGCGTGCGGCGAGGTGCCCGTGCCGGACGACCAGCTCCCCGTCGTGCTGCCCGATCTCAGGGGTGCCGACCTGAAGCCCAAGGGGACCTCGCCCCTGGCGGCCGCGTCGGACTGGGTCGAGGTGGACTGCCCGGCCTGTGGCGGCCCGGCCAGGCGTGACACCGACACGATGGACACGTTCGTGGACTCCTCGTGGTACTTCCTGCGCTACTGCTCCCCGGACTACGAGGACGGTCCGTTCGACGAGGAGGCCGTCCGCAGGTGGATGCCCGCGCATCAGTACGTCGGCGGCGTGGAGCACGCCATCTTGCACCTGCTGTACTCGCGCTTCTTCACCAAGGTGCTGCACGACATGGGGATGATCGACTTCGAGGAGCCGTTCACCGCGCTGCTGAACCAGGGAGAGGTGATCAACCAGGGCCGCGGGATGAGCAAGTCGCTGGGCAACGGCGTCGACCTGGGCGAGCAGCTGGACGTGTACGGCGTGGACGCGATCCGGCTGGCCATGGTCTTCGCCGGCCCACCGGAGGACGACATCGACTGGGCCGACATGTCACCGGCCGGGTCGGTGAGGTTCCTGCAGCGGGCGTGGCGGCTGAGTGGCGACGTGACCTCGGCGGCCGGTGTCGCCTTCGACGACGGCGACCCGGTGCTGCGCAGGGCGACGCACCGGTGCGTGCACGAAGCGACCCAGCTGGTCGAGGGGCACCGCTTCAACGTCGTCATCGCCCGAGTGATGGAGCTGGTCAACCACACCCGCAAGGCGATCGACTCCGGTTGCGGTCCCGGCGACCCCGCGGTGCGTGAGGCGGCCGAGGCGGTGGCGGTCGTGCTCTCGCTGGTCGCGCCGTTCACCGCTGAGGAGATGTGGTTTCGGCTGGGCCACCAGCCGACGGTGGCTCGTGCCGGGTGGCCAGCTGTCGACCAGACCCTGCTGCGCGAGGACGTGGTGACCGCGATCGTGCAGGTCCAGGGGAAGCTGCGCGCGAAGCTGGAAGTGAGTCCCGAGGTGTCGGAGGAGGACCTGCAGTCGATGGCGCTGGCGGACGCGAAGGTTCAGCGTTCCCTGGAGGGCCGCCCCGTGCGCAAGGTGATCGTGCGAGCCCCCAAGCTGGTCAACATCGTCACAGGCTGAGCAGGGCGTCCTCGATCCGGGTGTCCCCGGTGACGAGACTGAACTGCTTGCCGATCGTCCCGGGCGTGTGCAGGATCGCGAGCAGAGTGGCCGCCACGTCGGCGCGGGGGATCTCGCCGTACTCGGCATCGGGTGCCGCGAGGACCTCGCCGGTGCCCTCCGAGTCGGTCAGCCGGCCTGGCTTGACGATCGTCGTGTCCAGGTCGCGCGAGCGGAGGTCGGCGTCGGCGGCGGCCTTCGCGCGGAGGTAGACCGCCATCACGTCGTCGCTGTCCTCGTCGACTCGATCGGTGCCCATCGAGGAGACGAGCACGTAGCGACGTACCCCTGCTCGCTCGGCGGCCTCCGCCAACAGCACGGCACCGGCGCGGTCGACCGCCTCCTTGCGCTCGGGACCGCTGCCAGGTCCGGCCCCCGCGGCGAAGACGACGGCGTCACTGCTCTCGAGGATCCCGGCCAGCTCCTCGACCGTCGCCGTCTCCAGGTCGAGCACGACCCCCTGGGCGCCCACCTGCTCGAGGTCGGAGAGGTGGTCGCTGTTGCGCACCAGTCCCACCGCCTCGTCCCCCCGCTCGACCAGCAGCCGCTCCAGCAGGAGGGCGATCTGACCGTGTCCGCCGGCCACGACGACGCGCATACGATCTCCTCTCGACCAGGGCGAACGTATGACATCGCCGGGCAGCCGTCCAGGTAGCCTTCCCGCCATGCCCGGATCTGTCGCCCTGGTCACCGACTCGACCGCGACGCTCTCACCGGAGGTGTGTGAGAAGCGGGGGATCATCGTCGTCCCGTTGCAGGTCGTGATCGGTGCGGAGTCGTTCGACGAGGGTGTCGAGGAGGGAGCCACACCGGAGACCGTGGCAACGGCTCTGCGGGCGTGGAAGCCGGTGAGCACGTCGCGACCGGCGCCGGCAGTCATGCTGCAGGCGTACCAGAGCGCCGCCGACCGAGGCGCCGGCGAGATCGTGTCGATCCACCTGTCCAGCGAGATGAGCGGCACGTTCGAGTCCGCTCAGCTCGCTGCATGCGAGGCGCCGGTCCCGGTGACGACGGTCGACTCCCGCCAGCTGGGGATGGCGACGGGATTCAGCGTGCTGACCGCGGCCGACGTGCTCGACGCCGGGGGCTCGGCCGAGGAGGCCGCGACAGCCGCTCGGGAACGCGCGGCGGCGACCACCACCTTGTTCTACGTCGACACCCTCGAGCACCTGCGCCGCGGAGGACGGATCGGAGCCGGGGCGGCCATGCTCGGGTCCGCGCTGTCGGTCAAGCCGCTGCTCCAGGTCGAGGACGGCCGCATCGGGACGCTCGAGAAGGTGCGGACCTCCTCGCGAGCCCTGAGCCGGCTCGAGGAGCTGGCCGTGCAGGCAGCTGGTGAACAGCGGGACGGCGGCGCCGTGGATGTCGCAGTCGCTCATCTCGGGCACCCGGACCGGGCACAGGTGCTTGCCGACACGCTGGCCGATCGGCTGGCCGAGAATCTGGGAGGGCGGGAGGTCCTGGTCTCCGAGGTGGGGGCGGTGATCGGCGCCCACGTCGGTCCGGGCATGCTCGCCGTCGTCGTCGCGCCCTGTCTCGAGGGCGGCTGACGGACCGGGCTCCCACGCCGAGCCTCCGGCAGCTCCCGCGCCGGGCCCCCGCGCCGGGCCCGCCAGGTCCCGCCCCCAAGGGCCGGTCCCCCCGCGCCGTCCACAGGCAGCGAACCGGGGGTGGCGGGTGTGCGAGCCCGGTTCCTAGGTTCGCTCGCATGCGCTCCCGCAAAGCCGCGAACGACCAGGTCGCCGAGGTCGCCCGACGGCGGCTGGAGCTGCTGAGCGCGGAGCTCGCGGGGATCCAGCGGGCATTGCCGCCTGACGAGGCGTCGAGGCCGGACCCGATCGCCGCCGTTGAGAGCGCTGAAGCGGTCGTCGGTGGCCGGCACGCACACCGGTCGATCGGCCCGGGCGGCAGGGTCGGTGGGTGGGTGCACGACCGGCTGCCGGCCACGATGCAGGGCAGTGTGCGACTCACCTCCACCCATGTCAGTGTGGTCGCGCTGCTCGTGGCGGCCGCCATGGCCGCGGCCACCTGGTGGGTCCTCCGAGCCGACGGCCCAGGCATGGTCGTCCCGGCGCCGGTCCCTTCGCCGGCTGGCTCACCCCTGGTGGAGCTGTCCGGGACGCCGCCTCCGGAAGCGGCTGCGCCGGCCGGCGGGTCGAGCCCGATCGTTGGCGGTGCACCAGCCGCTCCGGGAGCCACAGCGGTCGGTCAGGTCGTCATCGACGTCGCCGGGAAGGTACGCCGACCCGGCATCGCCCGGCTTCCGGCCGGCTCCCGGGTGGCCGACGCGCTGCGCTCGGCCGGAGGAGCACGGAAAGGCGTGGACCTCGCGACGCTGAACCTCGCCCGCGTCCTGGTCGACGGGGAGCAGATCGTGGTCGGGGTACCACCGCCCACCGGGGTCGCCCCACCGGCGGCCTCGGCTCCCACCACCACCGCCTCCGGGGCACCGATTGAGCTGGTGAACATCAACACCGCCGACCAGGTCGCCCTGGAGACCCTGCCTGGGGTGGGTCCGGTGACCGCACAGGCGATCATGACGTGGCGGACCGAGAACGGCGCCTTCAGCTCGGTCGACGAGCTGCTCGAGATCTCCGGGATCGGAGACGCGACCCTGGCGGAGATGGCGCCGTACGTGACCGTCTGACCGGCCGCGATGACCGAGCCCAGCCGCCCACCGGACCTGCGGGTCGTCCTGCTCGCGGTGATGTCGTGGGCGGGTGCCCTGGCGGGCTTCCTGCTCCCGGCGTGGGTCACCGCAGCGGCGCTGGGGATCGGTGCCGCTGTCTTGGCTGCGCGTCGACGTACCGGGCACTCGTCCCTCGCGCTCGTTGCGTGGCTGGTGGCAGCCGCCGCTGTGGCCGGTTCCGCGATGCTGCGGACCGAGGCCAACCAGTCCAGCCTGCTCGCCGAGCTCGCCCGGGACGAAGCCTTCGTGACCGCAACGGTCGAGGTCACGGCCGACCCGCTGCTTCGCCAAGGCACGTACGGGCCGTTCGTCCTGGTCCGTGCGCGCACCCTCGAGGTGACCGGACGCGGTCACACCGGGCACACCCGCGTTCCCGTCCTGCTCATCGGGGAGCCGCAGTGGCGCGACGTCGAGGTCGGCGCCACCGTCCAGGTCTCCGGCGGTGCAGCTCGACCCGATGGCAACGACCTCGCTGCCGTGATCTCGACCCAGCGTGCCCCGGTCGTCCTCGAGCCGCCCGGCGCGGTGCTGGACGCAGCCGCCCGGGTCCGCGCCGGGATCCGAGGTGCGGTCGCACCCCTCGACCTCGAGGAGCGGACCCTGATCCCTGCCCTCGTCGTCGGCGACGACCAGGCGATGCCGGTCGCGATGGTCGAGGACTTCCGGACGACCGGGCTCACCCACCTCGCGGCGGTGTCCGGCACCAACCTGACCCTGGTCGTCGGATTCGTGCTGATCATGGCGAGGTGGTGCGGTGTCCGGGCCCGAGGCCTGGTGTGGGTCGGTGCCGTGGGCGTCGTCGGTTTCGTCCTCCTGGCGCGCACCGAACCAAGCGTCGTCCGAGCCGCTGCGATGGGCTCGGTCGCCCTGATCGGGATGGGGTCGAACGGCCGTGAGCGCGGCACCCGGGCGCTCGGTGTCGCGGTGTTCGGGCTGCTCCTGTTCGACCCCTGGCTCGCCCTCTCCCTGGGGTTCGTGCTCTCCGCACTGGCAACGGCCGGGATCTTGTTCCTCGCGCCGGTCTGGCGGGACTCCCTGATGCGGTGGACGCCACGCTGGGTGGCCGAGGCGGTCTCGGTCCCGCTGGCCGCTCAGCTGGTGTGCACGCCGGTGGTGGCGGCGATCTCGGACCAGGTGAGCCTGGTGGCCGTGGTGGCCAACACCCTGGTCGCCCCGGTGGTTGGTCCGACGACCGTACTCGGCCTCGTGGGCGGGCTGTCGATGCTCGGCGTGACACCGCTGGGGTTGTCCTGCGGGTGGCTCGCGGGCTGGTGTGCCTGGTGGATCGTCGCTGTCGCGCAGCACGGCGCGCGGCTGCCGAGCGCTGCACTCGAGTGGGTGGCCAGTCCGCTGTCGATCGTGGCCCTGTCGATCATCTGTGTGGGCGCCGTCGTGGCGATGCCCCGGCTGCTGGCCCGTCGTCGGCTGAGCCTGCTGGCCGTCGCACTCGCGCTGGTGCTGCTCGTGCGCCCGCTGCCCTCGCCGGGGTGGCCGCCGACGGGGTGGGTGATGGTGGCCTGCGACGTCGGCCAGGGCGACGGCGTGGTGCTCAACGCGGGCGGCGGCAACGCCGTCGTGGTCGACGTGGGGCCTGATCCGGTGGCCATCGACGGATGCCTGGACCGGCTCGGGGTGCAGCGGCTGCCGGTCGTCGTGCTGACCCATTTCCATGCCGACCACGTCGACGGGCTGTCCGGAGCGCTCTCGGACCGGACGGTCGGCCGGATCGACGTCACGGCGCTCGCCGAGCCTTCGGAGGGAGCGGCCGACGTGGTCGCCGAAGCGGAGGCGGCCGGGATACCGGTTCGGGTGCCGGAGTACGGCGCCGTCCAGCACATCGGAGCGCTGAGCGTGCAGGTGGTCGGACCGGTCGAGTCGCTGATCCGGGCCGGCGTGGGCGAGGAGAGCTCGGACGTCAACAACGCGAGCGTGGCTCTGGTAGCGCAGGTGGGCGAGGTGCGCATCATGCTCGGAGGTGACATGGAGCCGGAGGCACAGCGGCTCCTGCACCGGTCGGCCCCCCAGCTCAGGGTCGACGTGGTCAAGGTGCCCCATCACGGCAGCCGCTACCAGGACCCCGGCTTCCTCACCGGCCTTGGCGCCAGGCTGGCGGTGATCTCCGCGGGTGAAGGCAACGAGTACGGCCACCCGGCACCGGAGACGGTCAGCCTGCTCGAGGATGCCGGGATGGTGGTACGGCGTACCGACCACTCCGGCGACGTCGCGGTCGTCGTGGTCACCGACGGAGACCTGCGGGTGGCGACCTCGGACGGCTGACGACATCGTGTCCGCGGCCTGTGGCAGGCTGAGCTGACCATGGCCAAGCCGACGTCGTCCGACATCCTCGGCCGGGTCACGCTCGTGACCGGTCCGGAGGAGTTCCTCAACGAGCGGGCCGTGGCCGCCGCGCAGGCAGCGGTCCGGGAAGCCGACCCGGAGGCAGAGCTGAGCGAGACCTCGGCAGACCAGCTGAGCATGGCCACCCTGGGCGACCTGGCGGCGCCGTCGCTGTTTTCGACCATCCGCTGCGTGGTCGTCCGAGACCTCGAGGATCTCCCGGAGGACACCCACCAGGGACTGCTGGACTACGCGGCCGACCCGGCCGACGACGTCGGTCTCGTGCTCTCCCATTCGGGCGGGATGAAAGGCAAGGGACTGCTCGACAGACTGCGCAAGCTCGGTGGCAGCGTCAACGAAGTCAGGTCCTCCTCCTTGAAGCCCTCGGAGTTCCCTCGTTTCGTCGCCGCCGAGGTGCGCTCGCACGGCGGCAGGATCGATGGCGACGCCGCCGAGGTGCTGGTGTCCTCGGTCGGACAGGACCTGCGCGCGCTCGCAGGTGCGGCACACCAGCTGTGCAGCGACTTTCACCGTGAGCCACTGACTGGCGAGATGGTGAAGAGGTACTTCGGCGGACGGGCTGAGGTGAAGGGCTTCGCGGTCGCCGACGCGGCGATCTACGGGCGCACCGCCACCGCTCTCGAGGAGCTGCGCTGGGCGATCGACAACGGGACCGCTCCGGTGCTCGTCACCAGCGCGTTCGCGGGCGGTCTGCGCGGACTGGCGAGGTACCAGGCGGCACGTGGGGGTCTGCGGGAGGCCGACCTGGCGCGCGAGGTGGGAGTCCCGCCGTGGAAGCTGAGGACGTTACGTGACCAGCTTCGCGGGTGGGACGAGGCGGGACTGGTGAAGGCGATCCGGGCGGTGGCGCGGGCCGACGCAGACGTCAAAGGCGCGTCCAGCGACGCCGCCTACGCGCTCGAGCGAATGGTGCTGACCGTCGCCCAGGCACGCACCGGCCGCTGACCGGGGGCGACATGGCAAAGCGCCGCCCACGAACGGGGCGGCGCCTGCGGATCGAGTCCAGTCCGCGCTGATGGTCCTAGAGCGAGGCGGCCCGCTTCGCGATGGCCGACTTCTTGTTCGCTGCCTGGTTCTTGTGGATGACGCCCTTGGAGGCAGCCTTGTCCAGCTTCCGGCTGGCAGCCGCGGCGAGCTGATGCGCCTTGTCGTTGTCGCCGGCGTCCGCAGCCTCGCGGAACCTGCGCACCGCGGACTTCAGTGCCGACTTCACGGACTTGTTCCGCTCGTGGGCAGCGTCGTTCTGCCGGTTGCGCTTGATCTGGGACTTGATGTTCGCCACTAGGTCGGGCCTCGATCGTCTTTCGGCTTTGGTGGAGCTGGTTGAAGCCGGAGCTGGAGCTCAGGCGGTGCCGCTGCGAACGTAGGCGTCCGGCGGACACAGACGTCGAGGTTACCAGCGGCGCGCCAAGCCGCCCAAATCACACACCCGGGGACGCATCAGGCCCAGCCACGGCGTGCGGCGAGCCATGCCCAGGTCGCCTCGGCCCACCAGCCGGCGTGCACCCGCAGGTACGGCGAGCTCGACGGGGCCGGCTTCGCCCGGTTCTCCATCATGAAACCGCACAGCGCCGCCAGCCAGGCGTCGACGTGGTCGGGGTCGGCGTCCTTGGTGAGCGGGTGAGTGGCGAGGATCTCCTGGGCATCGAGCCCGTCGCCGTACGCAGAGGCCAGCAGGTCGACAGCATCCAGCCACACCGGGCCCCGGGTGGGCCAGTTCCAGTCGCACAACAAGGCGCCACCGGACCCGGTGATCAGGAAGTTGTCGTCGCGGGCGTCAGAGTGCACGAACGCGTCGTTGCCCGTGAAGTCCACGAAGCTGCGGGCCAGCTCGGATGCCTCGTCCAGGTGCGGCCAGTCGGGCGCGGAGGTACGCACCTGGTCCCAGCCGGTCCGTAGGCCAGGCAGCTCCTCGGTGATCGGTCTGAGCCCGAGCCCTGCAGGCGCCGGGTCGAGGCGCTCGGCCACCACCGCCAACGTGTCCAGGCAGGCGTCCAGCTCTGCCCGCACCCAGGGCCTTCGCGGGGGGTCGCCGTCGACGCACTCGAAGCCGAGCACCGTCCAGGCATCCTCGTCCAGGGACCAGAGCAGGCGCGGTACCGGCAGGTCGGGCGGAAGCAGACGCAGCTTGCGCGCCTCCTCCGCGTAGGCGTCGGCGAACGGCCGCTGTGCCAGCTTGTTGGCGGCCTTGACGAACAGCTCGGAGCCGTCCCTCCCGGTCAGCCGGGATGCGAAGCCAGGTGTGAAGCCGCTGTCCTGCGAGCGAGCCTCCACCACCGGCGAGCCGAGCCTGGCCTCGATGGTTCGTCGCAGCGGAGGCGGCAGATGCGCCCACTGGAGGCGCCGCGCGGTGTGCCCGTGGGGGACGGGCTCCACGGCGGACACGCCTCGGGGTTGCTGGGGCATACGGCCCCATTGTGTACGTCGACAGCACCCGCGGCGACCTGGTCAGCGGTGTGTCGGGTGGCTTGGGCCGCGCGTGGAACAATGGCCGGGACCCGCGACACCCTGGTACGGCGCCGTCGCGACCGCCTATCACGGAAGATGTCAGTGCCCAAGCCCACCCTCACGGCTCCTCCGCCTGGCCGGACCGAGCCCGCGATGATCCGCAACTTCTGCATCATCGCGCACATCGACCACGGCAAGTCGACGCTGGCCGACCGGATGCTGCAGCTGACCGGAGTGCTCGACGAACGCAGCGCACGGGCGCAGTACCTGGACCGGATGGACATCGAGCGAGAGCGCGGGATCACCATCAAGAGCCAGGCCGTGCGGATGCCCTGGACGGTGAGCAGCGGTGAGAGCGCAGGCTCCCAGCACGTCCTGAACATGATCGACACCCCGGGGCACGTCGACTTCACCTACGAGGTCTCGCGTTCTCTCGAGGCGTGCGAGGCAGCGGTCCTCCTCGTCGACGCGGCACAGGGGATCGAGGCGCAGACTCTGGCGAACCTGTACCTCGCTCTCGGCGCCGACCTGCAGATCGTCCCGGTCCTCAACAAGATCGACCTACCCTCTGCGCAACCGGACAAGTACGCCGCCGAGCTGGCGCACATCATCGGCTGCGAGGAGAGCGACGTGCTGCGCGTGTCCGCCAAGACCGGTGTCGGCGTCCAGGACCTGCTGGACGAGATCGTGCGGCAGACGCCGCCACCGGTGGGCGACGCGAACGCACCACCACGCGCCCTGATCTTCGACTCGGTCTACGACACCTACCGCGGCGTGGTCACCTACGTTCGGGTGGTCGACGGGAAGCTGTCGCACCGGGACCGGATCAAGATGATGTCGACCGGGGCGACCCACGAGATGCTCGAGGTCGGGGTCATCTCACCGGAGCAGACCAAGGCCGAGGACCTCGGGGTCGGGGAGGTCGGCTACCTGATCACCGGTGTGAAGGAGGTCCGTCAGTCTCGCGTCGGCGACACCGTCACCTCCCAACACAACGGGGCGACGCAGCCGCTCGGCGGCTACCAGCATCCGAACCCGATGGTGTTCGCCGGGCTGTACCCGATCGACGGCGACGACTACCCGACGCTGCGCGACGCGCTCGACAAGCTCCAGCTCAACGACGCCGCTCTCGTCTACGAGCCCGAGACCTCAGGCGCCCTCGGCTTCGGCTTCCGGATCGGTTTCCTCGGCCTGCTGCACATGGAGATCGTCCGGGAGCGGCTGGAGCGCGAGTTCAACCTCGAGCTGATCTCGACCGCGCCCAACGTGGTCTACGACGTGACCATGGAGGACGGCACCCGGCTCGAGGTCACCAACCCGAGTGAGTACCCCGCCGGCCGTATCGCCGAGGTGCACGAGCCCGTCGTACGAGCAACGATCCTGAGCCCCGGCGACTACATCGGCGCGATCATGGAGCTGTGCCAGCGCAAGCGCGGCCAGCTCGACGGCATGGACTACCTGTCGGTGGACCGCGTGGAGCTGCGCTACACGATGCCGCTGGCGGAGATCGTCTTCGACTTCTTCGACCAGCTCAAGTCACGCACCAAGGGGTATGCCTCGTTGGACTACGAGCCGACCGGGCAGCAGGTCTCCGAGCTGGTCAAGGTCGACATCTTGCTGCAGGGCGAGACCGTCGACGCTTTCAGCGCGATTGTGCACCGCGACGACGCCTACTCCTACGGCGTCGCGCTCGCCGGGAAGCTCAAGGAGCTGATCCCACGCCAGCAGTTCGAGGTACCGATCCAGGCCGCGGTCGGATCCCGGGTGATCGCCCGCGAGACGATCCGGGCCATCCGCAAGGACGTGCTCGCCAAGTGCTACGGCGGTGACATCACCCGGAAGCGCAAGCTGCTGGAGAAGCAGAAGGAGGGCAAGAAGCGGATGAAGATGGTGGGACGGGTCGAGGTACCTCAGGAAGCCTTCATCGCCGCGCTGTCCTCCGACTCCGGGCCGGGGGACAAGTCCAAGCGTTGAGGCCCCTGCCCTTCGACATCCCGCCGGAACTTGCGGCGCAAGCAGCGCTCGGGCCGCGTTGGGCGGACTGGCTGCACCGGCTTCCTCGCCTGGTTGCCGACCTGGTCGAGGAGTGGGGGCTCGACTACGACGGATCTCCCCGGCACGGCTTCGCCTCCCTGGTGGTTCCGGTGGCGGGCTCGACCGGCACGGGCCCCATCTCAACGGGCACGGGCCCCATCTCAACGAGCGGGAGGCCCATCTCGACCGGCACGGGCCCCATCTCAACGGGTCGGGGGATGGTGCTCAAGGTCAGCTTCGACGGGGACACCGAGTCGGTGCACGAGGCGTTGGCCCTGCAGCACTGGCAGGGCAACGGGACGGTCCGGCTGATGCGCGCGGAACCGCGTCGCCGCGCACTGCTGCTCGAGCGGCTGGATGAGCGTGACCTGCGCTCCGTAGGTGACCTGGAGGCGTGCGCGGTGATCGCCGGGCTCTACGAACGCCTCCACGTCGCAGCGCTCCCTCAGCTGACGCCGCTGGCGTCGTTCGTGCAGACCTGGAACGACGGGTTGCGCTCGCTGGGCACCGAGGTCCCGATGCCGAGGCGGCTGGTCGAGCAGGCGGTGCACCTCGCCGACGGGTTGGTCGCGGACCCGGCGATCGGCGGTGCGCTGATACATGGAGACCTGCACTACGAGAACGTGCTCGGCGCCGACCGGGAGCCTTGGCTGGCCATCGACCCGAAGCCGATGGCGGGGGACCCGCACTACGAGGTGGCGCCGGTGCTGTGGAACCGGTGGGACGAGGCCGTGGGTTCCGGCAACGTGCGCGAGGCGGTGCGCCGCCGCTTCCACACCGTCGTGGACACAGCCGGCCTCGACGAGGACCGCGCTCGGGAGTGGGTGATCGTGCGCGCGGTCCACAACGCGTCCTGGACGGTGGACGAGGCGTCGTCCCGAGGCCGCGACCTCGGCCAGCAGGACCGGGAGTGGCTCACCCGGATGGTCGCTGTCGCCAAGGCGGTCCAGGACTGAGCGCGTGGTCACTATCCTCGGGTTGCCGGCTGCTCTAGGTTGTCTGTCACCATGCCGTGACCCACGGCAGAGGACACGCAGCAGACCGCCAGGGTGGCGGGGGAGAACGAGGAGAACGATGTCCCAGACCGCTGCCAGCCCCAGCGCCATCGAGCACCGGGCGCCGAACGTCGGCCGGCAGTTCTTCGACCGCGTCAAGGACAGCCCCGGCCGAGAGGCCTACCGCTACCCCGACGGGGATGCCTGGACGTCGGTCACCTGGCAGGAGACGGGCGACCGGGTGACGAAGCTGGCCGCCGGCCTGGTGGCGCTCGGCATCGAGCCGGAGCAGCGAGTCGGAATCGCCTCGACGACCCGCTTCGAGTGGATCCTCGCCGACCTCGCAGTGATGTGTGCCGGGGGAGCGACCACCACGGTCTACCCGTCCACCAGTCCCGCGGACGTCGGCTACATCCTGGCCGACTCCGAGTGCCGCGTCGTCTTCGCCGAGGACGACACGCAGGTGGCGAAGCTGACCGCCAGCAGGTCCGAGCTCCCGCACCTGGCCAAGGTGGTCACCTTCGAGAGCGTCGGCGAGGCGGAGACCGGCGACTGGGTGATCGGGCTCGGCGACCTGGAGGGCCTCGGGGCGGAGCTGCTGGCCGACCAGCCGAAGATCGTGGAGGAGCGGGTCGAGGGCATCTCGCCAGATGACCTGGCCACCTTGATCTACACCTCGGGCACGACCGGCCGGCCCAAGGGGGTCCGGTTGCGGCACTCCTCGTGGACCTACGAGGGAGCCGCCATCGAGGAGCTGCAGATCCTCTCCGCCGACGACCTGCAGTTCCTCTGGCTGCCGCTGGCGCACTCGTTCGGCAAGGTACTTCTCTCCACGCAGCTGGCGATCGGCTTCGCCACCGCCGTCGACGGCAGGGTGGACAAGATCATCGAGAACCTCGGTGTCGTGCGCCCCACCTTCATGGGCGCGGCGCCGCGGATCTTCGAGAAGGCCCACGGCCGGATCGTGACGATGCAGCAGACCGAGGGCGGGATCAAGGAGAAGCTGTTCAACAAGGCGTTCGCGGTCGGGCTCGAGGTCGACCGGCTCAAGGCCGAAGGCAAGCCGGTCCCCTTCCTGCTCGCTCGACAGCACGCCTTGTTCGACAGGCTGGTCTTCGCCAAGATCCGCGAGCGCTTCGGCGGCCGGGTCCGCTTCTTCATCTCCGGCGCAGCCGCCCTGAACCGGGAGGTGGCCGAGTGGTTCCACGCAGCGGGAATCTTGATCCTCGAGGGCTACGGCCTGACCGAGACCTCGGCCGGGACGTGCGTGAACCGTCCCGGCGCCTACCGACTCGGCACCGTCGGCAAGGGCATGCCCGGTAGCGAGGTGAAGATCGCCGAGGACGGCGAGGTGCTGATCAAGGGGCCCGGGGTGATGGACGGCTATCACAACATGCCCGAGCAGACCGCACAGACGCTCTCGGACGGGTGGCTGCACACCGGCGACATCGGGGAGGTCGACGCCGACGGCTTCCTGAAGATCACCGACCGCAAGAAGGACCTGTTCAAGACCTCCGGAGGCAAGTACATCGCTCCGTCCTCGATCGAGTCCCAGTTCAAGGCGATCTGCCCGTACGCGAGCCAGTTCCTGGTGCACGGCGCAGAGCGCAACTTTTGCGTCGCCTTGATCACGCTCGATCCCGATGCGATGACCGAGTGGGCCGCACACCATGACATGGAGGGCCGGTCCTACGCCGAGATCGTGTCCTCGCAGCAGGTCCAGGACATGGTGGGCGGGTACGTCGAGCAGCTCAACACGCGGCTCAACCGCTGGGAGACGATCAAGAAATGGGTCCTCCTCGACCACGACCTGACGGTCGAGTCCGGTGAGCTCACCCCGTCGATGAAGGTCAAGCGCAAGGTGGTCGAGGAGAACTACCAGGACCAGCTCGACGAGCTGTACCGGTAGCGTCTCGGGCCTGCTTGGCCGCCCGTGACAGATTTGACCGGTGCCGTCCACGCTGCCCGAAGCAGGAGCCGCCCCGGTAGACGGGTCGCTTCCGGAGACTGCTCTTGCCGAGGTCGGGCAGCGTCCGTTCGGCCTGTACGTGCACGTGCCGTTCTGCTCGGTTCGCTGCGGCTACTGCGACTTCAACACCTACACCGCGTCCGAGCTCGTCGGCACAGCGGCGCGGGCGTCGTACGTCGATGCCGTGCTCGCCGAGATCCGGCTCGCCCGGCGGGCCCTGGGTCCGCATGAGCTCAAGGTGCAGACGGTCTTCCTCGGCGGGGGAACCCCCACCCTGCTCCAGCCGGAGGAGCTGGGGCGGATCCTCACAAGCGTCGACCACGAGTTCGGGCTTGCCGACGGCGCGGAGGTCACCACCGAGTCCAACCCGGACAGCGTCGACGCCGCGGCCCTCGCCGAGCTGCGGGAGGTCGGGTTCAACCGCGTCTCGTTCGGTATGCAGTCGGCCGTCCCGCACGTGCTGCGGGTGCTCGACCGCACCCACGACCCGCTGCGGGTGCCACTAGTCGTGGAGTGGGCGAGGAAGGCGGGTTTCGAGCAGGTGAGCCTGGACCTGATCTACGGCACGCCGGGGGAGTCAGCCCACGACTGGCAGGCATCGCTGGACGCGGCGCTCGCCTGCCAACCGGACCACGTGTCGGCCTATGCGCTGATCGTCGAGGAGGGCACCGCACTGGCGCGGCAGATCCGCCGGCGCGAGGTCGCCATGACAGACGACGATGACCAGGCCGACAAGTACCTGGTGGCGGACGCGATGCTGGAGCAGGCGGGGCTGAGCTGGTACGAGGTGTCGAACTGGGCCAGGGACCAAGCGGCCCGGTGCCGGCACAACGAGCTCTACTGGACAGGGGGCCACTGGTGGGGCATCGGCCCGGGCGCGCACTCGCATGTCGGAGGGGTGCGGTGGTGGAACCTCAAGCATCCAACGGCCTACATCGGCAGGCTGGCGCAGCAGGCGAGTCCGGCTCGGGCAAGGGAGATGCTCGACGAGGAGACCCGGCGGGTCGAGCGGGTGCTGCTCGAGACCAGGCTGCGCGACGGCCTGGCGGTCGACGTGCTCGACGAGGCGGGTCGTGGCCGGCTTCCGCAGCTGGCGGAGCAAGGACTGATCCAGCAGGACCCGCCTGCTGGCGGGCAGGTGGTGCTGAGCACACGCGGCCGGCTGCTCGCCGACGCGGTCGTCCGCGACCTGCTGCCCTGAGCCCTGTTGCGCATTGCCGGTCGGGGCCCGGCCCCCGGGGGACCGGACCCGGCGCACGACTACTTCACCAGCCGAACCGTCATCGGGTAGTGGTAGAGGGTGCCCTCGTTGGCCTTGATACCACCGAGGATGGAGAAGATCACCACGACGGCGAGCGTGATGAACGGCAGGAAGAACAGGATGCCGAACGTGCACACGCCCACGATCGCCGCGAGGATCGATGCGACACCCCAGGTGATCTGGAAGTTCAGCGCCTCGACGGCGTGCGCGCGCACGGTCGGCGACTCGTTGCCCTTGGCCAGCATCGCGATCAGCGGGGCGATGAAGCCGAGGACGATCCCGCCGAAGTGCGCGAGCATCGCCCAGGTCTTCTCGTCGTTGTTGGCGTAGCCGGTCGGCGAGGCACCGTAACCGGGGGCCGCACCGTAGCCCGGGGCCTGGCCGTAGCCCGGGGCCTGGCCGTAACCCGGCTGCTGGCCGTAGGCGGGCGGCGGCCCACCCGCCGGCGGGTAACCGCCCGCGCCGGAGGAGGGCGGGGGATAGCCGCCCGCCCCCGAGGAGGGCGGGGAATACCCACCCGCACCGGAGCCCGGCGGCGGGTAGCCGCCGGCACCGGAACCGGGCACGTCGGCAGCCGGCGGAGGGGTGCCGTAGGTCGGCGGCTGAGAGGCGGACCCGTAGGTCGGTCCACCGCTGGTCGGGTTGAAGGGAGCAGTGGGATCCGAGGCGGATCCGTCACCGGGCGAGCGAGGCGGTTCGGTCATGCGCTCACGGTAGGGGGGTCACTCAATGGTGGCGAGGCTGACACCCGTCCGGCGTCGGACAATGGACAGTCGGCTGTGCGTCCCGACCGCCCGGCTGATCATCGCGTTCGGGCGGCGCTCGACGTAGACTGGCACTCGCACACGCCGAGTGCCAAGCCGTCGCGCCGCGACCGGTGGGCGCCGGAGCCGATCGGAGGGAGGGGTCATGAGTCTCGATGACCGCAAGCTCGAGGTCCTCCGCGCGATCGTCGAGGACTACGTCGCCACCCAGGAACCCGTCGGGAGCAAGGCCCTCGTCGAGCGGCACCAGCTCGGCGTCTCCCCGGCCACCGTGCGCAACGACATGGCCGTGCTGGAGGAGGAGGGCTACATCCGGCAGCCGCACACCAGTGCGGGACGGGTCCCCACCGACCTGGGATACCGGCTCTTCGTCGATCGGCTGTCCCGGGTCAAGCCGCTCAGCCCCGCCGAACGGCGGGCGATCGAGCGGTTCCTCGACGGTGCGGTCGACCTCGACGACGTCGTGCACCGTACGGTCCGGCTCCTGGCCCAGTTGACCAGGCAGGTCGCCGTCGTGCAGTACCCGTCGCTGGCCCGCTCGGCGGTGCGTCACCTCGAACTCGTGCCGATCTCCACCACCCGCATCATGCTGGTCATGATCGCTGACACCGGCCGGGTCGAGCAGCGGCTCGTCGAGCTGCCGACCCCGGTGCCGGCCGACGACATCACCGAGATGCGCCGCAAGGTCAACGAGAAGCTCGCCGGGCAGAAGCTGTCCGACACCCCGCCACTGGTCGCCGCGCTCGTCGACGAGTCGGCCCCGGAACGCCGCAACACCATGGCCACCCTCGCCTCGGTGCTGCTCGAGACGCTCGTCGAGCGCAGTGAGGAACGCCTCGCGCTGGCCGGAACGGCCAACCTGACCCGCGGCGGTGTGCTCGACTTCCACGGTTCCCTGCGCCCCGTGCTGGAGGCGCTGGAGGAGGAGGTCATCCTCCTCAAACTCATCGGCGAGGTGGAACCCAGCACCATGCGGGTACGCATCGGCGACGAGAACGAGATCGACAACCTGCGTTCGGCATCCGTCGTGAGCACCGGATACGGTCCGGGGGCGACCATCGTCGGTGGGCTCGGCGTACTCGGCCCGACCCGGATGGACTACCCCGGCACGATCGCTACCGTGCGTGCCGTGGCACGCTACGTTGGCGATCTGCTGGCACAGAACTGACGGTTTCCGCGACGGACGGCCCGCACGCGCGAGGCAGACATGAGGACACGAAACGCAGTGGCCAAGGACTACTACGGAATTCTCGGCATAGCCCGGGACGCCTCCGACGACGAGATCAAGCGTGCCTACCGCAAATTGGCCCGCCAGTTCCATCCGGACGTCAACCCGGATCCTGAGGCACACGAGAAGTTCAAGGACATCAACGCCGCGTACGAGGTTCTCTCGGACGACCAGAAGCGGCAGATCGTCGACCTCGGCGGCGACCCGCTCGCCCCCGGTGGCGGCGGAGGTGCCGGTGGTCCCGGCGGTCCCGGTGGCCCGTTCGTCGGCTTCCAGGACATCATGGACGCCTTCTTCGGCTCCGCGGCCGGTGGTTCGCGTGGGCCCCGCCCGCGTACCCGGCCGGGCGCCGATGCGATCCTGCGTCTCGAACTCGACCTGGTGGAAACCGCTTTCGGCGTCGAGGCGCCGATCACGGTCGACACCGCCGTGCTCTGCACCCAGTGCTCCGGCGCGGGCACCGCACCCGGCACCCACCTGGCCACCTGCGAGACCTGCGGCGGCCGGGGCGAGGTCCAGTCCGTGCAGCGCACCTTCCTCGGCCAGGTCGTCTCCTCGCGCCCCTGCCAGGTGTGCCAGGGCCACGGCACCGTCATCCCGCAGCCGTGCCCCACGTGCGCGGGCGACGGCCGCATCCGTACCCGCCGGTCGCTGACCGTCAAGATCCCGGCCGGGGTCGAGGACGGCATGCGGATCCGGCTCGCCCAGCAGGGCGAGGTCGGGCCCGGTGGCGGCACCGCCGGTGACCTCTACGTGGAGATCCACGAACGCCCGCACGACGTCTACTCCCGCAAGGGCGACGACCTGCACTGCCGGGTGACGCTGCCGATGACGGCCGCCGCGCTCGGCACCCGGCTGACCATCAAGACGCTGGACAGCGAGGAGAACATCGAGGTCAAGGCCGGCACCCAGCCGGGCTCGACGCTGCGGATTCGGGGCAAGGGCGTACCGCACCTGCGCGGGCAGGGCCGTGGTGAGCTCTTCGTCCACCTGGACGTGAAGACGCCGACGAAGCTGACCGCCGACCAGGAGCGGATGCTGCGCGACTTCGCCAAGACCCGCGGTGAGGACATCGCCGAGCTGAGCAAGCAGGGCGGCTTCTTCAGCCGCATGCGGGACGCGTTCAACGGGCATTGATCCTCCGATGGGTCGTGACGTACCAGTGGCACGTCACGGCTCCACGGGTGGAACATCACGGTGGTTCTGACGCGCTGATGACGTCCCCGCCGTACCACTGGGCCGTCTTGTAACCTTCGGGCGGTGTCCGCGCCCCTGTTTCTTGTCGAGGTTCTTCCTCCGGCTGACCTGTTCACGCTCTCCGGGGCGGAGGGGCATCACGCGGCGACCGTGCAGCGACTGCGGGTCGGGGACCGCCGCGCCCAGCGGGACGCCCTGCCCGGGGTTGGTGCCCCAGGTGACGAAGGGGGTGACCTCGGCCGCGTCGAGGACGATCTCCTCGTCGAAGGTCGCGTCGGGGTCGCTCACCAGCGTCCGCC
>CADCUJ010000089.1 GCA_902805855.1 uncultured Nocardioidaceae bacterium
GGGGTTCGACATCATCTACCTCCCGCCGATCCACCCGATCGGAGAGGTCAACCGCAAGGGTCCGAACAACAGCCTGACCCCCGGGCCCGAGGACGTCGGCTCGCCGTGGGCGATCGGCTCCAAGGACGGCGGCCACGACGCGGTCCACCCCGACCTCGGCACGATCGACGACTTCGACGCGTTCGTCGCCGCCGCCAAGGACGCCGGGCTCGAGGTCGCCCTCGACCTGGCCCTGCAGGCGGCTCCGGACCACCCCTGGTCCACCGAGCACCCCGAGTTCTTCACCACGCGCGCCGACGGCACGATCGCCTACGCCGAGAACCCGCCGAAGAAGTACCAGGACATCTACCCGATCAACTTCGACAACGACCCCGAGGGGATCTACGCCGAGGTGCTGCGAGTGGTCCGCCACTGGATGGACCACGGCGTCCGGGTCTTCCGCGTCGACAACCCGCACACGAAGCCGGTGGCGTTCTGGGAGCGGCTGCTCGGCGAGATCCGCAGCACCGACCCGGACGTGGTCTTCCTCTCGGAGGCCTTCACCCGCCCGGCGATGATGCGGGCGCTCGGGATGATCGGCTTCCACCAGAGCTACACGTACTTCACCTGGCGCAACAGCCGCTCCGAGGTCGAGGAGTACCTCATCGAGGTCTCGCAGGAGTCCGCGCACGTCCTGCGGCCGAACTTCTTCGTCAACACCCCCGACATCCTCCACGAGTACCTGCAGTACGGCGGGCAGCCGGCGTTCAAGATCCGCGCCGTGCTGGCCGCGACAGGCTCCCCCTCCTGGGGCATGTACGCCGGTTACGAGCTGTACGAGCACGTCGCCGTGCGACCCGGCTCGGAGGAGTACCTCGACTCGGAGAAGTACCAGGTCCGCATCCGGGACTGGGACGCCGCCGAGGCCGAGGGACGGTCGCTGGCGCCGTACGTCACGATGCTGAACCGGCTGCGCCGGGAGCATCCGGCGCTGCAGCAGCTCCGCAACCTGCGCGTGCACAACGCCGAGGACGACGCGATCGTCGTGTTCACGAAGTCCTCGACCGCTGCGGACGGGACGACCGACACCGTGATCGTGGTCGTCAACGTCGACCCGCACACCACGCGCGAGACCACCGTCCACCTCGATCTCCCCGCGATCGGGCGCGACTGGGAGGATCGCTTCGTCGTGCACGACGAGGTCACCGGTGAGGACTGGACGTGGGGCGCCCACAACTACGTCCGCCTCGACCCGTTCCACGAGCCCGCCCACATCCTGACCGTGAGGAGCACCCCCGCCTGATGTCCGTGTCGAAGACTGTCCGTCCGGAGCCCGATGCCGGAGGTCTGACCCTCACCGCGGACTGGTTCAAGTCCGCGGTTTTCTACGAGGTGCTCGTCCGGTCGTTCCGCGACTCGGACGGTGACGGGATCGGTGACTTCAAGGGGCTCACCGAGAAGCTCGACTACCTGCACTGGTTGGGCGTCGACTGCCTCTGGGTCCCGCCGTTCTTCACCTCGCCGTTGCGCGACGGGGGGTACGACGTCGCGGACTACACCGGCGTGCTGCCCGAGGTCGGCACGATCGAGGACTTCCACGAGTTCCTCGACGAGGCCCACAAGCGCGACATCCGCGTGATCATCGACTTCGTCATGAACCACACGAGCGACCAGCACCCGTGGTTCCAGGAGTCGCGCGCCAACCCCGACGGCCCGTACGGCGACTTCTACGTGTGGTCCGACTCCGACGACCTCTACTCGGAGGCGCGGATCATCTTCGTCGACACCGAGTCGTCGAACTGGACCTGGGACCCGGTGCGCCAGCAGTACTTCTGGCACCGCTTCTACAGCCACCAGCCGGACCTGAACTTCGACAACCCGAAGGTCCAGAAGGCGATGCTCGAGGCGCTGTCCTTCTGGCTCGACCTGGGCATCGACGGCTTCCGGCTGGACGCGGTCCCCTATCTCTTCGAGCGGCCGGGGACGAACGGGGAGAACCTCAAGGAGACCCACGAGTTCTTGAAGGAGGTTCGCCGCTACGTCGACGAGCACTACCCGGACCGGGTGCTGCTGGCCGAGGCGAACCAGTGGCCCACCGACGTCGTCGACTACTACGGCGCGGTCGAGGACACTGGAGACGGTGGCCGCACGATCGGCACCGAGTGCCACATGTGCTTCCACTTCCCGGTGATGCCGCGCATCTTCATGGCGGTGCGGCGAGAGTCGCGGTTCCCGATCTCGGAGATCCTGGAGCAGACCCCACCCATCCCGGAGAACTGCCAGTGGGGCATCTTCCTTCGCAACCACGACGAGCTGACCTTGGAGATGGTCACCGACGAGGACCGCGACTACATGTGGGGGGAGTACGCCAAGGACCCGCGGATGAAGGCGAACATCGGCATCCGCCGCCGGCTCGCCCCGCTGCTCGAGAACGACGTCAACCAGATGGAGCTGTTCACCGCTCTCCTCTTGTCGCTGCCTGGTTCGCCGGTGCTCTACTACGGCGACGAGATCGGGATGGGCGACAACATCTGGCTCGGTGACCGTGACGGCGTCCGCACCCCGATGCAGTGGACACCGGACCGCAACGCGGGCTTCTCCGGGTCCACCCCGGGCCGGCTGCACCTGCCCGTCATCCAGGATCCCGTGTTCGGCTACCAGCGGGTGAACGTGGAGACCGAACTGGAGAACGCGTCATCGCTGCTGCACTGGACCCGCCGGATGATCAACGCCCGCAAGAAGCACCCCGCCTTCGGGCTCGGAGACTTCGCGGACCTCGGCGGCTCCAACCCGAGCGTGCTCAGCTACGTCCGTGAGCACCACGACCCGGACACCGATGACATCGTCTTGTGCATCAACAACCTGTCGCGCTTCCCGCAGCCGGTCGAGCTCGACCTGCGCCGCTGGGAGGGCGTGGAACCCATCGAGCTCCTCGGTGGGGTCCGCTTCCCACAGATCGGCGAGCTTCCCTACCTGCTCACCCTCGGCGCCTACGGCTTCTACTGGTTCCGGCTGCCGCAACCCATCCCCGCCGAGGAAGAAGGCACCGGCTCGTGAGCGCCCTCGAACAGTTCATCGGCTCTGCCCGCTGGTTCGGCGGCAAGGGTCGCGAGTTCACCGTCACCGAGATCCGCCGCCTGGCCTGGCTCAACCCGCCGAAAGACGGTGAGTCCTCGCTCGACCGGGCTGCCGACGGCGAGACGCCCCGGGTGCGGATCGAGCTGGTGACCGTCCAGTACGCGGACCAGCCCGCGGATGCCGCTGAGGCGGGGTCCACCGAGACCTACCAGGTTCCCCTCGCGTACTACGGCGAGGCCCAGGAGCGGCTGGACCATGCCCTCGTGCAGGGCTGCGACGACCCCGAGCTCGGCGAGGTCTTCGTCTACGACGCGCTGCACGACCGCAACGCAACCGCCCTCTGGCTGGCCGCGTTCGACCAGGAGTGGCGGAGCGAGGACCTGACCTTCTACCGACTGCCAGGACACGAGCTCGACCTCGGCGCACACTCGACCCTGTTCTCCGGGGAGCAGAGCAACTCCTCGCTCATGTTCGGCGACGACAGCTTGATGAAGGTGTTCCGCAAGGTCACCCCCGGACAGAACCCGGACATCGAGGTGCACAAGGAGCTGACCAGGGCGGAGAGCGAGCACGTGGCTGCGCTCTACGGCTGGCTGGAGGCAGCGGGGAGGAAGGGTGAGGAGCCGCTCCAGCTCGCCATGCTGCAGCAGTTCCTGCGCACCGCGAGCGACGGCTGGGAGCTCGCCCTGGCCAGCGTGCGCGACCTCTTCGCCGAGGCCGACCTGCATGCCGAGGAGGTCGGTGGCGACTTCGCCGCCGAGTCCCGTCGCCTGGGAGTGGCGACCGCGCAGGTGCACGACTCGCTCGCCGAGCGGTTCCCGACCCGGCGGCTCGGAGCTCCGGGGCTGGGCACCCTGTCCGAGGCGATGACCCAACGGCTCGACGACGCGGTCAAGGTCGTCCCGGAGCTGGAGCAGGATGCTGCGGCGCTGCGCGAGATCTTCGGCTCGCTGACCGAGATCACCGAGCCGACCGCCGTACAACGCGTGCACGGCGACCTGCATCTCGGGCAGATCCTCCGCACCGTCAAGGGCTGGAAGATCGTGGACTTCGAGGGTGAGCCGGCCAAGCCGCTGTCCGAGCGGGTGCGGCCGGACTCGCCGTGGCGCGACGTGGCGGGGATGCTGCGCTCGTTCGACTACGCGGCACACTCGGTCGAGGCCGACGTCGAGGAAGGCGCCCAGATCGCCTACCGGGCAGCCGAGTGGGTCGAGCGCAACCAGACCGCGTTCCTCGACGGCTACCTCGAGGCCAGCGGGAGGCGCGCCGGCGGCGACCTGAGCGAAGACCAGCAACTCCTGCTCCGGGCCTACGTAGCGGACAAGGCGGTCTACGAGGCGGTCTACGAGACCCGCAACCGGCCGCGGTGGGTCTCGATCCCGCTGTCCGCGATCGGCCGGATCACCTCGGGCGAGGACAGCTCGTGAGCGATGCGTCACCGGTTTCCGTCGACGAGCTGACCCGGCTGGTGGACGGCCGCCATGGCGACCCGCATGCCGTGCTCGGCGCCCACTCCCACGGGGGCGCTGTGACGGTCAGGGTGCTGCGGCCGTTGGCGGAGTCTGTGGTGGTGGTCCACGACGGTGGGCAGGTCGACCTCGAGCACGAGCACGGGGGCATCTGGCGCGGTGTGATCGAGGTGGCGGAGCCACCTTCGTACCGGCTGCAGGTCACCTACGCCGGCGCCGAGGCCCGACACAGCGACGACCCCTACCGGTACCTGCCCACGCTCGGTGAGGTCGACGTGCACCTGATCAACGAGGGCCGCCACGAGGAGCTGTGGAACGTGCTCGGCGCACACGTGCGGACCTACGACGGACCCGAGGGGACCGTCACCGGCACGTCGTTCGCCGTGTGGGCGCCGCACGCGCAGGGGATGCGCGTCGTCGGCGACTTCAACGACTGGGACGGGCGCGGGCACCCGATGCGCCAGCTCGGCTCGTCCGGGGTGTGGGAGCTGTTCGTCCCCGACGTCGGGTCGGGCACCCACTACAAGTATCTGGTCCTCGACGTCGACGGCGGGTGGCGGGAGAGGGCCGACCCGATGGCGATGCTTGGGGAGGTCCCGCCGCTGCGGGCGTCGGTGGTCTTCGAGTCCGACTACTCCTGGTCCGACGAGGAGTGGATGGCCGCCAGGGCGAGCCGGAAGCCCCACGAGAGCCCGATGTCGGTCTACGAGGTGCACCTCGGCTCCTGGAAGAAGCACCCCGACCAGTCGCCGTACACCTATGTCGAGCTGGCCGACCAGCTGGTGGCCTACGTCAGCGACCTTGGCTACACCCACGTGGAGCTGATGCCGGTGATGGAGCACCCCTACGGCGGCTCCTGGGGCTACCAGGTCACCGGCTACTACGCGCCGACCTCGCGCTTCGGCAGCCCCGACCAGTTCAGGTACCTCATCGACCGCCTGCACCAGGCCGGCATCGGGGTGATCCTGGACTGGGTGCCGGGCCACTTCGCCACCGACGAGTGGGCGCTCGCCCGCTTCGACGGCACGCCGCTCTACGAGGACCCGAACCCCCAGCGCGGCTGGCATCCGGAGTGGGGGTCCTACATCTTCAACTTCGGCCGCAAGGAGGTCCGCAACTTCCTGGTGGCGAACGCCTTGTACTGGCTCGAGGAGTTCCATGCGGACGGGCTTCGCGTCGACGGCGTCGCCTCGATGCTCTACCTCGACTACGCACGCGAGCAGGGCGGCTGGAGCCCGAACGTGTACGGCGGCCGGGAGAACCTCGAAGCGGTCTCGTTCCTGCAGGAGATGAACGCCACCTGCTACCGGCGGGTGCCTGGCGCGGTGACGATCGCCGAGGAGTCCACGTCCTGGCCGGGCGTCACCCGCGCCACCCACCTGGGCGGGCTGGGGTTCGGTCTGAAGTGGAACATGGGTTGGATGCACGACACCCTCGGCTACCTGCGCAACGACCCGGTGCACCGGCAGTACCACCACCACCAGATGACCTTCTCGCTGGTCTACGCCTTCTCGGAGAACTACCTGCTGCCGATCAGCCACGACGAGGTCGTGCACGGCAAGGGGTCGCTGCTGCGGAAGATGCCCGGGGACCGCTGGCGCCAGCTGGCCAACCTGCGAAGCTATCTCGCCTTCATGTGGGCGCACCCCGGCAAGCAGCTGTTGTTCATGGGCCAGGAGTTCGCCCAGGACTCCGAGTGGGCGGAGAGCCGAGAGCTCGACTGGTGGCTGCTCGAGCACGTCGAGCATCGAGGTGTGCAGTCGCTGGTCCGGGACCTGAACCGCGCCTACGCCGACACGCCGGCGCTGTGGTCACGTGACACCTCGGACGACGGGTTCGCCTGGATCGACGCCAACGACGCGACGAACAACGTGTTCAGCTTCGTGCGCCGGGGTTCCGAGGGCTCGCTGCTGGCCTGTGTCGCGAACTTCGCCGCCGTCCCCCACGAGCGCTACCGCATCGGGCTGCCTGCCCCAGGGCGGTGGACCGAGCTGCTCAACACCGACGCCGAGGCCTACCACGGGTCCGGGGTCGGGAACCTCGGAGGCGTCGAGGCGGCGGAGGACTCGTGGCACGGCCAACCGGCCTCGACCACCCTGGTCGTCCCGCCCCTCGGCACTCTCTGGCTTCGACACGACCCGACCTAGGATCCTCGTGTGACCCAGCAGCCGCGCGTGTCTCCCGGCCCTGCGGACGGCGTGACCCTGCTGGCGGTGGCCAACGGCGTCTCCCGGGTGAGCTGGACCTCGCAGCTGCAGGCCCGTGGCTTCGAGGCGGCCAGCGTCGCCGTGCGCGAGCGGGTGCAGCTGGCCCTCGGCGACCTGAAGCAGTCGCGGGTCGAGGCACTGGTCGACCCCGACGACCCCACGGCCGCCCGGATCGCCACCTGGGCAGGGCTGCACCGCGAGGGGGTCATGCGTGGCGGGCTGGAGGTCTCCGGCGAGCGGGTCGACCGGGTGGTCTACGCACGGGTGGCCGGAGACGCTCCGATCCACGACGGGCAGGGCTTTCGCTCGCTGCTGAACTCGTTCCTCCCCCGCAAACGAGCCATCGCGCAGCTGCTCGTGCGCTCCTCCGACGAGCGGGTCCTGCTCTGCCGGCTGACCTACAAGCAGGACTGGGACCTGCCCGGCGGTGTCGTCGAGGTCGGCGAGTCCCCACGGCTGGCGGTGGGACGGGAGGTCGAGGAGGAGATCGGGCTCGACCTTCCCGTCGGTCCCCTGCTGCTCACCGACTGGCTGCCCCCGTGGAGCGGCTGGGACGACGCCGTGTGCCTGGTCTTCGACGGCGGGGTGCACGACCCCTCCCTGCTCGACGCTGTCGTCAAGCAGCCCCGAGAGATCCGAGCGGTCGAGTTCTGTTCGTCGGACGAGGTCCGCGAGCGGGGTGCCGACTTCACCGCCCGCCGGATCGAGGCCGCGCTGCAGAACGCCGTCGGCGGCGGCGGTCCTTCGTACACCGAGTCCGGGCGCCGCCTAGAACAGCGCTGACGCGAGGTTCTGGCGGCCCTTGAGGACACGTGGGTCCTCGTTGCCGACGGCAGCGAACAGGCCCAGCAGATGCGTGCGCGCCGCGTCGCGGTCCTCGCCGGCGCTGCGCCTGATCAGGTCGAGCAGCCGGGCGAAGGCATCCTCGACGTGCCCCCCGAGCAGGTCCAGGTCGGCGGCCAGAGTCTGGGCGGAGACGTCGTCCGGCTTCTCCGCTGCGGCGGACCGCACAGCGTTCGGATCAGCTGCGGCTGTCCGCTGCAGGACGCGCGCCATCGCCAGTCCGGCGGCGGCCTCGGCATCGGCCGGGTTCGCGTCCACGAGCTTCTGGTACTCCGAGACGGCTCGCTCCACGTCCCCGGCCGCCAGCGCGTCCTGCGCGGGTGCATAGCGCGGGTCCGCGCCTTCGTCGCTCTCGTCGGCGCCCGCTGAGCCGTCGCGGGGCTGGTGCCGGCCGGTGATGCCCTGCGCGGCAGCGGCCTCGAGCACCTGGGTGAGCACCGTGCGCAGCTGGTCCAGCGGCGGCGCGTCCTGCAGCAGCGGCGCGAGCTGTCCGTTCATCACCAGGGCCACCAGCGGAACCTGCGGGATCTGCAGCGCCTGCGCCAGCTGCGGCGCTGTGTCTATGTCGACCTTCCCGAGCAGGAAGCGTCCGGCGAACTCCCCGGAAAGCACCTCCAGGTCAGCGGCGAGCTGTGCGCTGGCCGGCGCCTGGGCCGGTGAGTAGAAGACGAGCACGACGGGGGCGTTGACCGAGCCCTCCATCTCCGCCTGGAAGTTCCGCTCGTCCAGCGCTACCGCGTAGGCGCCCGCCCCGGCCGACGCGCTCCCCGGCGCCGAGGCGGACGAAGGCGCGGGGCGCTTCAGCGCGGACAGGTCGACGGCCCCGGGACGCGAGAACGGCTGCTGGCTCATGGTCACCATCTTGTCCGATCGACCCGACCGGCTCGAAATCGGCTACGTCTCAGAAGCGGGCGGGCTCGCGGTACTCGCCCCACTCGACGCGCAGCGCGTCGCAGATCTCGCCGAGGGTCGCCTCGGCGCGGCAGGCCTCCAGCATCGCCGGGATCATGTTGCCTTCACCGCGGGAGACCTCGAGCATCTTCGCCAGCGCGGCGTCGACCACGGCCTGGTCGCGTTCGTCCTTGCGCACCCGCAGCTCGCGCACCTGGTCCAGCTCGACCTCGTGCGAGACCCGCAGGATCTCCAGCTCGTGGGTGACCGACTGGGTGTGGGTGTTCACCCCGACGACCTTCTTGTCCTTCTTCTCCAGAGCGGTCTGGTACTGGAAGGCCGCCTCGGCGATCTCGGACATGAACCAGCCGTCCTCGATGCCGCGCAGGATGCCGCGCGTCATCGGCCAGACTCCGTGCTGCCCGTCTGCCGCGGCCGTGCGCATCGTCTCGGCGAGCGGCTCGGTGTCGGCCGACCGCAGCTGCGAGCCGCCCATCTCCAGGATCCGGTCGAAGATCGTCAGCGCCTCTGCCTCGAGCTTGTCGGTCAGCGCCTCGACGTACCACGAACCGCCGAGGGGGTCCGCGACGTTGACCACGCCGGTCTCCTCCATCAGCACCTGCTGCGTGCGCAGTGCGATCTCAGCGGCCTGTTCGCTCGGCAGGGCCAGGGTCTCGTCCAGGGCGTTGGTGTGCAGGGAGTTGGTGCCCCCGAGGACTGCGGCGAGCGCCTCGACCGCCGTCCGCACCACGTTGTTGTAGGGCTGCTGGGCGGTGAGCGACACACCGGCGGTCTGGGTGTGGAAGCGCAGCCACTGCGCCTTCTCTGTCCTGGCCCCGTAGACGTCACGCAGCCACCTCGCCCAGATCCGGCGCGCGGCGCGGAACTTCGCGACCTCCTCGAAGAAGTCCAGGTGGCTGTCGAAGAAGAACGACAAGCCCGGGGCGAACCTGTCCACGTCGAGACCTCGCGACAACCCGAGCTCGACGTAGGCGAAACCGTCGGCCAGTGTGAACGCGAGCTCCTGGGCGGCAGTCGACCCGGCCTCGCGGATGTGGTACCCGGAGACCGACAACGGCTTGTACGCCGGGATCTCGGCGTCGCAGTACTCCATCAGGTCGCCGATCAGCCGCAGGTGCGGCTCGGGTGCGAACAGCCACTCCTTCTGGGCGATGTACTCCTTGAAGATGTCGGTTTGGAGGGTCCCGTTCAGCGTGCCGGGATCCACCCCCTGCCGCTCCGCGGCGACCAGGTACATGCAGAAGATCGGCACCGCCGGTCCGGAGATCGTCATCGACGTGCTGACGTCGCCGAGCGGGATCTCGTCGAACAGGTCGTCCATGTCCGCGGAGGTGTCGATCGCCACGCCGCAGTGGCCGACCTCGCCAAGGCTCTTCGGGTCGTCGGAGTCACGACCCATCAACGTCGGCATGTCGAAGGCCACCGACAGCCCGCCGCCGCCGCGGCCCAGGATCATCTTGTACCGCTCGTTGGTCTGCTTCGCGTTGCCGAAGCCGGCGAACTGGCGGATCGTCCAGGTCCGACCGCGGTACCCGGTCGGGTACAGCCCGCGGGTGAACGGGAACTCCCCCGGCCAGCCGATCCGCTCGAAGTCGCCGTAGGCCTTCTCGGCGGCGGCGTCGGCCGGCCCGTAGGCCGGCTCGACCTCGGTCCCGGACAGGGTGGTGAAGTCGGCGTCGCGGACCCGCGAGGCGTCGTAACGCTGCTGCCACCGCGTGCGCGCATCACTCATGACCAAATACTAGGACGTCCTAGTATCACTGTCGATCTGGAGCACGCAGCTCGTCGAGAGCCGCCCGGGTCTCCTCCTCGACCAGGTCGAAGTTGACCACGGCGCCGGCACGCAGGCCGGAGGCCGCCGAGGCGATCACCTGGGCCATGGCATCGCCGACGTTGCCCGCGACCCAGACGCCAGGCACCGCCGTGGCGCCGGTCGGCTCGGCAGGGACAACCGTGCCGAGGACGTGCCCGCTGTGCTCCATGGGCTCCGGCTCGAGGCCGAGGGGAGCCAGGAACTCCGCTCGGGCCCGGAAGACCGGCGAGACCACCACGGCGTCACAGGCAAGGACCTCACCGGAGGCCAGCCGCACCCCGCGCAGCGCGTCGTCCTCGGTCAGGACCTCCTTGGGCGGGTCGTCGACCACTCGGACACCGCGGGCCGACAGCAGCAGCTGATCCTCCTCGGTCATCGGCGGTGCGTCGTCGGTCAGGACGAGCACCACCTCGTCGGTGAGCTGACGGAACAGCATCACCTGGTGAACGGCCATGGCGTTGGTGGCCAGCACGACGACGGCGCGGTCGCGGACCTCCCAGCCGTGGCAGTAGGGGCAGTGCAGCACGTCGCGGCCCCACCGCTCGGCCAGCCCGGGCACGTCGGGCAGCACGTCCCTGAGCCCCGAGGCGACCACCAGCCGACGGGCCATCACCTCCCGACGGTCGTCGGTGGTGACCACGAACCCGGTGCCCGGTCGCTCCCAGCGACGGACGTCGGTGACCCGACCCGGGCGGACCTGCACGCCGTACTGCTGCACCTCGGCACGAGCCACGGCCAACAGCTCCAATGGCGGCGTGCCCTCCCGGCCGAGATAGTTGTGCACGTGGCCGGCGGCAGCGTTGCGGGGGGTTCCCGCATCGATGACGAGCACGGAGCGGCGTGACCTGCCCAGCGCCATCGCCGCGCTGAGACCCGCCGAGCCGCCTCCCACGACGACCACGTCGTAGTCCGTCCGGTCCGCTGTGGATGTGCTCGACTCTTCCATGTCGACAAGCCTGCGGCTGCATCGCTAAGATTGGCAAGTGCTGTTGCTAGATCGGCAAATCTGACCATGACCGACCTCGACGTTGCCCTCCAGCGCGTCGGTCCGCGGTTGCGCCAGCTGCGTCTCGAGCGCGACGCGACCCTGGCCGACCTCGCAGCCGAGACGGGGATCTCGATGAGCACCCTCTCCCGGCTGGAGTCCGGCACTCGTAAGCCGACCCTGGAGCTGCTGCTCCCGCTGGCCAAGGCGCACCGCGTCGCCCTGGACGAGCTGGTCGATGCGCCCGAGACCGGTGACCCTCGGGTCCGGTTGCGACCGGTGCAGCGGCACGGCGTCACCTTCTTGCCGCTGACCCGTCGGCCGGGTGGGCTGCAGGCGTTCAAGGAGGTGCTCCCGCCACGGCCGGACCTGCGGCCAGAGCCTCGGACCCACGAGGGCTACGAGTGGCTCTACGTGCTCTCCGGCCGGGTGCGCCTGGTGCTCGGGTCCCGCGACCTGCTGCTGACGCCCGGTGAGGTGGTCGAGTTCGACACCCGTACGCCGCACTGGGTCGGCAACCCGGGTCCGGAGCCGGCCGAGGCACTGGCGATCTTCGGACCGCAGGGCGAACGGATGCATGTTCGCGCCTGACTCAACGTTATTGCCGGCCGCCGGGTAGCATGGTGGTGCACCGACTCAACCGGGTGTGGTTCTTGGAGGGTCTCCTCCCAGCCCGACGGCCTTCGGCTCCCTGTCCGAGTCGCTGCACACGTCGGTGCGTCGGCCGCGATGAACGCGGATCGGCGGCTGAACCGCGGACCGAGAAGCAGGAGGCAAACGGTTGGCACAGCGCCAGCGTCGTTCTGGACAGACCAGGACTGACCGGCCCGGACAGCGTCGTCCCCGCGACAACGAGGGGATCCTGCCGGTCCTCGCCAAGGCGGCTCGCGAGGTCGAGAGCCGCGTCCAGCGCGGTCAGCTGGACCGGACCAGGTTCCAGGTCATCGCGCTGCTGGCGCGTGAGGAGCGCACGCGCGTCAACAACGACGCCTCGATGACCGAGGCTCAGCGTGACGTGCAGCTGAAGCGGCTGGACGGGATCGCGACCATCCTCGCGCAGACCGCCACCAGGGAGCCGTCGTTGTTCACCCTGCTCGCCGAGAACGCCGAGATCAGTGACTCGGCGCGGCGGCTGAAGCGCGAGATGCAGATCGCCGGCGGCCTGGAACCGGACCCTGAGGTGACGCCACCACAGCCGGCGACCGACGTACGAGGCGAACGGCAGGTCGTGCCGAAGTCGGTGGTACGCGCCCAGCTGTCGAACCCGTTCCTCACCCCGGACTTCACCGGCACCGAGCAGCGCCGCCCCACGCAGCGTCGCCTCGGCGGCTGGGAGCTGATCACGCCACTGCTGAGCTCGTTCGAGAATGCCGCCCCTGGGGCACCGTCGTGCATGGCGCTGCCGGAAGCCGCCCCTTCGGTGCGCCTTCCGCCCGAGCTCGAGCTGATGCCGCACCAGGCCGGTCTGCTCGGTGCGGCGGCCCGAGGGCACCGCACGTTCCTGCTCGCCGACGAGCCCGGACTCGGCAAGACCGCGCAGGCACTGCTCGCAGCGCAGGCCGCGAACGCCTATCCCCTGCTGTGCGTGGTGCCGAGCGTGGTCAAGACGAACTGGGCGCGCGAGGCCGCCCAGTGGACCCCATCGCGCAGCGTCACGGTGATCCAGGGCAGCGGGGAGGAGGTGGACGGGTTCGCCGACATCGTCCTCGTCAACTACGAGGTGCTGGACCGCCACGTGGGCTGGATCGCCACCCACGGCTTCCGCGGCATGGTCGTCGACGAGGCGCACTTCATCAAGAACAAGAAGTCGCAACGCTCCCAGCACGTCCTCGAGATCGCCGACCGGATCCGACAGCGCGTCGCGCGGCCGTTGCTGATGGCACTCACCGGTACTCCGCTGATCAACGACATCGACGACTTCCGGGCGATCTGGCAGTTCCTGGGCTGGATCGACGAGAAGGCGCCCGGACCGGAGCTGATCACCGCACTCGAGGAGACCGGCCTGACTCCCCTCGACCGCGGCTTCCAGCCGGCGGCACGACAGGCGGTCATCGACCTCGGCATCGTCCGACGACGCAAGGTCGACGTGGCCAAGGACATCCCGGCACGCAGGATCGCCGACCTGCCGGTCGAGCTCGACCCGGCCGCCGCCCGTTCGCTGCGCGCCGCTGAGCGGGAGCTCGCGCTTCGGCTGGTCCAGAGGTACGACGCCGCGGTGGCCGCTCGCACGGAACGGTCCGGCGAGACCATCGAGGGCACCGAGGGCATCGACGCGGAGCTGGTGCAGCGAGTCGCCGGCTGGGAGCTCTCCGACGCGGCCGAGTCGTCCTCGGGCGAGAACGTCTTCGCGATGGTTCGCCGCATCGGGCAGGCCAAGGCGAACCTCGCCGCCGACTACGCGGCTCAGCTGGCCCGCAACGCCGGCAAGGTGGTGTTCTTCGCCAAGCACGTCGACGTGATGGACGCAGCCTCCGCGCTGCTGGAGTCGCGAGGTGTCCGCTACGCCTCCGTGCGCGGCGACCAGACACCCGCTGTCCGCCAGCGCAACATCGACGCGTTCGTCAACGACTCGGACGTGGCGGTCGTGATCTGCTCCCTGACCGCCGCAGGAGTGGGACTGAACCTCCAGGTGGCGAGCAACGTCGTGCTGGCCGAGCTGTCGTGGACGAATGCGGAGCAGACCCAGGCCATCGACCGGGTGCACCGGATCGGGCAGACCGAGCCCGTCACCGCCTGGCGGATCATCGCCGCCCAGACCATCGACGCAAAGATCGCCGAGATCGTCGACTCCAAGGCGGGCTTGGCCGCTCGTGCCCTCGATGGCTCCGAGGAGGAGGTCGGATCCTCCGCCGACGTCCAGCTCGAGGCGTTGGCTGCGCTGCTGACGGAGGCGCTCGCCGACCGGCACGACTGACCGCGTGCGTACCTTCGCTCGCAAGCCGCCGCGACCCGCATCGGTCTCAGGCGAGGGCGACGCCCCCGGAGACCACGATCTCGTCCGGCTTGCACGCCGGGACCTGCTCCACGCGCAGCAGCAGGATGGCCAGGTCGTCAGCCAGGTCATGGCTGCGGTGGAAGGCACGGGCCGCGTCCACGAGCCCTTCGGCGATGTGCTCGACGGGCCGGTGAGCATCCTGCCCGAGGATCGTCGCCACCCGATCCGAGCCGAACATATCCGGTCCGTGCCGGGCCTCGACCAGACCGTCGGTGAAGATGCACAGGAGGTCACCGGGCTCGAGCACCACGGTGGCGTCGGACAGGTCCGGGTCCTCCACGAGTCCGAGCGCGGTGCCGAGCTCTCCCACGGGCTCGACCGGACCCTTGCCGCGCGCCACCAGCGGAGGGTGATGCCCGGCCAGGCTGAGGGTCAGCTCCAGCCCCGAGCCCTTCGGCCGGGCGACCGCATAGACGAGGGTGCAGTGCTTCTCGGTGGGGGTCGACGCCAGCAACCGGGCGTTCAGCTCTCGTAGCGTGCGGCTGGGCGGGTCTGCCGCGGCGGCCAGGGTTCGCAGGGTGTAGCGCGCCAGCGCGGTTGTCGCCGCTGCCTCGGCACCCTTCCCGCTGACGTCGCCGAGGACGAGTCCCCAGCTGCCTTGGTCCAGCGCGAAGACGTCGAAGAAGTCGCCGCCGATCTCGCTCCCGTCGCCGGCCGGCTCGTAGCGGCTCGCCAGCCGACCGCCCGGGATAGCAGGAAGCGAGCGCGGGGTGAGGCTGGCTTGGAGGGCCGCGGCGACCCTGGACCGCTCGCTCAGCAGCTGTTGCAGGCGCGCTTCGGCCTCGACGCGGTCGGTGATGTCTCGCAGCACCACCAGCACGCCCGCTGGGCGGCCACCGCGTTCGCTCAGTGGCCGACGCTGCACGTCGTAGGTCCGCTGCCCCTCGTCGCCCACGGGCAGGGTCAGGTCCTTCGACCCGTCGTCTGCCGCCGGGCTCGTGCGCGTCGCCGCGGCAGCCACCTGGGGTAGCAGCTCGGCCAGGGGTCGGCCGACCAGGTCGGCCCTGCTGCTGCCCAGCACACCGGCCGCGGAGGGGTTCAGGTCGGCGATCCGGCCGAAGGCGTCGACCATGAACACCGCGTCGGCCATGTTCTCCACGATCACGCTGCGCGCGAGCGGAGCGAGGTCGACCAGCCGTTCCCGGAAGAGGCCCCACACGAGCACGGCGCCGGTGACCGTGAACGCGGAGGGGGTGAGGTCGAGCCGGGCGAACCACCCGACCTCGAAGTTGTGCAGCAGGTTCGCCACCCAGGGAAGCAGAGCCGCGACGAGCATCGCCAGCGCCATCCGCCGATAGGTCCGCGACAACCTCACCATGGTGGCTACGAAGATGACCGTGGCCACCATGATCATCAGGTTGGCGTAGACGAGGTGCACCCAGAAGACCGGACCGGTCTCGACGACGGGCAGCGTCTCACCCGCCGCCCCGTCCGGGTAGGAGCGCACCAGGTCATGGGTCGTGCTGTTGGCCAGCAGCGCCAGCACGACCAGCGGTTCCAGGGTCAGCAGTGCGAGCAGGCGTTTGGTCACCAGGGGGCCCCGGCCGGTGTACTGCAGGACGAAGACCAGCCACGCCGGTGCCAGGGCACACACGCCGACGTACTTCAGATCCCCCCAGAGGGTCTTCGAGGGGAGGTCGAGCGCCGAGAGCTCCGCGGCATAGGTGACACCCCACCAGGCCACCGAGACCAGCACGACGGCCAGGCTCACGCCCGCTCGGGTGCCCCGCCTCCAGCCGACGTAGGCAGCCATGGCTGCCAGGGCCAGCCCCGCCGCCGTCATCAGCACCGCGAACAACGGCAACACGCAACCGGCTCCTCTCGCAGTAGCGGTCCAGGTTAGTCGACCGCGAGCGCCCCGGGCACGGGTGCCGGCTGCTAGAAGTCGCCGGCGCGGTGCCGCACAGGGGACAGCAGAGCCGACAGCTCCCGCAGTCGCTCAGTGCCCATGTCGCCGACACCGAACCGCGCCTCCACCAGGTCGGCGGTGGCCGCCTCCACCACGGCGCGTCCCTCGTCGGTGATCTCCGCCAGGACGGTGCGCCGGTCCTCGAGATGCCTTCGGCGGCGGACCAGCCCAGCGGACTCGAGCCGGTCGATGATCGAGCTGATCGAGGTGGGATGGACCTGCAGGCGCTCCCCCATCTTGCCCAGGGGCAGGGCACCGGTCCGCGAGAAGGTCAGCAGGACCAGCGCCTCGTACCGGGCGAAGCTCAGGCCGTGCGGGCGTAGGAGTGCGTCCAGCTCGCCGAGCACGAGCTGTTGCACCCGCATCAGCGACGTCACGGCGTGCATCTGCTCCACGGCGCCCCAGCGCAGGCCCCACTGCCGCGCCGCCTCGTCGATCGGGTCGAAGGGCAGCTTCTTCCGGCGTGGCACAGCCCTGCCCCTAGTCCACCCTGCCGCGCAGCCCGGAGCGCTGGACGACCTCCTGGATCGTCAGGTCACGCTCGTCGGGCCGGGCGACGTACTTGATCTCGCGCAGACCCTGCTCCTGGGCCGCGGACTCGAAGACGAAGTGGCCGTAGCCGAAGATCCGACCCAGCAGCGGCTTCTCCACGGTGATGTCGAGGATCCGGCGCAGCGGCATCGTCGCTGAGGACTGCGCGAGGACGCCGCGCACGCGGAACACCCGCATGTTGGTGATCACGAACCGGTCCATGTGCTCGTTGAGGGCTCGCCAGCCGGCGTGCAGCCAGAGCCCGGCCGCCACCAGCCAGGGCAGCCAGGCCGCGTCCACCTGGGAGAAGACGCCGACGACGACCAGCAGCAGTCCGCCACCCACCTCCAGCGCCGGCACGACGTAGGCGGCCCAGTGATGTCGCACCTCGTCGACGATCACCTCGTGCTCATGGCGAAGCAGGCGCCGGGAGATCCTCGGATCGGCGAACGTGCGCAGCACCCACCCCGCCACGACGGCCTCAGGAGAACAGGGCGGTGAGGAAGTCGATGACCGCTTCGAAGCCCTGGCCGACCGCACCGGCGGCTGTCCGGATGGCATCCGCCGCGGCCACGGGCTGGGTGAACAGGTAGAACAGGGCGAACAGGATCGCCAGGCCACCCAGCACCTTCTTCATCGTGACCTCCATCCCGACTCCCCTGGTTGCGGGCAGACCAGTCGCGCCCATCACCACCTTGATACCAGGGAACCCCACCGTGACGCAGGAGGCTCGCGGGGGTGGTGTGGGCGGGGGTGGTCGTAGGGTCCCGGCGTAACCTCCGGAGAGCCGCCTCGTTTGGCGTGATGAGGGAAACCTCCCGCTGTGGCGGGGCGGACCGCCTGCCGAACCAGTCAACCACCAAGGAGAGTGCGCCCATGAAGCGCCGACCCCTGGCCGCAGTTGCCGCACTGGCGATGACCATCGTCGTCGCCCCCGGCACCGTCGCCGCCACCGCGCAACCAACCGGCCTCGCCGCAGGACCGGTCACCGCCAAGCAGAGTCTGGAGACTCCGGCTACCGAAGGATCCTTCACGCTCACCGGTGCGGACGCTGCGGCGTACCGGCTGCCGGCCGATGTGGACCAGGTGTGGAGCACCCGCTACCCCGATGGCTCCGTCCAGACGCGTTACCAGCAGGTGGTGGCCAACGCGGAGGTGCTCGGCGGTCAGGTGACCGTCTTCCGGAACGCCGAGGGCCGAAAGACCAGCGTCATCGGCGCTCACTTCGCCTCCCTGCAGCCCACCAACGCCAAGCGTCTCTCGCTGGCGGACTCGCTCGATGTCGCGGCGGACCTTCTCGGCACCCGCGGCGAGCGCTCGAGCACGCTGCACATCGACCCCCGGGACGGCCGGCTGTACTACGAGGTCGAGACCCGGCGATTCGCGAAGCGGCCGTTCCTGTGGGTGGATGCCGCCACCGGCAACATCCGCAACCGCTTCGACGCCATCACCGAAGAGGGTGAGGGCATCGGGATCAAGGGCGACACCAAGACCATCGACACCAGCGGCCCCGATGGCGCCTACCGGATGATCTCCTCCGACCATCGCCAGGAGACCTACGACGCGCAGAACCAGACGAACCACCCCGGCGTCTTGATGACCGACCCGGATGACAACTGGAACCTCGACCAGCCGCAGAACCTCAGCCCGAGCCAGGCCGCTGGAGTCGACGCCCACTACTACGCCGAGCTCGTGGACGACTTCTACGCCAACACGTTCGGCCGCAACAGCATCGACGACAACGGGATGCAGATCATCTCGACGGTGCACTACGACGTGGGGTACTGCAACGCCTTCTGGAACGGCGAGCAGATGACCTACGGCGACGGCGACTCCCCCGAGACCTGCAAGCCGCTGTCCGGCGGGCTCGACGTCATCGGCCACGAGCTGACCCACGGCGTCACCGAGTTCACCTCGGGCCTGATCTACGAGAACGAGTCCGGGGCGCTCAACGAGGCGTTCAGCGACATGATCGGGAACACCACCGAGTTCTACGCCGACCGGCGCTCGCTCGACCCGGCCGCCGAGCCGGACTGGCTGATCGGCGAGGACGTCATCCCGGCCGGTGTCTACGGCGGGGCCGAAGCGGGCTTCCGCGACATGAGCGACCCCGAGGCCGACGGTGACCCCGACCACTACTCGGAGAGGTACACCGGGACCAACGACAACGGTGGGGTGCACACCAACAGCGGCATTCCCAACCACGCCTACTGGCTGGCGGTCAACGGTGGCACCAACGCGGGCTGCGACGGCGTCGGCTCGGGTGGGCACGTGCACGCCGTCGACTGTGATGTCCGGGTTCCGGCGGTCGGCTTGAACCGTACGAAGAACATCTTCTACCGCGGCTTCACCAGCCTGACCGAGTACGCGAACTTCTGCGACGCCCGCGCCGGCACTATGGCGGTGGCCGGCGACAACAGCCGCCTGGCGATCCGCAAGGCGTGGGCCGCTGTCGGCGTTCGCGCCGGCTGCGAGCCCGCTGTGCCGCCGCCCCCGCCGTGCGTGGGCGACGCCACGGCGCAGATCCCGTTCGAGTCGCCGCACCCCTACGGCAACAACGGGAACTGCACGTGGACCTTCGACAACGGTTCCCGCGGGTTCGCCTTCCACTTCAGCCTGCTGGAGACCGAGGCGGGGTACGACTACGTCTACATCAAGGATGCGAACGGCAACGTGTTGGCCAGGTACGACGGGACCCACCCGCTCCCGGGTGGCGTCACCACACCGTGCATCCCGACCCGGGTGGGGTCGGTGCAGCTGACCACCGACCAGGCCGTCACCGACCAGGGCTTCAAGGTCGACGCGGTCGAGGACTGCTAGCCGACCGCTGACCCAAAACCTGGGAGCGCCCCGTCTCGCCTCACCTCCGGTGGGTGCGCGGCGGGGCGCGCCTCACTCGGTAAAGGCCTCGAGCAGCTGGTCGGCGGCGTGGTACGGGTCGGAGCTGCCCTCCACGACCTGCGCGGCGAGGTCGTCGAGCTCGGTCCGCGCGTGCACGTCACCCCAACGCTCGCGGAGGGCGGTCACCGCGATCGCCTCGATCTCGTCTCGGGCCCGACGGGCTCTGCGCCGGTCCAGCTCACCGGAGGACTCCATCCAGGTGCGGTGCGCCTCGATCTTCGCCACCACCTCGTCCACGCCCTGACCGGTCTGGGCAACGGTCTGCACGATCGGGGGCTGCCAGCTCCCGTCGGCCCGGTCGGCGAGCGCGAGCATGTTGCGCAGGTCGCGGCGCACCCCGTCCGCCCCGTCCCGGTCGGCCTTGTTGACCACGTAGACGTCCCCGATCTCCAGGATCCCGGCCTTGGCGGCCTGGATCGCGTCGCCCATCCCGGGCGCCAGCAGGACCACGGTGGTGTCGGCGAGCCGGGCGACCTCGACCTCGCTCTGGCCGACCCCGACCGTCTCGATCAGGACCACGTCGCAGCCGGCCGCATCGAGCACGCGCAGCGCCTGCGGGGTCGCCCAGGACAGGCCGCCGAGGTGGCCGCGCGAGGCCATCGAGCGGATGTACACCTGCGCGTCCAGTGCGTGGTCCTGCATCCGCACCCGGTCGCCGAGCAGCGCCCCTCCGGAGAAGGGCGAGGACGGGTCGACGGCGAGCACCCCGACCCGCTTGCCGGTCGCTCGCAGCGCCTTGACCAGGGCCGAGGTGGACGTCGACTTCCCGACCCCAGGGGCGCCGGTGATGCCGACGATCTGGGCGTTGCCGGAGTGCGGCGCCAACCCGGCCATCACCTCGCGCAGCTTCGGGGACGCGTCCTCGACCAGCGAGATCAGGCGAGCGACCGCCCGCGCCTCCCCCGCACGGGCGCGCTCCACCAGCTCAGCCACCGACGGCCCGCGTCGCCGACCCCCTCCCTCGGAGGAGGCGCCGCTCACGCCGAGGGCACTCGGAGGATCAGGGCATCGCCCTGGCCGCCACCGCCGCACAGTGCGGCAGCGCCGGTGCCGCCGCCCCTTCGCTGGAGCTCCAGGGCGAGATGCAGGACGATCCGGGCCCCCGACATCCCGACCGGGTGACCGAGGGCGATGGCACCGCCGTTCACGTTCACCTGGTCGTCTGAGAGACCCAGCTCCCGCGACGAGACGATGCCGACCGCGGCGAAGGCCTCGTTGATCTCGAGGAGGTCGAGGTCGGTCGGCTCGATGCCTTCCTTCTGGCACGCCTTGGCGATCGCGTTGGCGGGCTGCAGCTGCAAGGTGGAGTCGGGTCCGGCAACCTGGCCGGACGCGCCGATCTCGGCCAGCCAGCTCAGCCCGAGCTCTTCGGCCTTGGCCTTGCTCATCACCACGACCGCGCACGCGCCGTCCGAGATCTGCGAAGACGAGCCTGCGGTGATCGAGCCGTCCGCCGCGAACGCGGGACGCAGCCTGGCCAGCGACTCGGCCGTGGTGTCGCCGCGGATCCCCTCGTCCTGGGAGACCACCAGCGGGTCGCCCCGGCGCTGCGGCACCTCGACCGGCACCACCTCGTCGTCGAAGACGCCGTTCTTCCAGGCCGCCGCCGCCTTCTGGTGTGAGCGGGCCGCGAACTCGTCCTGTTCCTGCCGGCTGAGGTTGGCGCCGGCAGTGTTGTGCGACTCGGTCAGCGCGCCCATGGCCTGCTCGGTGAAGACGTCCCAGAGTGCGTCGTAGGCCATCGAGTCGACGAGCTTGGTGTCGCCGTACTTGAAGCCCTCCCGTGACCCGGGCAGCAGGTGCGGGGCGCGAGTCATGGACTCCATCCCGCCGGCCACGACGACCTCGTGCTCACCGGCGCGGATGAGCTGGTCGGCGAGCGCGATCGCGTTGATCCCGGACAGGCACACCTTGTTGATCGTGATCGAGGGGATGTGCAGCGGAATGCCACCCTTGTTCGCGGCCTGGCGAGCGGTGATCTGGCCGGCGCCGGCCTGGATCACCTGGCCGAGGATCACGTACTCGACCTGGTCGCCGGAGATCCCGGCCTTGGCCAGTGCGCCCTTGATCGCGACCCCGCCCAGGTCCGCGGCGGACTGGTCCTTCAGGCCCCCCAACAGCCGACCGATCGGGGTGCGAGCCCCAGCGACCAAGACCGACGTGGCAGATCCGGATGAGTTCGAGGCCATGGGGCTACGATACCCACCGCGTGCGGCGGGCCGCAGGGCCCAGCGGGGCGGTGGAGGTGTCTGACGAGTCACAGTCACTCGCGGCCCGGGTGGCCGTCGTACGACGATATCCGCCATGAGCGAGCTGGGGATTCCCGAGCACCTGTTCACGTGCATCGACCACGTCGGGGTGGCGGTCGCCGACCTGGACGAGGCGATCGACCACTATCGCAAGACGTTCGGAATGGTGTTGACCCACCACGAGACGAACCAGGCGCAGGGCGTGCGGGAGGCGATGCTCGCCGTCGGGGACTCGGGGTCGTCGGTGCAGCTCCTCGCGCCGCTGGACGAGCGGTCCCCGATCGCGAAGTTCCTCGAGCGCTCTGGGCCGGGTCTGCAGCAGGTGGCCTTCCGGGTCACCGACGTCGAGCAGGTGTGTCGCATCCTTCGCCAGCGGGGCGTGCGGTTGCTCTACGACGAGCCCAGGCGCGGCACCGCCGGGTCGCGGATCAACTTCGTGCACCCGAAGGACGCCGCCGGGGTTCTGGTGGAGCTGGTCGAGCCCGCGGTCGAGCACAGGGTTACCGCCGGGTAGGTTCAGGTCGACCAGCAGCACAGGAGTCCATGTGAACCAGATTCGCGACGCGATCCTCGCCGGCGACACCTCACCTGAGGACTTCGCCGCCCTCGACCTGCCCCGGTCCTACCGCGCGGTCACCGTCCGCAAGGACGAGACCGCCATGTTCGAGGGGCTGAACAGCCGCGACAAGGACCCGCGCAAGTCACTGCACGTGGACGAGGTCGCCCTGCCGGAGCTCGGACCCGGTGAGGCGTACGTCGCGGTGATGGCCAGCGCGATCAACTACAACACCGTGTGGACCTCGATCTTCGAGCCGGTCTCGACCTTCGGGTTCCTCGAGCGGTACGGCAAGGTCTCCCCCCTCGGGAAGCGGCACGACCTTCCGTACCACGTCGTCGGATCCGACCTGGCCGGTGTCGTGCTGCGCACCGGGGTCGGGGTGCATGCGTGGCGCCCCGGCGACGAAGTGGTGGCGCACTGCTTGTCGGTGGAGCTGGAAGGCCCGGACGGGCACAACGACACGATGCTCGACCCCGAGCAGCGGATCTGGGGCTTCGAGACCAACTTCGGCGGCCTGGCCGAGATCGCCCTGGTGAAGGCGAACCAGCTGATGCCGAAGCCGGACCACCTGACCTGGGAGGAGGCGGCCGCCCCGGGGCTGGTCAACTCCACCGCATACCGGCAGCTGGTCAGCCGCAACGGGGCCGGCATGAAGCAGGGCGACAACGTGCTGATCTGGGGTGCCAGCGGCGGCTTGGGCGGGTACGCCACCCAGTTCGCTCTCAACGGCGGCGCCACCCCGGTCTGCGTCGTGTCCTCCGACGAGAAGGCGGACATCTGCCGGTCCCTGGGCGCGGAGCTGGTGATCAACCGAAGCCACGCCACCGGGGAGGGCTACCGGTTCTGGAAGGACGAGCACGAACAGGACCCCAAGGAATGGCGGCGCTTCGGTGCCCGCATCCGCGAGCTCACCGGCGGCGAGGACCCCGACATCGTCTTCGAGCACCCGGGCCGGGAGACCTTCGGCGCCTCGGTGTTCGCCGCCCGCAAAGGCGGCACCATCGTCACCTGCGCCTCGACCAGCGGCTTCTTGCACCAGTACGACAACCGGTACCTCTGGATGAACCTCAAGCGCATCATCGGCTCGCACTTCGCCAACTACCGCGAGGCCTGGGAGGCCAACCGGCTGGTGGCCAAGGCCAAGATCCACCCGACCCTGTCCAAGGCCTACGCCATGGACGAGGCCGGACAGGCGACCCTCGACGTGCACCGGAACCAGCACCAGGGCAAGGTGGGCGTGCTCTGCCTGGCCCCGGAGGAGGGGCTCGGCGTGCGTGACGGGGAGCTGCGGGAGCAGCACCTGTCCTCGATCAACCGCTTTCGTGGCATCTGAGCGCGACGAGCGCGCCTGCCCGAATTCCCCCCGCACGTCGGTGACACTTAGGCTTGCAAGGAAGCAACAGAGTGAGGGGATCGCATGAGCGACCGATCGGGTCTGTCCATCTTCGACGAGGAGCCGGGCGACCGCGCCGACGACACCACCCAGGTGATTCCAGCCGCATCGGCGGCAGCCCCCGCCGCCAAGCCTGACGTGTTCCCGCTCGTCCGCAAGGGCTACGACAAGACCGCTGTCGACCAGCGGCTGAGCGCCCTGGCCGGCGAGAACAGCTCGCTTCGCTCCGAGCTCGACGAGTCCCGAGCCCGGGTGGACGCGCTGGAGCGGCAGCTCGTGGATCTCAACCAGCGGCTCTCGGAGAACGAGACGCCCTCCTACGCCGGTCTCGGCGGACGCGCCAGCGAGATGCTCCGCCTGGCCGAGGAGCAGGCCGACGACGTGCTGGCCCAGGCCAACAACCAGGCGCAGGAGATCCGCGGCCAGGCGGCGCGCGCGGCCGAGGCGATGCGGGCCGAGGCGGCCCGAGACGCCGAGGACATGCGGATGGTGCAGCTCAAGGAGCTCGATGAGACCCGGTTCCGCATCCAGGCCGATGCCGAGCAGGAGCGGGCGATGGCGCACAGTGAGGCCGAGGACATGTTGGCCTCGGCAAGGCGGGAGGCGGAGCAGGTCCGTCTGGCCGCCGAGCAGGAGACGAACACCCAGCGCACGAGCGCGCGCCGTGAGGCCGAGCAGGCACGTGCGGTAGCCGAGCGGGAGGTCCAGGAGGCACGCCGTACCCTCGCCGTCGAGAAGGAGCGGCTGACCCGCGAGGCGGCCGACCACCACAGCAACGCCACCGCGGAGACCGCGCGGATCGTCGCCGAGGCCGAGGAACGCTCTCGCGCCGCGGAGGAACGCGCCCGCGAGGCGATGTCACAGGCGACCGCGCAGCGTCAGCAGGCGACCGAGGAGGCGGAGCGACTGCTGAGCCGTGCCCGGCGCGAGGCGGAGCAGATCGTGTCCTCCGCCCAGACCCAGGCCGACAGTCTGGTCGCCTCGGGACACCAGGACGCCGAACGCGAGCTCTCCGCCATCCGCGCAGAGGTCGACCGGATGCAGAAGCGGCGCGACGCGATCGTGGCCCAGCTCGGTGCCCTGCGCGACGTGGTGGCTGGCTTCGGCGAGGAGCCGGAGCCGGCCCCCGGACAATGACGGGCGCAGACTCCGAGGCTGCAGCAGAGCCGGCCGAGGATGCTGAGGCCGAGCGCCGCCGGCTGGAGGCCAGCTCAGCGGACTTCCTGCGTGACAAGCACCCCGACGAGAGCGGCCCGGACACCTTCGGCAAGCCTGGACGGCCGCTGAGGGAGCACTCCCCCTTCTTCATCGGCTTCTTCGGCGCCGTGGGAGCCCTGGTCGCGATCTGGCTGGGTCAGCAGCTGGCCTCGATCGGCTCCATCCTCGTGCTCATCGTGGTCGCCGCGTTCTTGGCCATCGGCCTCAACCCCGTCGTGGAGATGCTGCTGCGCCGGGGGGTGCGTCGTTCTCTGAGCGTTCTCACCGTGGCGGTCGTGGTCCTCCTGACCGTGATGCTGTTCGCGCTGGCCATCGTCCCGGTGATCAGCGACCAGGTCACCGCACTGGTCGAACGCGCCCCGGAGTGGTTCACCCAGGTCCGCAACAACGACACGATCGAGGAGCTCGACCGCGAGTACGGGCTGATCGACCGTGCCGAGGAGTACGTCGCTCAGGGCAGCTTCGCGGAGCAGGTCTTCGGTGGAGTGGTCGGGCTCGGCCTGGCGGTGGTGTCCGCGCTCGCGAACACGTTCATCATCATCGTGTTGATGCTGTACTTCCTGGCCTCGCTGCCCAGCATCAAGCGCACGGCGTACCGGCTGGCCCCGGCGTCGCGCCGAGAGCGCGTGACCTACCTCGGCGACCAGATCCTCAGCGACGTCGGGAGGTACGTGTCCGGTGCCTTCGTGGTCGCGCTCACCGCGGGGGTCACGTCCCTGATCTTCTTGTTCGTCGTCGGGCTCGGCGAGTACGCGGTTGCCCTGGCGTTCGTGGTGGCCGTCCTCGACGTGATCCCGATGATCGGGGCCACCCTCGCCGCGGTCGTGGTGACCGCGATCGGGTTCGCGACCGACCCCAGGATCGGCATCGCCTGCGTGGTCTTCTACATCCTCTACCAGCAGCTGGAGAACTACGTCATCTACCCCCGAGTGATGTCGCGCTCGGTCGACATCCCCGGCTCGGTGATCGTGATCGCGGCCCTGGTTGGTGCCGCTCTGCTCGGCGTGGTGGGAGCGCTGCTGGCGATCCCGACGGCCGCGGCCCTGCATCTGCTCCTGCGTGAGGTCGTCCTTCGTCGTCAGGACGCTCGCTAGCTAGCGGTACCCACTGGTGTCCGCGGTCTCCATCTCGCCCTCCCAGGTCCGTGGCAGCGGTACGGCGACCTCCGGGGCCACTCTGCGCACGATCTCGTCGAGCACTCGCTCGGCGTCGCCGACCCAGAGGTGCTTGGCGCCCTGCACACCGACCACCTCCGCCTGTGGCACGACCCCGAAGCGCTGCTCGGCCTCCGCGGGCCGCAGGTAGTCGTCGAGCTCGGGCACGAGAGCGGTCAGTGGTTTGCCGGACTCCGCCCATGCCCGCAGGTGCTGGTCCTCGGAGAAGCGCATGGGAGGGGACAGCAGCACAGCGCCCTCGATGGCCGGGTCGTGACCGTGCATCAACGTCAGGTCGGTCCCGAACGACCAGCCGATCAGCCACACACGAGGCAGGTCGTGGAACTCGGCGTACTCGATGGCGGCGGCAACGTCGTGCGCCTCGCCCCTGGTGTGGTCGAACTCGCCCTCGCTGGTGCCCTGCATGCTCGACGTGCCACGCGTGTTGAACCGGAGGACGGCGATCCCGGCAAGTGCCGGCAGCCGGAACGCTGCCTTGCGGAACAGGTGACTGTCCATCATCCCGCCATGGGTCGGCAGCGGGTGGAGACAGATGATCGTCGCCACCGGGTCGCGCTCGGCCGGTTGGGCCAGCTCGCCGACCAGGCGGAGTCCGTCCGCGGTGTGCAGCGTGAGTGCCTCACGCCGGGCGGGCAGCACGGAGTTCCCGCGGACGGCAGCCATGCTCACCAGTATCTCGCCCTCCCCACGTGCGGCTCAGGCGGCGCTGTAGTCGCGGAACCCGCGCCCGGTCTTCCGACCCAGGTAGCCGGCGGTGACCAGGTGCTCCAGCAGCGGCGCAGGAGCGAAGCCGGGCTCACGGTACTCGAGGTACAGCTCGCGCTGGATCGCAAGCGAGACGTCGTTGCCCACCACGTCGAGCACCTCGAACGGGCCCATCGGCAGGGCGCAGCCGTACTTCATCGCGGTGTCGATGTCGTCGGCGGTCGCGTAGTGCGCCTGCAGCATCTTCACCGCGTCGTTGAGGTACGGGAACAGCAAGGCGTTCACGATGAATCCCGCCCGGTCGCCGCAGGAGACGGCCACCTTTTCGACGGCACCGCACAGGGCGCGTGCTGTCTCGGCGACGTGGTCGGCAGTGGAGACCGTGGAGACCACCTCCACCAGCCTCATCACCGGCGCGGGATTGAAGAAGTGCATGCCGATCACACGCTCGGGACGAGAGGTCACCCTCGCCAGGGCGATCACCGGCAAGGACGAGGTGGTGGAGGCGAGGATCGCCTCGGGCTTGCAGATCCCGTCCAGGTTCTCGAACAGCACCGTCTTGGTCGTCAGGTCCTCGGTGACCGCCTCCACCACGAGATCGACCTGGGCGAGGTCGTTCAGCACAGTGCTCCCGGTGAGCCGGCTGAGAACCTCTTCGCGGACCCCTTGCTCCAGCCTGCCTCGTTCGATCGCCTTGTCCAGCGATCGCTCGACATCGCCGATGAGCCTGTCCACCTTGTCGGTGCTGCGACCGACGAGGACGACGTCGTAGCCTGCCTTGGCGAAGACCTCGACCACTCCGGTCGCCATCGTGCCCGTCCCGACGACTCCGATCTTCGCGATGCGCTGCTGGAGCCGGGGCTGGCCGTCCTCGGACGCAGTGAGCGGGTCGGCGACCACGACCGGGCTGTCCGGTCCCTCATAGGTGTAGAACCCACGGCCGGTCTTGCGGCCGAGCATGCCCGCGGTGACCATCTGCTTGAGGATCGGCGTCGGTGCGTGCAGACGATCGCGCCCCTGGCGGTACATCGTCTCCAGGATCTCGTAGGCCGTGTCGAGACCGATCAGGTCCAACAGCGCCAGCGGACCCATCGGGTAGCCGCAACCGAGCCGCATGGCGGCATCGATGTCCTCGCGAGTGGCGTACTTGGCGTCATACATCGCGGCCGCATGGTTCAGGTAGCCGAACAGCAAGGAGTTCGCGATGAACCCGGCACGATCCCCGCACACCACCGGGATCTTGGCCAGCGAACGAGCCAGCCGTGCCACGTCGTGGAGAACCTCGGGGTCGGTGACCACGGTCTGCACGATCTCGACGAGGTTCTGCACCGGCGCCGGGTTGAAGAAGTGCAGCCCGATCACCCGTCCTGGCCGGGTGGTGGCCGCCGAGATCTCGGTGACCGACAGCGAGGACGTGTTCGTGGCCAGGACCGCCTCCGGCCGTACCACCTCATCGAGCTGACGGAAAAGGTCCTGCTTCAGCTCGAGATGCTCCACGACCGCCTCGATGACGAGATCCGCGTCCTTGACGTCGGACAGGTTCGTGGTGAAGGTGACCCTGTCCAGCAGCTCCCGCTGGGCATCCTCGTCGAGCTTCCCGCGCTTGACAGCCCGGTCGGTGGAGTGCTTCAGGTGCTGCCTGCCTCGCTCGACGGACTCGTCGTTCGCCTCGACCCCCACCACCGGATAACCGTTGCGGGCGAACACCTCGGCGATGCCGGCACCCATCGTGCCGAGGCCGACCACGCCGATGCTGTGGAACTCACGTTCGGTGTCTTCCCCGGTGCTCGTCATGGCCGCAATCGTGCCACGCCGCGAGCACCTGCTGCCGTGAGGTAGGCCACCCGCTCGGGGTATCGTCCACGCTCGTGCGTGTCGTGATCGCCAACTGCCAGGTCGACTACGCGGGCAGGCTCACCGCCCACCTCCCGATGGCCACCCGGCTGATCCTGGTCAAGAACGACGGCTCGGTGCTGGTGCACTCCGACGGTGGCTCCTACAAGCCCCTGAACTGGATGTCGCCGCCGTGCAAGGTCGTCGAGCGGACGAACGAGGACGGTGTGCTCGAGTGGGTCGTGACCGGCAAGCTGGGTGCAGCCGAGGACACCTTGAAGATCGTGCTCGGCGAGGTGCTCAGCGACGCGACCTTCGACCTCGGCGTGGACCCAGGACTGCAGAAGGACGGCGTCGAGCGGCACCTCCAGGAGCTGCTCGCCGAGCACCCCGCCACCTTGAGCGAGGGGCTCACCCTGGTGCGCCGGGAGTACCCGACGGCGATCGGACCGGTGGACCTGATGTGTCGCGACACATCAGGGAGGTCGGTGGCTGTCGAGATCAAGCGCCGCGGCGAGATCGACGGTGTCGAGCAGCTGACCAGGTACCTCGAGCTGCTCAACCGCGACCCCGGCCTGCGCCCGGTGCGGGGGATCTTCGCTGCTCAGGAGATCCGGCCACAGGCGAGGGTGCTGGCCACCGACCGCGGGATCGCATGTGCTGTGGTCGACTACAACGCGCTGCGCGGCATGGACGACCCCACGACGCGGTTGTTCTGACCCACCCCGGACGGGTCCAGCCGGGCGAGACCTGCCGCAGCGTGATGTTCGCGGTCAGCGGCTCTTGCGGGTCGCCGATGCGTTGGCCTTCTCGATGGCGCTCACCAGCTCGTCCTTGCTCATCGTGGACCGTCCGTCGATGTCGAGCCGCTGCGCCACCTCGTAGAGGTGCTCCTTCGACGCGTTCGCATCCACCCCACCGGCGGTCTCACGGTCGGTGTCCAGACCCCCCTCGGCCTGCGCGTCGGAAGGTCCCTTCTTGTCCTTCGCCTCCCAGTGGTCCCCGATCTTCTCGTAGGAGTGCTTGAGCGAGGAGTACGCCGCGCGGTGAGCCCGCTCCGCGTCGCCGTACTGCTCCTCGGCGGAGTCGTGGGTCTTCGCGAACGTCCGCTGCGCCTTGTCGTCGGACTTTCGCAGCGTGCTCGGCAGCTCGTCCTGCTTCGGTTCGCCGCTCTTGTTGGTCTTCGGCATGACGCTCGACCCTCCTTGGGTGGAATCTGGTCCGGCTACCGGCCGTCGGGTACCCGCGCACCCGCGCGTCATGCCGGTCGTCGCGAGCCTCCGGGCAGACGTCAGCGACGGGCCGGTCCGCTCGGGGCACAATGTCCCCATGGAGCGAGCCGAGCCAGCATCGCAGCCAGTGCCCGAGCGCGGCCGCGCGGCCGCGGCGGTGCGGCTGCTGCGCTCCCGCGGGTCGCGAGTGACCCAGCCTCGCCGTGCGGTCCTCGAGGTGCTCGACGCGGCGAAGGAGGAGCACCTGAACGCCGATGACATCGCCAACCGGGCTGCGGAGTCGGCACCGGGGCTCCACCGCGCAACCGTCTACCGCGCCCTGGCCACGCTCGGGGACCTCGGCATCGTGGCACATACCCATGTCGGCGGTGCGGCGACCGTCTACCACCTGGCCGACTCCCCGGACCGCGCGGCCCCCCACCTCGAGCACGGTCACCTCCAGTGCACGACCTGCGGCCGGGTCCTCGACGTGAACGCGGAGCTGTTGGACCCGTTGGCTCGCAAGCTTCGAGACGCGATCGGGTTCCAGCTCGCCGTGGAGCACGCCGCCCTGCTCGGCACCTGCGCGGTCTGCCTCGACCAGCAGCGTTTCGTCGACGGACCCTAGCCGGCCACCAGTCCGGCCACCTCGTCGGCGCACCCCCAGGACAGGGTCACCCCGGCCCCACCGTGCCCGTAGCAGTGCACCACTCTGGTCTCTCCTCCGGTGGCGGGGTCGGCTGCGACCTCCTCGAGCCGGACCGCCGGCCGGCCCGGACGCAGTCCCACCCGGTGCCCCAGCACCCTCGCCCGCGCGAGCTCGGGCACCAGCTTCGCCGCCCGGCTCAGGATCTGGGCAGCGAGCTCCGGATCCGGCGTCCGGTCCCACTCTCCCTCGTCGTCGGACCCACCTACGACGATGTCGTTCGACCGCGGCACGACGTACACCGGCCCGTCCTCGTCGAGCCACCAACGACCCAGCCCGACCTGCTCGACGTAGACCACCTGTCCTCGCACCGGCAGCACCGCCGAGTCCTGGGCGATCAACCGAGAACCCATCCCTGAGGCGTTCACCACGACGTCCGCGTGGTTGGGCATCGCGCGCAGGGCCACCCGGGTGACGGTGCCGCCCAGCTCGTGCACGCGACCGGCCAGCCAGAGCAGGTAGGTCGGCATCTCGACCAGCGGTGTCGTGAAGCTCCAGCCGTCGACGTACGGCGCCGGCATCGAGGCCACCCGGTTGAGATCGGGCACGGCCTCGCGCCACCACGGGTCCGGCTTCGGCTGGTGATGCAGCTCGGTCCCCTCGACCATCGACACCCCGGTTCTTGGGAGGTCAGCCAGTCTGGCGAACTCCGCGTACGCGGTTGCCGACCACGAGGCGACGCGCTCGAAGGGGAAGGCGCGGTAGGGATACCAGATGGCCGCCGCCGCCGCGGAGGTCGTCTCGAGCGGCAGGTCCCGTGCGACGACGTCGACACGGTGACCTGCCTCGAGCATCCGCACGGCGCAGGAGAGCCCGACGACTCCGGCCCCGATCACCAGCACCTTGGCCATGACCCGAGTCTGCCGCACCGGCTGGGCTCAGTGGCCGCGGATCTCCACGGTGCCGCCCCGGCTCAGCGTCCCAGACCCGTGCGGTCGACCTTCCGGTGGAAGCGCATTCCGGCGAGTCCGCCGAGAACAGCGCCTCCCAGGCTGGCCACCACGGCTGCCACGGCGGCGATGATCCCCCCGGTGGTCAGGTCACCCTCGCTGACCGGAATCCGCGGGAAGCTGTTCAGCTGGGACAAGATGTTGTACTCGGACCCGGCGACCGCGGCGAGGACCGCGACCGCGATCGCGATCACCAACGCCCACACCCACACCGCGATGCCCTGCTTCGCGCCATCGAACCGGGCCATCCGGCCGGCGACGTAGCCCCCGCAGAAGTAGGAGACGAACAAGACCACCAGCAAGATGATGCCGCCGACGATCCCGACTGTCTCGGCGGACTGGGTGGCTTGCGAGCTTGCCTGCCCGGTCCCGGTACCGGTCGCCAGTCCCACCGCGGTGCCCGCGGCCGCGATCAGCGCGGTCAGCAGCACGCCGACCCCGGTTGCTGTCAGGAACCCGAAGAAGGCCGAGCCGACCTTGACACCGCCGTGCTCCTCCTGCTCCCGCTCGAGCGCATGCTCGTGGCTGTCCTGGGTCGCGCTGTCACCGACTGGCTCGCGGGCCCGCTCGGTTGCCTGATCCTGCCTTGTCCGGTCGTCCTGACCGCCTGATGTGCCGATGCTGCTGCTCATGGCTGCTCCTGAGTCTGTTCGCAGACCTGAAAGGTCCGAGATGGCCACGGTTTGTGCCTGGTTGGTACCTGGTTGGTACCTGATTGCGTGGTCGTTCAGGAGCGACCGGGGTCGACGCCCTCGGTGTCGATCTGCTCCTTGCGGACCTCTTCGCTGACCTGCTGGTTCTCGGTGACGGTGTCCTTGTCCATCCGCACCCGCTCGACCGGCACGGTGTCCTTGTCGACCACCGCACGCTCCTCCGAGAGGGTCACCTCGTGCTCCTCGTCGGTGATGTCACCGCCGGACATGGCCGAGTCGCGGTTCGCGTCCGTGATCGGCTCGCGCTCCACACGAACCTCTTCGCGAGTGACCGGGACGGTCTTCGTGACGTTCTCGGTCACCACGTACTTGCGCAGCCGAGCCTTGCCGGTCTGCACCTTCTCGGTGCCCACGTTGAGCCGCTCCTCGGAGCGGGTCATCGCGTCGTCGGTGGTCGGGCCGGAGGTGTCCCGGCCGACGGTGCCCGACGTCGTCTGGCTGGTGTCCTCGGTCCCGGCGGGCAGACCGGAGTCCGAGGGTGCCTCGGAGTAGTCCATCCCGTAGTACCGGTAGAGCTGGGCCTCTTCGTCCTGGCTCAGGTGGCCGTCCTCGCCCTCGACCCGGGGCGCGTCCTTGATCTGGTCCTTGCTGAACGGGACGTGCACGTCGCTGCCACGCACCGTCGCGTTCGCGATCGGCACGAAGCTCTCTGCCCCTCCGAACATTCCGGTGCGGACCGTGACCCACTCCGGCTGGTTGGTCTGGTCGTCGAGGAACCCCTGACCGACCTTGCCGACCTTGTCGTTGCTCTCGTCGACAACGCTCCCCCCGCCGCTGAGCACGCTCTGCAGTTCTTCGGTGCTTACCATTACTGCCTCCTGTTCTGGCGCGGACCCGATGCCCACGCCGACGGTCGTGTTGTGAACGGCCCTCAGCCGCTACGGCCATGCTGCTTGGCTCCGCCGGTGCGCGGCCGGAGCGACCGGCCAACTGGCGCACCTTCCGCCGCAGGTCGTTCTCCATTCCCCGCAAACGTGGGACCCGGTTGCTGGAGTCCGAGCGGGGAGCTGCGGTGGGTACGGAAGTTAGACGTACCCAACTGCCCGATCGTCACGCACGCAGTTGAGAAAATTGCTTCGGCAACCTGGCGAGGGGCTACTCAGGAGAGCGCGTGTGTGAGCCGGATCACCTCGACGATGCCGGCGATGATCTCGGTGAGGCCGAAGTCCTTGGGAGTGAAGACGGCAGCCACACCGAGGGCGCGCAGCCGCGCAGCGTCGCCGGACGGGATGATGCCGCCGACGACCACGGGCACGTCGGGCATGCCCTGCTCGCGCAGCCCGTCGAGCACGGCGGGCACCAGCTCCATGTGCGATCCGGACAGGATCGAGATGCCGACGCAGTGCACGTCCTCGGACACGGCGGCCGCGACGATCTCCTCCGGCGTGAGCCGAATGCCCTGGTAGACCACCTCGAACCCCGCGTCCCGGGCGCGGACGGCAACCTGCTCGGCACCGTTCGAGTGACCGTCGAGGCCCGGCTTGCCCACCAGCAGGCGCAGCCGCCCGCCCAGCTCCGCGCCGGTCCGGCGCACGTCGCCGCGGACCTGCGCCAGCTGCGAACCGGCCTGCTCGACGTCGGCCCCGACCGTCGTGGCGACACCGACCGCTCCAGAGACGCCGGTGGGGGCCCGGAACTCACCGAACACCTCGCGCAGCGTCCCGGCCCACTCGCCGGTGGTCGCCCCCGCCCGAGCCGCTGCCAGAGTGGCCGTCATCAGGTTCGCCGGTGACTTCGCGTCGTCGGCCAGCCGCTCGAGCGCGTCCTTCACGCGCTCCTGGTCCCGGTCCCTTCGCCAGCGTTGGAGTGCCTCGACAGCGCGGCGTTCGGAGTCGGCATCGGGGGCCTGGATCACTCTGTCGAGGTCGGCGGTCAACGGAGACGGCTCGGTCGACCGGTAACAGTTCACGCCGACCACCTTGTCCTGCCCTGCCTCGATCCGCGCCCGGCGAGCGGAGTGCGCGGCGACCAGCTGCTGTTTCATGTAGCCGTTCTCGACAGCCGCGACGGCACCGCCCATCGCCTGCACCCGGTCCATCTCGGCACGCGCGCTCTCGACGAGCTCGTGGACCTTTGCCTCGATCACCGTGGAGCCGTCGAAGATGTCGTCGTACTCCAGCAGGTCCGACTCGAACGCGAGCACCTGCTGCAGCCGCAGCGACCACTGCTGGTCCCAGGGGCGAGGCAGTCCCAGCGCCTCGTTCCAGGCGGGCAGCTGCACGGCGCGGGCGCGAGCACCCTTGGAGAGCGTGACGCCGAGCATCTCCAGCACGATCCGCTGCACGTTGTTCTCCGGCTGCGCCTCGGTCAGGCCGAGCGAGTTGACCTGAACGCCGAACCGGAACCGTCGCATCATCTCGTCCTGGACGCCGTAACGGTCCCGGGTGAGCTCGTCCCACAGCTGCACGAAAGCGCGAACCTTGCAGGTCTCCTCGATGAACCGAACACCGGCGTTGACGAAGAACGAGGTCCTGCCGACCACCTTACCGAAGTCCTCGGGCTCCACCTGGCCCGAGTCACGCACCGCGTCGAGCACCGCGATCGCCGTGCACAGCGCGTAGGCGAGCTCCTGAGTCGGTGTGGCACCAGCCTCCTGGAGGTGATAGCTGCAGATGTTGATCGGGTTCCACTTCGGGATCTTGTTGACCGTGTAGGCGATCAGGTCGCTGGTCAGCCGCAGCGAGTGCTCCGGGGGGAAGACGTAGGTACCGCGGGACAGGTACTCCTTGATGATGTCGTTCTGCGTCGTGCCGGTCAGCCGGGCGTGCACCTCGTCGAAGTCGCCATCCCCGCTCGCGCCCGCCTGCTCCTCGGCTACCACCTGGTAAAGCGCGAGCAGCCACATCGCCGTCGCGTTGATCGTCATCGAGGTGTTCATCCCGGTCAGCGGGATGCCGTCGAACAGGCTCCGGACGTCGCCCAGGTGCGCCACGGGGACGCCCACCTTGCCGACCTCGCCTCGCGCCAGCGCCGAGTCGGGGTCGTAACCGGTCTGGGTCGGCAGGTCGAAGGCGACGGAGAGTCCGGTCTGGCCCTTCGACAGGTTCCGCCGGTAGAGCTGGTTGGACCCTGCCGCGGAGCTGTGCCCCGCGTAGGTCCGCATCACCCAGGGCTGGTCCTTGACCGGTTCGCTCGAAGGGGCTGCCGCGAGCTCGCCCGACGTCTCGGTCATAGGAGTCGAGAGTACGGCGAGCGCGCCCAGGCGGTGTGCACGTTATGAACAGCGTCACGTGCCAGGTACGTCACACCTCGCTGTCAGGGGCACGAGATGTGGTCAGCTGAGTCGCCGACCGCCCTGCTGCTTGGACACACTGACCCGGACCCGGCAGTGGATGTCAGGACGCTCCAGCACGTGAGCGAGATCGGAGGAGACCCGGTCAGCCGCAGCGGCGACCTCCGACAGGTCGGCGTCGGCCTCGAGCTCGGTGCGGATGTCGGCGACCAGCTCACCACGCTGTCGCACCGCCGTGCCGCGGGCACTGCGGATGCCGGGTGTGTCCGCCAGTGCGTCGGCGGCCGCGCTGGCCGCTGACTTCACGTCCACGCTGAGTCGTCCCGCTTTGCCGGAGCCGGGCAGGCTCACCTGACGAATGCCCGATGTGGCGAAGTGAGCCAGCAGCCATCTCAGCGCGAGCAGGGCGAGCACGACGCCGAGAACGGCTAACGCGTAGGGCCACCACCACGAAGCCATCAGGTCGGTGGCTGTCGTGGTGCGAACCTGTTCCTGCAGGGGCAGCCAGCGCTCCAGCCACCAGATGACTCCGAGCACGCCGAGGACAAGCAGCGCGACTGCGACGATCAGGGTGACGATGCGGTCGGTGGCCGCGATGGAGCGCCTCACTGGTCGCCTCCGATACTGGTGGTCCGGACCCGGACAGTCGGCGGTGTGCGCAAGGCCGACAGCCTCGCCTCGACGGCCCGGCTGATGTTGCCTTCCAGGTCGGCGGCCGCGCTGCTGGACAGCACAGTCGCATCGACGCTCACCCGGCGTCGGGAGGCGGTGGCGGACGCCGTGTCCACGCCGTCGACCTCGCGCGCCGCCGACGACGCGACACGGCGAACCGCGGAGCGTGAGACCAGGACTCCGGTCTCCGCCTGGAGCTCGATCCCGTGCTGTCGCCGGGGCTTGAGCCCGACGAGGAGCAGCAGTAGCCCGAGCAGGATGCAGCCGATCGCGATCGCCAGCACCCAGCCGGTCGCCGTGGTGCCGTCCAGGTTCCTGGTGACCGCAGTGATCCAGGGCTTACCACTCACCGCTCCGAAGAGCACGAGGGCGTCCCGGATGCAGACCACCGCCAGCGCCAGGAGCAGCAGGGACCACACCACTCCCAGAACCGCGATCAGTCCGGCCGAGACGGGCCGCTTCGCTGCCGGGAGCGGGCGGCTGTCGCTGCCCGTCGTGGCCGGACTCGGATCGAACGTCTCGGTGCTCGTATCCAGGTCCGTCTCCAGCTCCGTCTCGGGATCCATCTCGGGGTTCGTCTCGGGATTGATCTCGGGGTTCGTCTCGGGATCCATCTCGGGGTTCGGCGGGTTGCCCATCGAGGTGCTCATTGGACCCTCCTGCGCGCTTCGGTGCTCGGCGGCCCCAGCTTGGCGACCGTGACATCGACGGCGAGGACCGACAGCCCGGCGTACCGGGTCACCGACTCCTCGACTGCGGACCGCACGGACCTGGCCACCTCGGCAGCGCTGTTCGGCCAGACGACTGCGATCTCGACACCGACCCGCGTCTTGCGTCCGCGCGTGGTCACCTCGACCTTGGGCAGACCCCTGCCCACGACCTTGCCGAGCCCGGTACCGCTCGAGACCACGCCGCTGACGCCGAGCGCCGCCTGGCTCGCGATCTTGTCGACAACGCGGTCAGCGATCTTGAGCTCGCCCCGAAGTCCCGGGTCGGTGCCGGACATGGACTCAGTCACGCCGGCGACCAACCAGGGCGCCGAGGTTGACCTCGCCGTCGAGCTGACCACCGGCCAGGTAGCCGATCACGCCGAGCACCAACGCTACGAGGAAGCCGGTGAGGCCACCGCTGGCGGCGGCGATCCCTAGCAGCAGGCCGGCCAGCAGACCGATGGTTGATGTGGTCATCGTGGTTCTCCTTCGTCAGGTGGACCGATGCGGTCCCGAGCTCGATTACAGGTCCAGGTAGCGCCGTGAACCCGGCAGCTGCCGGGGCAGCCGGCCGCGCAGACCCCGGGCACTCCGCTTGGCTCTGCGGCCGGCTCGTCGCAGGAGCCTCCGGGCCCGGACGGAGCGCAGCCCGGAGTCGGCGAGCAGCAGGCCCGTCGGCTGACCGCGACCGAAGCGGGCGTCGACCTCGCCCATCAGGCGCACGTAGGTGGCCGGGTCGCCCCCCACGTCGGGATGGTGCTCTCGGGCGACCTCCCGCCGGGCACCGCGCCAGGCGGCGTGCGCCACGGGGTCGCTCGGGCCGGCTCGCATCTCAGCCTCCGCCGCCGGGACTGGTCACGTCCTGGACGGTCACGTGCACCGGCGTGTGCACCAGCGGCTCCACGACCTCGCGTACGCGCTCAGCGGTCGCCGGGACCGGGGCTCCCCACCGCACGACGATGTCGATGTTGGTCACCTCTCGACGGATCTGCACCCCCACGACCCGGCGACCCGGAAGGTACGTCGCGACCTCACCGAAGGCGCCCGGGTGCATCGCGGCAACCCCGTCGACTCCGGTGACCGCTGCGACGACCAGGTCTGCGGGCTCGACCGCGGGCGCCTGCACGGCAGCGACCGCTTCCTGGCCCGGAGTCGGAGGGACGCCCGGGTCCAAGGTCACTGAACGCGAGGGTCTTGGGTCTCGCCGGAGTCGTCGGAGCTCTCGTCGGACTCCAGATGCACGTCCTGGACCGTGACGTTCACCTCGGTCACCTCCAGGCCGGTCATCCTCTCCAGCGACGTGATGACGTTGCGTCGTACTGCCTCGGCCAGGTCGGCGATCGCCACGCCGTACTCGGCGACGATCTCGACGTCGATGGCCGCCTGCCGCTCGCCGACTTCGACGGCGACGCCTTGGCCATGGTTCGTGCGGCTGCCGGGGATGCGCTCACGGATGGCTCCCACGGCTCGGGCTGCTCCCCCACCGAGCGCGTAGACCCCGGACACGTCGCGGGTCGAGATCCCGGCGATCTTGGACACCACCGAGTCGGTGATGGTGGTCCGGCCGTGCTGGGTGACGAGCGCGCTCTCGGCGCTCGACGAGCTCCCAGTCGTGGTCACTGACTTCTCACTGGCTGTGTCCGTCACCTGGATGACACTCCTTCGGGTCTTGTTGCGGAACATCTCTTAGACGCGCCGTGGCCGGTTTCGTCACGGTGCCGTACCCCTTCGGTTCCCCAAAGTGCGCCACTTCACACGGAGGGCAACTCCGGTAGTCTCCTCGCCGGGAAGGGACGTGATGGCCGGGCAGTGGAGAGTGCGTTGACACACACCTCGACGCCGGGGCTCGCGGACGAGGCCGCGCGGCTCGATCCGCGGTCCGACGAGGTTCTCGCCCAGCGGGCGGCTCTGGGTGACAAGGCGGCTTTTTCGGTCATCTTCGCCCGTCACGGTGCAGCCGTCCACCGCTACGCGGTGAGGATGCTCGACGGTGACCATCAAGCTGCCGAGGACGCGGTGCAGGAGGCCTTCACCAAGGCGTGGCTGCGGATGGACTCGTTCCACGGCAAGGCGGCGTTCCGCACCTGGCTGTTCCGGATCGTCTCCAACGTGTGCCTGAGCGCTCGTCGCCGCCGCCGGCCGATCTCGGTCGACGACGCATTGTTCGACACCCACGCCAACCGGACCTTCCCGGAGCCGCAGGAGCAGGCCGACGCCGAGGAGCTGCGTCAACTGCTCGACCGTGCTCTGCAGGAGCTCCCCTGGCGTCAGCGGGCCGCCTGGCTGCTTCGGGAGATCGAGGACCTGAGCTACGAGGAGATCGCCGAGGCCCTGCAGACGACACCTTCCGTGGTCCGCGGACAGCTGCACCGTGCGAGGGCTACCCTCAGGATGAGAATGGCGCAATGGCGATGAGTCACGACGACGGTGTGACCAGCAACGAACCCGGCACCGCCGAGATGACGGCCGTGCAGGTAGCCAGCCTGTCGCTGCGCGAACACGTCGACGACCGCTGGGTCGAGATCTCGGACAGCATCCTCAGCCGAGTCCTGTCCGCCACTCGCCCCTCTCTACCGGTGCGCGGGGACGCCGGGATCGAGTCGTTCCATGTCAGCGAGTCGGTGCTTCGGGCCTACCTGCTCGACGCCACGGACGCGGTTGCCGGGGCCGCCGTCCAGGCGATCAGCTTTCAGACCCGCGGGACGGAGTACGCCGGCGTCGCCATCGTGATCGCCGCCCAGCACGGCCTTCCCCTGCTCCACCTCGCTGACGAGCTCAGGCAGGTCGTCAGCAGACGCCTCGTCGAGGTCCTCGGCGAGAGGGTGCCGGTGACCGTCTCGACGATGCGCGTTCACGTGGACGACGTGACCCGGGAGGACCCGAAGCTCGGGTAGGTCAGCACGGCTAGGGTCGTGCGGTGGCTTTCTGCGCGGGCTCGCGGCTCGCAGACCGGGCGCCGTGACACGAGCAGGGGCAACAGCAGCCTTCGCCCCGAGAGACTGGGGTCTGCTGGCTGCGGTGGCGTTGATGTGGGGATCCTCGTTCCTGCTGATCGAGGTCGCCCTGGTCGATCTCCCGCCCGCCGTCATCGCCTGGCTGCGGATCGTGCTGGGTGCCGTGACGCTGGGATGCGTTCCCGCCGCTCGGCGGTCCCTTCTGCGGCGACGCGACTGGCCCCTCGTCGCACTCCTGGGACTGGTCTGGATGGACCTGCCCTTCCTGCTCTTCGCAGTTGCTCAGCAGTCGGTCGCCTCGTCACTTGCCGGGATGATCAACGGCGCCGCTCCCCTGTTCACTGCGGCGATCGCCGCAGCCTGGACGCGAAGCCTGCCGACCGGCTTGCAGCTGGCCGGTCTCATGCTCGGCTTCGGCGGAGTGCTGGCGATCAACTGGCCGGCCGCTCAAGGTGCCACCGCAACCGCGCTCGGCGCCGCACTCATCGTCGCGGCGACCTTCTTGTACGGGGTCGCGTTCAACCTCGCCGAGCCCCTGCAACGGCGCAGTGGTGCCCTCCCGGTGATCTGGCGAGCGCAGCTGGTCGCGTCGGTGGTGCTGGCCCCGCTCGGTCTCGTTGGGCTCGGTAGCTCTTCGGCGTCGTGGCCGAGCGTGTTCGCCGTAGCAGGTCTCGGCGCGCTGAGCACCGGGCTGGCATTTGCAGCGTTCACCACGCTCGTCGGCCGGGTGGGAGCGTCCCGGGCCTCGGTGACCGTCTATTTCATCCCGGTGGTCGCCATCGTGCTCGGTGTGGTGCTGCGCTCGGAGACGGTCGCCGCCGCAGCAGTTGCCGGCACGGCGCTGGTCCTGGCGGGCGCCTTCCTCACCAGCCGCAGGTAGCCGGAGCACTCGTCCGGTGCGTCGGCGTCGGCTAGAGGGCGATGACCGACAAGACGTTGCCGGCCGGGTCCTTGAACCAGGCGATCAGCGGTCCCCCGCCGCGGAAGATGCCCCTCTCGTCGGTCTCGGCCTCCGCCCCCGGGTACCTCTCGAACACGACGCCTCGCTCGGTCAGCTCGTCAACCGCGCTCTCGATGTCGTCGACCGCGAAGTTGAGGATGGTGAAGGCGGCCGGGGTGTGGTCGGGCTTCGGGTAGACCAGCGTGCCCCGGTCACCGGCGATCTGCAGCGTGAGCATCCCGTTCTCCTCCGACACGTCGAGGCCCAGGGTCTCCGCGTAGAACCGCTTGGCCGCTGGGATGTCGTCCACCGAAAAGCCGCTGAACGCCTTGGTGTGCTTGAACATGGCTGATCCTCTCTGTGCTTTGCTGGGTAGACCGCGCCGCGGCCGGGAAGTCGTCGCCACCGGCGGTGGCTGCCGGCCCGGCTCGCGCGTCAGGCGGCGCGGATGATGTCGGCGAAGTGTCGTGCCAGGGCGCTCGAGTCCTGCGAAGCAGTGCCCGGTGTCCCGGGTAGCCGCGGTGCGGTCGAGGCGTATCTGTGCCCGGTAGGCGTGACGGTTTCGACGGTGTGGGTCGGTCCCGGCCGGGGTCGTGCCGTCCAGCCCAGTGCCTGCTTGGCGTAGTTGCACGCCTCGCAGAGCCCCTGCGAGTTGGCGGCCGTCGTCGGCCCGCCGTCCTCGTGCGCCATCACGTGGTCGCGATGGCGGATCGGGGCGTCGCACCAGGGAGTTCGGCAGCTCTGGTCGCGGGTGTCGACGTAGCGACGCAAACTCCTCGGGAGGAGTCGGCGCCGCGAGTCCATCGCCACCAGGGCGCCGGAGCCAGGATGGGTGTAGAGCCGGCGTAGCCAAGCAGCGATGCCCGCTCGGTCAGTGGAGTCGACCCAGTCCCGGCCAAGGTCGGCGGGCACCGTCCCGTAGCCGTGAAGGAGCGCAGGCTCGTCGTCACCCGCCAGCAGCGTGCGATCAGTCATCACCAACCCGACCTCGATCGGGACCTGATCAGCGGCAGCGCGGCCGGTGGCCCGCTCCACCAGGGTGTCTGCCATCAGCTGGCCGCGCGAGCGGCGGTCGCCTGTGCCGGTGTGGGTGTCGGCAACACCGGCGAGCGCGGCGTAGACGGAGATGGCCTGCCGCGCGGGCAGCAGGGCGGTGAGGTAGGCCATGGTGTCCGGCGCCGGCCGACAGGTGACTCTCCACTCGGTCTCGGCCCGGCGAGCCCGGCGGACCACGGATTCGGCGTCGAGCCGGTAGGCCAGCTTCTTCACCTCGGCCACCAGCTTGGCGTTCCCGAGTCCGTCCAGCGTGGCTGGGTCGCGGCACAACGCGGCGTCCACACTGCGCCGGTCCTCGACCTGGAGGCAGGCAGTCTCCCGGACCAGCAGCGTCGCTCGCCACTCGTTGAGTCGGCCACCGCTCAACGCGGCCATGGTGTGCGGCATCTCGTGCGCCAGTGCCTTCGCCATCCCGAGCAGCCGACTGGCCCGGTGGGGGGACTCGCGTCGGGCAAGCGCGACCTGCGCTCCGACGTCCTTCCCCTGCTGCGAGGTGGGCACGCCCCTGGCCGCCTGATCGGCGCGCCGGGAGGCGTCGAAGTCCGCGGCGATCCGCGCCTGCGCCGCCGCTGCGCCCGACTTCAGGTCTTCGAGCAGCCGCAGCTGGTCGATCCGCTCGGCATCCGAGATGTTGCGGTCCAGATCGGCCAACGCTTTCATCCAGGAGGCGAGCACCGCCGTCGGCACCTGGCCGCGAACCTGATCATCGAACACGTGTTCGATCATAGCGACAAGCACCGACAGTTTCGGATGCAATGCCGGTCGACGGCGGAGAGCACAGATTGGTGCACAGATGTCGACCCGAAGTGCAACGCTCGAGGACCGTCGGACGACATAAGGGGTGTGACCGACCTGAAGTGGAGCAGCTCGGAGACGCCGGTGCTCGAAGAGACCTACCGTGAGCTACGCCTGCCGTTGCTCAGGCTCGCCTTCTTGCTGACCGGCTCCCGGGAGACGGCTGAGGACCTGGTGCAGAGCGCGTTTGCCGCGGCGCAGCCTCGCTGGCATCAGATCGACGACCCGCCGGCTTACCTGCGCAGCAGCGTCGTCAACCTGGCCAAGGACGGCCAGCGCCGGGAGTTCCGGCGACGAAGGCTGTTGCGGTCAGAGCCCGAGCCGGTCACGGCGATCCCCGAGCTCGACGAGACCTGGGTCTTGGTCCGGCGGCTGCCAGCCACGCAGCGTGCCGTCGTTGTCCTCCACTACTACGAAGACCTGCCGCTTGTGGAGATCGGTCGCCTGCTCGAGCGCCCCGCGAACACCGTGCGCTCCGACCTGCGCCGCGCGCTTCGCCGACTCCGAAAGGACCTCTCATGACCACGCGAGCTGACTTCGACCACGAGCTGGACCAGCACCTGCGCCGCACGCTGACCGCCGTTGCCGACACCGTCCAGGAGGAACCGACCGGCAGCACAGCGCTGCCCCCGCGTCGACCGCGGCGGCGCCGACGGCTCATCGTGGGCGCCGACACGGCGTTCGCTGCCATTCCCCTGGCCGCCGCCGCGGTGGTCGGCTTCGGCCCCGAATACGTGGACCGGCTTCCGCCCGCGGAACCGATCGTCAGCGGCAGCCTTGACGGCGAACGCTACTGGGTCGTCGACGGTCGGGACATCCCGCGGTGTGCGGGGCTCCCCTCCGGTATCGACGTGATCGCCGAGGACAGCAATGTCGTCGGCCAGGAGTGGAACACCTTCGGCTACTTCTTCGGCACGCCTACTGCGGACGGGGGCTGCGCGCCGAAGTCGCCTGACGACCCTCCGGAGTCCACCTACTACTCCGATGGCGGCCAGACGATCGGCGACGGCATGTTGTGGGTGGGTGCCCTCCATCCCGACGTCGACCAGGTGCGGGTTTCACTTGGCGGGGCCGAGCCGTTCAACGCCGAGACCTTCACACATGAGGGCGGCACATTCTTCGCCCTCGAGGTTCCACCCGGCACAGCGATGTTCACCGTCGCCTACGTGGTCGACGGCGAGGTAGTGACGCCTCCGGCCGGTGAGACGGCCGAACACGGTATGGCTCGCGACTGACGCGGTGAGAGCTGTCGGGCAACTGGGACACGCCTCGCGCGAGCCGTTCCGCTGCACCTGGGCGGTGGTGCTCACCGAACGACCTGCGCGAGGCAGCGACCTGCATCAGCGCCTGCGCTTGGATCTCGGTCACCGGCCGGGACCGGTCGCGAGGTACGGCGGCGGCGCGATGGACCGGGCCACGGTCGCACTGCTCGGCCGAGGCCTGAACGAGCGCCTCGACGAGCGCCTGACCCTCGGCCGGGATGAGCGGCCGGGCGAGACGTGACGCGGTCCACGCTGCGCCACGCTGACGTGGCGTGGTGCCGGCCCTAGGCTTGCCAGATGGTCAACCTCACCCGGATCTACACCCGCACCGGTGACGAAGGGCAGACGCGGCTGGGAGACATGTCGCCGACGTCGAAGAACGACCTGCGGCTGCGTGCCTACGCCGACGTCGACGAGGCCAACGCCGCGATCGGGTTGTCGCTGGTGCAAGGAGAGCTCGAGGGCGACGTGGTGCAGGTGCTCACCACCGTGCAGAACGACCTGTTCGATGTCGGCGCGGACTTCTGCACCCCGGTGATGGCCGACCCCGAGTTCCCGCCACTGCGGATCGAGCAGGAGTACGTCGACCGGCTCGAGGGTTGGTGCGACCAGTACAACGAGGACCTTCCCGCCCTACGCTCCTTCATCCTCAACGGAGGTACCACCGGCGCCGCGCTGCTGCACGTCGCGCGCACGGTGGCACGTCGCGCGGAGCGGTCCGCCTGGGCGGCGTACGAGGAGCACGGCGAGACCATGAACGTGCTCGCGATCAGGTACCTGAACCGGCTCTCCGACCTGCTGTTCATCCTGGCGAGGCACGCCAACCGGGAGCGTGGCGACGTGCTCTGGAAGCCCGGCGGGGAGCGCTGAGACGGCAGCCTCAGCGGCGTCGGGCGGAGGCGACGGCTGCGAGCAGGAGTGCGGCGCCGACGACCAGGCAGGCGACCACCGGCAAGAAGGCATCGGCTGTCGCTGCCCGACCGAGGCTGGCTGCCACCACCACGACCCGGTCGCTGTCCTCGCCCACCAGGGTGGGCGCCCGAGAAACGACCAGCCGGGTGAGCACACCCGTGGCCACCACCGCGAGGCCCAGACCCGCCCACCGACGAGGGCCGGTCGATCCGCTGGCGAAGCCGAAGAAGGCGAGCAGCACGGCACCGATTCCGGCGACGGCCGCGACCGTCCATGCCGCGATGCGGGCGCGCTCCACGACCTCGACCAGGTCGCTGATGCTGGTCGGCGGAAGCAGCCCGGCCCGCTCGCGTACCTCGTCGGCCAGCCGGCCCTGCCCGCGCTCGCGCAGCCTGGAGGCGATGTCGTCGGCGAGCGCAGTGGAGTCCAGGTTCCCCGACGCGTCCGCCTCCACCGAGCCCAGCACGTCACGGACCGTCGGCTGCGCGAGCACCTGACGAGTCACCGACCGTACCTGGCCGCTGGGCAGGTCCGGTTGCTCGGCCAGGAGGCGGTCGGAGACCTCCTCCGCGACCACCGCTCGCGCGGCGGGGTCATCGAGGACGGCCGCGAGCACTCGGCCGGGACGCTCCGGGTCGGCGACCTGCTGAGCCAGCAGAGCAGCGGTGAGCGCCACGGCTCCCAGGGCCGCGGCCAGGACGAAGCAGAGCACCGAGACGACGTCACGCATGCGGCATCACCTGACCCGACGCCCGGCCTGTCCGGGCGGCGCGGACTCCAGCCACGCGAGCAGCCCGGTGAGGGCGTCCGGGCTCATCGCGACCTCGAGCTCACCTGAGGGCGTGCGGATGGAGACCACGATGTGACCGGAGTACAGCGAGTTCGACTCCGCGCCCACCGGGTCTCGGCGTCCGACGTACTCGAGCTCCGAGCGCTGCAGCCGGATCTTCGGCCGCGGGGCGACCGAGAAGACCCGGAACCACTCGAGCGTCTCGCCGGAGTAGCGACCGACTCCCAGGACCCAGCCGCGGCCGGCCTTGCTGGTCCGGACCCGGATGCTGAACTCGAAGGTGCCGCCGGAGCGGGAGATCCAACGCCGGCGCACGATGACCGCGAGACTCCAGAGCAGGACGAGGACCAGCAGGACACCGGCCGCGTCCAGCAGCGCCTGCCACAGCGGCGGCATCTAACCCCTCACCTCCCAGGGGGCGCAAGGATCAGGACGCCCGCTCGGCGGCACGGATCCGCGCCTCCGCCCGGCGTACCGCCTCCTCCGCCTCGTCGTTGCTCCCGCCGGAGGATCTCGCCCGCTCCAGCTCTGCGCGCGCCTTCTCCAGGTCGATCTCGTGGGACATCTCAGCATGCTCGGACAGGATCGAGATCCGATTGGCCGCCACCGACAGGAAACCGGCGTCGACCGCCGCGACCCAGGTCTCGCCGTCCCCGGTCTGAACGTCGACCACGCCGTCGACCATCAAGGACAGCATCGGGGCGTGATGCGGCAAGATGCCCACGTCTCCGTCGGTCGTGCGGGCGATGACCATCCTCGCCTCGCCGGACCACACCAGCCGGTCCGCGGCGACCAGCTCGACCTGAAGCAGGTCGTCGCTCACGATCCGGTGCTCTTCTGGATCTCGGACCACTTCTTCTCGACGTCCTCGAGACCGCCGCACATGAAGAACGCCTGCTCTGCCACGTGGTCGTAGTCGCCGTCCGCGATCTTGGTGAACGCCTCGATGGTGTCCTCGATCGGGACGGTCGAGCCCTCGATGCCGGTGAACTGCTTGGCGACGTAGGTGTTCTGCGACAGGAACCGCTGGATGCGGCGCGCCCGCTGGACGATGATCTTGTCCTCCTCGGACAGCTCGTCGACACCCAGGATCGCGATGATGTCCTGCAGCTCCTTGTTGCGCTGCAGGATCTGCTTGATCCGCACCGCCGTGCTGTAGTGGTCGTCCCCGATGTAGCGCGGGTCGAGGATCCGCGACGTCGAGGTCAACGGGTCCACGGCCGGGTAGATCCCCAGCGAGGCGATCTCACGAGACAGCTCGGTGGTGGCGTCGAGGTGGGCGAACGTGGTCGCCGGTGCCGGGTCGGTGTAGTCGTCGGCCGGCACGTAGATCGCCTGCATGGAGGTGATCGAGTGGCCTCTGGTCGAGGTGATCCGCTCCTGCAGCACGCCCATCTCGTCGGCCAGGTTCGGCTGGTACCCGACCGCGGACGGCATCCGCCCCAGCAGCGTGGACACCTCGGACCCGGCCTGGGTGAACCGGAAGATGTTGTCGATGAAGAGCAGCACGTCCTGCTTCTGCACGTCACGGAAGTACTCCGCCATCGTCAGTGCGGACAGCGCCACCCGCAGCCGCGTGCCCGGCGGCTCGTCCATCTGGCCGAAGACCAGCGCGGTCTGGCCGATCACCTCGGCCTCGGTCATCTCCTCGATCAGGTCGTTGCCCTCACGGGTGCGCTCACCGACGCCTGCGAACACCGAGACACCGCCGTGGTCCTTGGCGACCCGCGCGATCATCTCCTGGATCAGCACCGTCTTGCCCACGCCGGCACCGCCGAACAGCCCGATCTTGCCGCCCTGGACGTATGGCGTGAGCAGGTCGATCACCTTGATGCCGGTCTGGAACATCTCGGTCTTCGACTCGAGCTGGTCGAACGCCGGCGCCTTGCGGTGGATGCCCCACCGCTCCTCGACCTCGTACCTCTCGCCCTCCTTGAGGTTGAGCACATCGCCGGTCGCGTTGAACACGTGGCCCTTGGTCACATCGCCGACGGGCACCGAGATCGGGCCGCCGGAGTCGTGGACCGGTGTGCCCCGCACCAACCCGTCGGTCGGCTGCATGGAGATGGCGCGCACCATGCCGTCGCCGATGTGCTGGGCGACCTCCAGGGTGAGCGTGCGCTTCTCCCCGGCGAGCTCGAGCTCGACCTTGAGCGCGTTGTAGATCTCGGGCATCGAGTCGGTGGGGAACTCGATGTCCACGACCGGGCCGATGACCCGGGCGAGGCGGCCAGTGGCTCCGCCGCCCTCGGCACCCTGGGTGCCCTGCTGCTGCTCGTCAATGGTGGTTGACATCTCTTCGCCTCACTTCGTCATTCGCCGGCAGCGTTCGCGTCGGCAAGCGCGTTCACGCCGCCGACGATTTCGCTGATCTCCTGGGTGATCCCGGCCTGGCGGGCCTGGTTGGCAATCCGGGTGTACTTCTTGATGAGCTCTTCGGCATTGTCCGTGGCCGCCTTCATCGCCTTCTGCCTCGCCGCCAGCTCGGAAGCCGACGCCTGCAGCAGCGCGAAGAAGATCCTGCTCTGCACGTAGCGCGGGAGCAGCCCGTCGAGCACCTCGGCCGCCGAAGGCTCGAACTCGTACAGCGGGAGGACGTCGACGTCCTCCGGCGACTCGGCACCCTCGATGATCTCCAGCGGCAGCAGACGTACGGCGGTCGGCTCCTGGACCAGCATCGAGCGGAACCTCGTGTAGACCACGTGCACCTCATCGACGTCGTGCGCGTTCTCGGAGAGCTCGACGTCCGGGTTGTCCTCACCGGCGAGGAACGCGTTGATCAACGTGTCGCCGATCTCCCTGGCCACGTCGTAGGTCGGCTGGTCGGAGAACCCGGTCCACTCCTGCGCGACGGGCCGGTTGCGGAACTTGAAGTACGCGACGCCCTTGCGCCCGGTGAGGTAGGTGTCCACCTCACGGCCGTCCGAGCGCAGCTTCTCCGCGAGCCGCTCTGCCTCCTTGATCACGGCCGACGAGTAGGCACCGGCGAGACCGCGGTCGCTGGTGACGACCAGGATCGCGGCGCGTTTCGGGTTCTCCGGCTCCGTGGTCAGCGGGTGGTCGACGTTGGAGTACGTCGCCACCGCCGACACCGCCCGAGTCAGCTCACGGGCGTACGGCGCCGCCGCCTGCGCATATTGCTGCGCCTTGATGATCCTGGAGGCAGCGATGAGCTCCATGGCCCGGGTGATCTTCTTGGTCGACTCGACCGACCTGATCCGGGCTCGGTACTCACGCAGCGATACGGCCATCGGTCAGCCCCGCTTCTGCCTGACGATCTGCTCCTGCTCCACGTCCTCGTCCTCGAGCGCCTCGTGCTCCTCCTTGCCGGCCTTGATCGACTGGCCCTCCGCGGTCTCGAACTGGTCCAGGAAGGAGGCGTAAGCATCCTCGAGCGAGCTCGCGGTGTCGTCGGTGAAGTCTCGGGACTCCCGGATGCCGTCGAGGATCCCGCTGTGCTCGCGGCGAAGGAAGTCGAGGAACTCCCGCTCGAACCGGGCGATGTCGTCGTTCGGGACCGCGTCGAGCTTGCCGGTGGTGCCTGCCCACAGCGAGACCGTCATGTCCTCGACCGGGTACGGGCTGTACTGGGGCTGGCGCAGCAGGGCCATCAGGCTCTGCCCCCGGTCGAGCTGCTGCCGGGAGGCCGCGTCGAGGTCGGAGGCGAACATCGCGAACGCCTCCATCGCACGGAACTGGGCCAGGTCCACCTTCAGTGAACCGGTCACCTTCTTGATCGCCTTGGTCATCGCGGCACCGCCCACGCGCGACACGGAGATGCCGACGTCGATCGCGGGGCGCTGGTTGGCGTTGAACAGGTCGGACTGGAGGAAGATCTGACCGTCGGTGATCGAGATGACGTTGGTGGGGATGTAGGCCGACACGTCGTTGGCCTTGGTCTCCACCATCGGCAGCCCGGTCATCGAGCCGGAGCCCATGTCGTCGGACAGCTTCGCGCAACGCTCCAACAGCCTGCTGTGCAGGTAGAAGACGTCACCGGGGTAGGCCTCACGGCCCGGCGGGCGGCGCAGCAGCAGGGATACGGCCCGGTAGGCCTCGGCCTGCTTGGTCAGGTCGTCGAACACGATCAGGACGTGCTTTCCGTCGTACATCCAGTGCTGCCCGATGGACGAGCCGGTGTACGGCGCGAGGTACTTGAAGCCCGCGGAGTCCGACGCCGGGGAGGCCACGATCGTGGTGTACTCCAGGGCGCCGGCCTCCTCCAGGGCACCCCGCACCGCGGCGATCGTCGAGCCCTTCTGGCCGATGGCCACGTAGATGCAGCGGACCTGCTGCTGCGGGTCGCCGGTCTCCCAGTACTGCTTCTGGTTGATGATGGTGTCGATTGCGATGGTCGACTTGCCGGTCTGCCGGTCGCCGATGATCAGCTGACGCTGACCGCGACCGATCGGGGTCAGCGCGTCGATCGCCTTGATGCCGGTGGCCAGCGGCTCGTGCACGGACTTGCGGGCGATCACCGACGGAGCCTGGACCTCCAGGGCACGACGCTCTTCGGTCTCCAGGTCGCCCAGGCCGTCGATCGGCTGGCCCAGTGGGTCTACCACGCGACCGAGGTAGGAGTCTCCGACGGGCACCGAGAGGATCTCGCCGGTGCGGCGGACGCTCTGGCCCTCCTCGATCCCGGCGAAGTCACCGAGGATGACCACACCGATCTCTCGGGTGTCGAGGTTCAGCGCGAGCCCGAGCGTCCCGTCCTCGAACTCCAGCAGCTCGTTGGCCATCGCCGAGGGCAGGCCGGTCACCCGGGCGATGCCGTCACCGGCCTCGGAGACCGAGCCGACCTCCTCGCGGCTGGCCGTCTCCGGCTTGTAGTCGGACACGAACCGCTGCAGCGCGTCCCGGATCTCCTCCGGTCGGATCGAGAGTTCCGTCATCGTGTGCCTTCCTGCTCTCTTGGTTCGTTTCGTCGTTGGGCTCCGGCGGGTGATCTCATCCCGCCAGCTTTCGTCGGGCGTCGTCGAGCCGGCTGGCCACGGTGCCGTCGATGACGTCGTCGCCGATCTCCACGCGGATGCCGCCGACCACGTCCGGGTCGACCAGGACGTTCAGGTGCACTTTCCGGCCATACCTCGCCTCGAGTGATCCGGCGAGCCGGCGCAGGTCCTGCTCCGCGAGCTCGCGCGCCACCCGCACGGTGGCGACACGCTGGCTGTGCACGTCGGCAGCGACCTTCTTGTACTCCTCGACCGCGACCGCGACCGTACGATGGCTGCCGGTGACCGACTGCTCTGCCAGGCGGATCGCGGACCGGCTCGCCTTGCCCTCGAGCAGCCCCCGGACCAGCACCCGCTTGTCGTCCACCGAACGGGCCGGGTCCGACAGCGCGTCCCGCAGGCGCGGGTTGTCCGCGACGAGCCGTCCGAAGCCGAACAGCTCGTCCTCGAGCCGGTCGGCCTGGTCCTCCTGGTCGGCACTCTTGACCACCGCCACCACCCCGAGCTGCTCCAGAGCGTCCCCGAGGTCCCGGCTGGCTGCCCACCGCAAGGTTGCCGCCTTGGTGACCAGCTCCAGGGAGGCAGCGTCGAGCTGGTCGCCCAGCAGCTGCGTGACGAGCCCCGACTTCGCATCGGCGTCCAGCGACACGTCGGTGACCACACGTCGCAGGCCGGCCTGGCTGCGCAGCACAGCGGCCACGGCGAAGAGGTCGTCGCCGACCTTCGCCGCGTCGGCACCCGCGTCCACGGCCGCCGCGAGCTGGTCGCTCAGCGTGGCCGCGGACTCCGCAGAGGCACCGTGCATCAACGAGGGGCTCCGTTCCCCGAAGCCGGCTGCTGCTCTTGGGTCTCCAGGTCCGCGAGGAACCTCTCCACCACCCTGCTCTGTCGGGCGTCGTCGTCGAGCGACTCTCCGACGATCCGTCCGGCCAAGGAGGTGGCGAGAGTCCCGACCTCGGCTCTCAGCGAGGTCACCGCCTGCTGCCGCTCGGCCTCGATCTGGGTGTGCGCGTGCTCGACGATCCGCGTCGACTCGGCCTGCGCCTGGTCTCGCATCTCGGCGACGATCGCCGCACCCTGCTCACGGGCGTCCTCACGGATCCGGGCGGCCTCGTGACGGGCCTCGCTCAGCTGTTGGTTCAGCTCCTCGAGCCGCTTGTCCGCCTCTGCCTGCTTCGTCTCGGCTGCGTTCAGCCCGCCTTCGATGGCCTTCGTGCGCTCCGCGAAGGTCTTCTCGAAGTTGGGCACCACCCACTTGCGGACCGCGAAGTACAGCAGGCCGAAGACGATCAGCGACAAGATGATCTCGACCAGGTGAGGGAGCAGCGGGTTCACCGCGTGCTCGCCTTCTTGCGCCAGGACGATCATGTTCATGGGCTCGGTCCTCGTCAGTCGTCAGGTCAGCCGAGGGCGAAGGCGAGACCGATACCGATGATGGCCAGCGCCTCGGCGAGTGCGAAGCCGATGAACGCAATGGTCTGCAGGCGCCCCTGTGCCTCGGGCTGGCGGGCGACTCCCTGGATGTACGCGGCGAAGATCAGGCCGATACCGACACCGGGGCCGATGGCGGCCAGACCGTAGCCGATCATGTTGAGCGAGCCGTTGACTGTGCCTTCCACGGCGGTTTCCTTTCGGTCGTTCTGCGGGCTGTGCTGTTGTCAGTTCGGGATCAGTGCTCGTCGGCGACGGCGCTGGAGATGTAGAGGGCGCTGAGGATGACGAAGATGAAGGCCTGCAGGAACTGCACCAGCAGCTCCAGGAACGAGATGGCGATGAAGAGCAGCCAGGTCAGCACACCGACGGGCTTCACCAAGGCGTCGCCCTCGAGCAGGAGGTACTCACCGCCCAGCGCGAACAGGATCAGCAGCAGGTGGCCGGCGAACATGTTGGCGAAGAGTCGCAGCGCCAGCGTGAACGGACGCACCAAGATGTTCGACAAGAACTCGAGGGGGATGAGGATGATCAGCATGGGCTTGGGAACACCCGGCGGCATGGTCTGCAGCTTGAGATAGCCGCCGAACCCGTGCTTCTGGATCCCGACCGCGTTGTAGATCACCCAGCTCAGCGCCGCCAGCCCGTAGACCATCCCGGACCGGGAGAACGTCGGGAACTGGATGAAGGGGATCGTCGAGAACAGGTTGTTCAGCAAGATGAAGAAGAAGAGCGCGAACAGGTACGGCACGAACCGCATGAAGTGCTCGCTGCCGATGACGTCGCGGCCGAGGCTGTTGCGAACGAAGCCGTAACCGGCCTCGCCGACGTACTGGAGCTTGCTCGGCACCATGGCGCGCTGCCGGGAGGAGGCGTAGAAGAATACGAAGACGACACCCGCGGCCAGCAGCAGCTGCAGGATCGGCTTCGTCACGCCGAGGGCCCAGGTCTGCCCGAACAGCTCGAACGACGAGGACGGGCCGACGGGCGGCAGGTTGAAGTCCTCAGGGCTGGGAGGGGTGAACCCTTCACCCTTGGCGGGGGAAGCGAACGTCATGACGGCGTTCGGCACCAGGCTCACGGCTCCTCCTGCACTAGTTCTGGCCCTGCTGGTCGGACTTGGTGGATGCTGGACGGGTCAGGCGCGCCCAGGTGAGGTAGATCCCCAGGCCAGCACCGAGGACGATCCCGACAGCTACCAAGAACGAAGTGCCGAGCCACTGGTCCGCGAGCCACCCGAGAAACCCGTAGAACCCCACCCCCGACACGAGGTAGGCGAATGCCAGCCAGGGGTCGCCTGCAGGTTGGTGTCCGCCGCGAGCAGAGCCGGGGTCCTGCGAAGTCATCGCGCCCCGGACAATAGCAGCCGCGCACGCTCATCTGACATTCGCCTCCTCGTCGGCGACGGAGGCGCCGCTAGGCGCGGATGGAAGGTCGTAGATGGGCTGCCTGAGCCGAAGAGCGAGCGCCACCGCGACGGTGACCCACACCACTGTGCACGCGATGACCGTGCCGCCGAGCCACCCGGCGTCGACGGTGTCGCCGATCACCCCGGACCGGGTCAGGGCCACGAAGACCAGCGCCAGGCCGAGCACGGTCAAGACGTAGGTGAGCAGAGCGACCAGCAGCGATGCGGCCGGCGCTGCGCGGGTGACGCCGTGCACGGTCACCGTGCCGACGAACAGCGCTGACGTGGCAAGGACCCAGCCGATGGACGCGCCCGCTGCTCCCGCCTCACCGGTGACCAGTGCGGCGATGAGGACCAGCGCCAGGCCGATCGCAGCCGTGACCAGGGGAGGTACGCTCAGCAGACCCGTCCGGAAGGCGCCTCGTGCAGACCCGCTTCCGGGTCGAGGTGAAGGCGTTTCGGTCGTCATGATGGCGGCCGTTCTGTGGTTCCTGCGGGCGGTCTGTGATCGCTTGTGAAAAGTAGCACAAAGTCCTGTGGGGTGCGAAATCGAGCAGCGGTCAGCTGACCCGGTGACGCTGCATACGCGGCACGGCGAAGGTGAGAGCGGTGGTCGCAACCAGCCACACCACCAAGATCGCGGTGGTGAGCCCGCCGGAGTAGAGCCCGGCAAGCACACCACCGAAGGCGATCAAGCCGGCCCAGAGCCACATGATCAGCACGGCACGACGGTGCGAGTGGCCGATCTCGAGCAGCCGGTGGTGCAGATGCTGCTTGTCCGGTGCGAACGGCGACCGGCCGGCCCTCGTGCGTCGTACCACCGCGAGGACCAGGTCCACGAACGGGACGATGAGGATCGAGATCGGCAAGAAGACCGGAAGGAACGCGAAGAGCAGGGAGGCGTCGGTGCCGCCGGCGCCCTGGGCGAGGTCGGTGGGCGCGAACTGACCGGTCAGGGTGAGTGCGGAGCCGGCGAGCACCAGGCCGATCAACATCGACCCTGAGTCGCCCATGAACAGCCGGGCCGGGAAGAAGTTGTGCGGCAGGAAGCCGGCGCACGCCCCGCCCAGGGCCGCGGTCAGCAGGGCCGCGGGCATCGCTCTGGTCTCGTCGTTCACCGCGGCGAGGGTGTAGGAGAACAAGAAGAACGCCACCGCGCCGATTCCGACGACGCCGGCGGCGAGCCCGTCCAGCCCGTCGATGAAGTTCACCGCGTTCACGGTCGCCACCACCACGACCACGGTCATCAGCACCGCCTGGTCGTCGACCAGGGTGAACTGCCCGCCGTCCGGGGTGACGATGAAGTAGAACTGCACCTCGTTGTAGATCAGGAAGCCGGCGGAGAGCACCTGGCCACCCAGCTTGGTCAGCGCGTCCAGCTCGAAGAGATCGTCGAGCACACCGACGACGCAGATCATCGCGCCGGCGGCGAGCACCACGCCGGCGTCGCCGAGGATGGCCGGGTTGATGTCGTCACTCAGCGACAGGAACGGGAGCTGCCCCGCGACCAGGTAGGCCGCCACCAGACCGCCGAGCATGGCCAGCCCACCGAAGTACGGGATCGGCACCGCGTGCACGTCCCGGTCACGGACCTTCGCGACCGCCCCGGTGCGCACGGCCAGCTCGCGGGCGAGCACACCGAGCAGGAAGGTGACGGCCGCCGCGACCAGGAAGACGGTCAGGTACTCGCGCACGGGGTGACCCGCTACCCCTCGTCCACGATCGAGGCGCCGATCGGGGTGAGGATCTCGTTCAGCCGCTCGAGCTCGATCGCACCGAGCCGCAGCAGCCGACCGGTGGACCCCGTCGCGTCGACGATCGTCGACGGCACCGGGCCCGGGCTACGGCCGCCGTCCAGGACGACCTCCACCGCCTCGCCCAGCATCGACTGCGCCTGTTCGGCGTCGGTGGCTGCCTCCAGCCCGGTGCGGTTCGCGCTGCTGACCGCCAGCGGGCCGGTGCGCGAGAGCAGAGCCAGCGCCACCTCGTGGTCGGGCATCCGCACCGCAACCGTTCCCCTGGTGTCGCCGAGGTCCCACTGCAGCGACGGCTGCTGCCGGCAGACGAGGGTCAGCGGCCCGGGCCAGAGCTCCTGGACGAGGCTGCGCGCCCACGAGGGGACACCGACGGCGAGCGCGTCGAGAGTGCTGTGCGCGGAGACCAGCACCGGCGGCGGCATGTCGCGACCACGGCCCTTGGCGGCGAGCAGGCGACGTACCGAAGCCGGGTCGAACGCGTCCGCTCCGAGGCCGTAGACGGTGTCGGTGGGAAGCACCACCAGCTGGCCTCGCTGCACCGCGAGCGCCGCCGCGGCGAGACCCGACTCGCGTTGGGCGTCGTCCGTCATGTCGAACGATGTCGTCACCGCGACGACCCCAGAGCACTCACCGGGTCATCGTGCCAGTCTCGCGGTCACGAAGCGGGATCGACCTGCGAGATCCTCGTGGTCGCGCACCGCCGACCACCGGTCCACCCCGAGGAACACCGCACGCACGCCGTCGGCCTGGACGTCGGCGTGCTCGACACCGAGCATCCCCCCGGGAGCGAGCAGCCGAGCGCCCACGCGCTCGACGACACGGATCGCGTCCAGACCGTCCTCGCCGGCCCACAGCGAGGCAGGTGGGTCGAAGTCGCGCGCCTCGCGCTCCACCGAGGTGAAGGCTTCCAGCGGGATGTACGGCGGGTTGCAGACCAGGACGTCGACGCTCCCGGAGAGGTCTGCGAACGCATCGGCCATGTCGCCGCGTCGCAGGTCCACCCCGGTCCCGGCCAGGTTGGTCTCCGCCCACTCGCAGGCACGCGGCTCGAGCTCGACGGCATGGATGTCAGCCTCGTCCAGCTCGTCGGCCAGGGCCGCGGCGATCGCCCCGGAACCGGTGCAGAGGTCCACGACCACCGGACGTCGACCGGCGGTCGCCACGGCTCGAGCCTGGTCGATCGCCCACCCGGCGAGCACCTCGGTCTCTGGTCGCGGCACGAACACCCCGGGGCCGACCGCGAGCTCGAGGTGGCGAAACGGCGCGCTGCCGGTGATGTGCTGCAGCGGTTCCCGCGACGTCCGACGCGCCACCGCCGACTCGAACTCACTCTCCTGCCGCTGCGTGAGCGGGTCGACGTACGGGATCTGCGTGCGCGGGACCCCCAGGACGTGGGCCAGCAGCTCCGCAGCATCGTGCTCCGGTGAGGGAACGCCGGCGGCGGCGAGCCTTCGCGCAGCCGCGCGCAGCAGCTCGCGGCTCATGCCTCCAGGCTCTCCAGCCGTGCCGCCAGATCGGCCTGCAGGCACGAGTCGATGACGGCCTGGAGGTCACCGTCGAGCACGCTGTCGAGGTTGTGCGACTTGTAACCGGTGCGATGGTCCGACACCCGGTTCTCGGGGAAGTTGTAGGTGCGGATGCGCTCGGACCGGTCGACGGTGCGCACCTGCGACCTGCGGGCGTCGGACGCCTCGACGTCGGCGGCGTCCTGTGCCGCCTGCAGCAGCCGCGAACGCAGGATGCGCAGCGCCTGGTCCCGGTTCTGCAGCTGGCTCTTCTCGTTCTGGCAGCTGACGGTGATCCCGGTCGGCAGGTGGGTGACCCGCACGGCCGAGTCGGTGGTGTTCACGCTCTGCCCCCCCGGCCCCGACGAGCGGAAGACGTCGATGCGGAGGTCCTTCTCCTCGATCGTCACGTCGACGGGCTCGGCCTCGGGCATCACCAGCACTCCGGCAGCAGAGGTGTGCACCCGGCCCTGGCTCTCGGTCACCGGGACGCGCTGCACCCGATGCACCCCGCCTTCGAACCTGAGCAGGGCGTACGGCGCCTCTCCAGGTTCTGAGGTCCCCTTCGCCTTGACCGCGACGGTGACCGACTTGTAGCCACCGAGGTCGGACTCGGTCGCATCGAGCTGCTCCACCTTCCAACCATGTCGCTCGGCGTAGCGGGAGTACATCCGCAGCAGGTCACCGGCGAACAGCGCGGACTCCTCGCCGCCCTCACCGGACTTGATCTCCACGATCGCGTCCTTGGCGTCGGCGGCGTCCCGGGGCACGAGCAGGCGTCGCAGCCGCTCCTCGGCGTCGACGCGCCGTTGCCTGAGCACCGCAGCCTCGTCGGCGAAGGCCGAGTCCTCGCCCGCCAGCTCGGACGCCGCCTCGATGTCGTCACCTAGCCGCTGCCACTCGCGATAGGCCCGCAGGATCGAGGTGAGCTCCGCGTAGCGCTGGTTCAGCCGCTTGGCGAGGCCCTGGTCGGCGTGGATCGTGGGGTCTGCCAGCCGCTGCTCGAGCTCGGCATGCTCGGTAACCAGTCCGTCGACGGCTTCGAACATGCGGCACCTTCTCCTTCTCAGCCAACCCGGCCCGTTCAGGCCGTCGGCAGCAGAACGCCGGCCTCCGCGGGAAGCGGGAGACCGGCGTGCGAGCAAGCTACTTGCTGCTGTCTGCCTTCTGCGCGTAGCGCTTCTCGAAGCGGGCAACGCGGCCACCGGTGTCCAGGATCTTCTGCTTGCCGGTGTAGAACGGGTGGCACTGCGAGCACACGTCCGCGTGGACGGTCCCGCCCTTCGCGGTGCTGCGCGTGGTGAACGAGTTGCCGCAGGTGCAGGTGACCTGGGTCTCCACGTAGTCCGGATGGATGTTCTTCTTCATGGTGTCCTCTCGGTCTGGGTCGCCGGGTCGCCGCCAGAGATGCCTGGGGCGTGAACCGGAACCAGCGCTTCAGTGTGTCACAACCACACCAGAGCGCGATTCCATCCCGCCTGGGGTCAGTCGCTCTCGCGACCGTTCCCAGCCGGCGACGTCTTCTGCACCTGCATCAAGAACTCGATGTTGCTCGATGACTTCTTCAGGCGCTCGAGCAGCAGCTCCAGGGCCTGCTGCCCGTCGAGACCGGACAGCACCCGACGCAGCTTCCAGACGATCGAGAGCTCCTCCTTGCTCATCAGCAGCTCCTCGCGACGGGTCCCGGACTGAACCGCGTCGATCGCGGGGAAGATCCGCTTGTCCGCGAAGTCCCTGCGCAGCCGGATCTCCATGTTGCCGGTGCCCTTGAACTCCTCGAAGATGACCTCGTCCATCTTCGAGCCGCTCTCGATCAGCGCTGTGGCGAGGATGGTCAGCGAGCCGCCGTCCTCGATGTTGCGGGCAGCGCCGAAGAACCGCTTGGGCGGGTAGAGCGCGGCAGAGTCGACGCCCCCGGACAGGATCCGGCCGCTGGCGGGAGCCGCCAGGTTGTAGGCCCGCCCCAGCCGGGTGATGCCGTCGAGCAGCACGACCACGTCGTGCCCGAGCTCGACGAGCCGCTTGGCCCGCTCGATCGCGAGCTCGGCAACCATGGTGTGGTCACTGGCTGGGCGGTCGAAGGTCGAGGAGATGACCTCGCCCTTCACCGACCGCTCGAAGTCGGTGACCTCCTCCGGGCGCTCGTCGACGAGGACCACCATCAGGTGGCACTCGGGGTTGTTGGTGGTGATCGAGTTGGCGATCGACTGCATGATCATGGTCTTGCCGGCCTTGGACGGCGACACGATGAGACCGCGCTGCCCCTTGCCGATCGGCGCGGCGATGTCGATGACGCGCCCGATCAGGTTGGTCGGCTCGGTCTCCAGACGCAGCCGCTCGGAGGGGTAGAGCGGAGTCAGCTTCGGGAAGTCGATCCGGTTCCTGGCCGCCTCGACGTCGGCCCCGTTGATGCTGTCGATGCGCACCAGGGGGTTGAACTTCTCCCGACGTTCTCCTTCGCGCGGCTGGCGCACGGTTCCGGTGATCGCGTCGCCACGCCGGAGCCCGAACTTGCGGACCATGGACAAGGACACGTAGACGTCGTCGGCGCCGGGCAGGTACCCGCTGGTGCGCACGAACGCGTAGTTGTCGAGCACGTCGAGGATCCCGGCAGCCGGAACCAGCACGTCGTCATCGTGGATCTGCGGCTCGGACTCGTCGCGGCGTCCCCGATCGCGGTTGCTGCCGCGGTCGCGGTCGCGACTACGGCGGCGACGGTTGCGTCGGCTACCGCTCTGGTCGTCGTCGTCCCGATTCCCGCGGCCCTGGCTGCGGCTGTCCTGGCGGTTGTCCTGACGGTTGTCCTGACGGCTGTCCTGACGGCTGTCCTGACGGCTGTCCGGTCGGTTGTCCGGGTCGGCGGTCTCCCCGCGACTCTGGTCGCGGTCACCGGGCTGCTGGCCGTTGCCGTTGGTGGAGCTGCGGTTCTCGACCGGCGCGGCGGCACCGCTCCGCGCCTGACCCGACGCCCCGGCCGGCTGTGCCGACCGCCCGGCTGACTGCGCGGTCTTGATCGCGTCGATCAGCTGGCTCTTGCGCATGCCGCCGATGCCTTTGACGCCGAGGCCGCTGGCCATCTGCTTCAGCTCCGGCAACAGCATGCTGTTCAGTCCACCCCCGGAACCGGGCTTCGTCGGGGATACCTGGGTCTGTTCGCTCACGTGAGGTCCTTCCCACGTCCAGGCCTGGTCCGGACTCAGCCGGAGGCCTTGTTTCTGGTGAACTCCTGGTCCGCGTTCGAGGCACTCGGCCAGGTGACCGAGGTGGCGTCCGGAACAGAGAACTCGAGGAGGAAAGTGCACCGAGGAGGAAGGGCAGATCGCTTTCCTGGTGCGCTGTCAGCCTAGCACCTCCGTCGGGCCTGGTCTGCGAAAGGGTGCAGCGGGCCACCGACTTCTAGTCCGGGCCCTCCCCGGTGACCGACCCGGCCGAGACCACCGCACCGAGGTGGCTGACCGGCAGCTCCATGACGGCCCAGCCGGAGGGGGCGCGGGCCAACAGGTCGGCGCGGTTGGACTCGTCGAGAGAGGAGCCCCTGTCCTCCAGGAGGGCCAGCACGCTGGGTCCGGCGCCTGAGACGACGGCGGCCACCCCCTCCGCGCGAAGCGCATGCACCAGTCGCAGCGTGTCCGGCATCGCCGGCCTGCGGAACTCCTGGTGCAGCTGGTCCTCGGTCGCAGACACCAGCAGCTCAGGGTGTCCACCGAGGGCCGCGACCAGCAGTGCGGCGCGGCCCGCGTTCGACGCGGCCGCCCGGTGTGCGACTCGTTCCGGGAGCAGGCTGCGGGCCAGCGTCGTCGCGACGGGGTCGGGAGCAACGAAGACAACTGCGCGGACCCGAGGATCGACAGCGGTCCGCGCGACCAGGAAGCCGCTCTCCTTGGGGACGGCGATCGTGCACCCGCCAAACATCGCGGGCGCGACGTTGTCCGGGTGTCCCTCCAGTCGCGCGGCGAGCTGGAACACCTGGTCGTCGTCCATTCGCTGGCGACCGTCTGCCAACAGAGCGCGCGCAGCACAGATCCCGGCGACGATGGCGGCCGAGGAGGACCCGAGCCCGCGACCGTGGGGGATTCGGTTCTCGCAGTTCAGGGAGAGCCCAGGCAGGTCACATCCCAGTGCTTCGAGGGTGTGCACTGCCGCCTTGTAGACGAGGTGGTTCTCGTCGAGCGGCACCTCGTTCTCGCCGGCACCCGTGACGACGATCCGAGCGCCGTGCTCGGTGACTCGCGCGGTCACCAGGTCGCGCAGGTCGAGTGCCAGGCCGAGCGAGTCGAACCCGGGCCCGAGATTGGCGCTCGAGGCCGGGACAGACACCGTGACCGGGCCGTCGAGGAGCGTGGACACGTCAGCGTAGGCCGGCCGCGTCGGCAGCGGCGTCGACATCGGCGTCGACGACGGTGTCGACGAGGTCGGTGAAGGTGGACAGGGCAGCATCGACATCCTTCAGCCCGTGCCCGGTCACGGTGACGGCGACCACCTTGTCGGTGAACGAGACACCTGCCTCGTGGTCGCGCAGGAGACCGGCGACTCCGGCCGCCGACGCAGGCTCGACGAACACCCCTTCGGCGCTGGCGAGGCGTCGCTGCGCGTCGAGGATCTCCTCGTCGCCGACCGCCCGGAAGCGGCCCCCCGACTGCTGAGCTGCGGCGACCGCGAGGCTCCAGGACGCGGGATTCCCGATCCGGATCGCCGAGGCCACGGTCTCCGGGTTGGGCACCGGCGCACACTGCACCAGTGGAGCAGCACCAGCAGCCTGCCAGCCGAGCATGACCGGCCTCTTCGTGCTGTGCCCGGCGTCGGCGTACTCGGTGTACCCCTGCCAGTAGGCCGAGATGTTGCCGGCGTTGCCCACCGGCAGGACATGGACGTCGGGCGCGTCCCCGAGGAAGTCGACGATCTCGAAGGACGCGGTCTTCTGTCCCTCCAGACGCATGGGGTTCACAGAGTTCACCAGGGCCACGGGGTACTTCTCGGCCAGGTCACGGGTCAGCCGGAGGCAGTCGTCGAAGTTGCCCCTGACCATCAGCACCTGAGCGCCGTACAGGATCGCCTGCGCGAGCTTTCCGGCGGCGATCTTCCCCTGAGGCACCAGCACGAGGGGTTGAATCTGCGCGCGCGCGGCGTAGGCGGCCATCGACGCCGATGTGTTCCCGGTGGACGCGCACACAACGGCCTCTGCTCCCCCGCCCACTGCCACGGACAGGGCCACGGTCATCCCCCGGTCCTTGAAGGAGCCGGTCGGGTTGTCGCCCTCGACCTTCAGCCAGACCTGGGCACCGGTCAGCTCGGAGAGCCACCGACTGTGCACCATCGGCGTTCCCCCCTCGCGCAGGGTGAAGGTCGGCGTGCCCTCGGGGAGGTTCAGCCACTGCCGGTACTCCTCGATGACGCCACGCCACTGGTGGGGCACCGTGCCGGTCGAGGTGTCGCTCACTCCTGGTCCCCCTCGACGCGCATGACCGAGGAGATGTCGTGCACTTCCTCCATGCCGCGCAGGCTGTCCACGGTCGCGGAGAGATCGGAGTCCAGAGCACGGTGCGAGACGACGACGAGCTGCGCCTCGTCACCGCGACCCTCCTGCCGCACGGTCTGTATGGAGACGTTGTGCTCGGCGAACGCGAGGGCCACCTGGGCAAGCACGCCCGCGCGGTCGTCGACGTCGATGGCCACGTGGTAGCGGGTGCGGGTGCGTCCCATCGGCAGCACCTCGCACTGGGCGTAGGCGGACTCGCCGGCGCCGCGGACGTCGTCTCGCCGGTTCCGCGCGACGGTGACCAGGTCGCCGAGGACGGCGCTCGCGGTGGGCGCACCACCCGCACCGGGGCCGTAGAACATCAGCTGCCCGGCGGCGTCACTCTCCACGAAAACCGCGTTGTACGCCTCGCGGACACTGGCCATCGGATGCGAGCGGGGGATCATCGCCGGATGCACGCGCGCGGAGACCGCAGCGCCGTCCGGGGAGTCGACCAGCTCACAGATCGCCAGCAGCTTGACCACGCTGCCCATCTCCCGTGCCGAGGCCACGTCGCTGGCGGTCACCTCGACGATGCCCTCGCGGTAGACGTCGGCCGCGGTGACCCGGGTGTGGAACGCGAGGCTGGCAAGGATCGCTGCTTTCGCCGCGGCGTCGAAGCCCTCGATGTCGGCGGTGGGGTCTGCCTCGGCGTAGCCCAGCTGCTGCGCCTCCTCGAGCGCCTCGGTGAACCCGGCGCCCGAGGTGTCCATCCGGTCCAGGATGTAGTTGGTCGTGCCGTTGACGATCCCGAGCACACGGCGCACCTTGTCCCCGGCGAGTGACTCGCGCAGTGGGCGCAGGATCGGGATGGCACCGGCCACGGCCGCTTCGTAGTACAGGTCCCGCCCGGCCTTCTCCGCCGCGGTGAACAAGGTGCCCGCGTCCTCGGCCAGCAGCGCCTTGTTCGCCGTCACCACCGACGCACCGTGCTCCAGTGCGGCGAGGATCAGGCTTCGTGCGGGCTCGATGCCGCCGATCACCTCGACCACCAGGTCGACGTCGCCAGAGGTCACCAGTCCCATCGCGTCGGTGGTCAGCAGCTCGGCAGGCACCACGGCGTCGCGTTGCAGATCCGGCCGGCGCACGGCGACTCCGGCAAGCTCGATGGGGGCACCGGCTCGGGCCGCGAGGTCGTCGGCCTGCTCGTGCAGCAACCGCACCACCTGGCTGCCCACCGAGCCACAGCCGAGTAGGGCCAGACGCAGTGGTCTCGGCGGGTCTGCCTCGTTGGCGGAGGGAGCGGTCATGAAGGACATCTTCTCCTAGGTTCTTCGTCAGGCTCCGGTGTCGGTCCGCAGCAGGTCGTCCTCGTTCTCCCGACGCACCAGCACCGAGCTGGTCCCTGCCGAGACCGCGATCACCGGTGGCCGGAGCGCGTGGTTGTAGTTGCTGGCCATGGAACGGCAGTAGGCGCCGGTGGCCGGGACAGCGAGCAGGTCGCCTGGCCCGATGTCACCGGCGACGAACTCGTCCTTGACCACGATGTCACCGGCCTCGCAGTGCTTGCCGACCACCCTGCTCAGCACGGGACGGACGTCGGAACGGCGCGAGGCAAGAGTGCAGCTGTAGTCGGCGTCGTACAACGCGGTCCTGATGTTGTCGCTCATCCCGCCGTCCACCGAGACGTACCTGCGCACGGCACCGGCGTCGAGGGCGACCTCCTTGACCGTGCCGACCTCGTAGACGGTGCACATCGCAGGCCCGACGATCGCACGTCCCGGCTCGATGGAGAGGGCTGGCACAGGCACTCCGAGCGCCCGGCACTCGTGCTCCACGATCTGGGTCATCTCGGTCGCCAGGCGGCGCGGGTCGGCCGGATCGTCCTGGGTCGTGTAGGCGATGCCGAAACCGCCCCCGAGATCCAGCTCGGGAAGCTCCGCGCCCAGCTGCTCACGGATGCGGGCATGCAGCGAGAGCACCCTTCGTGCCGCCACCTCGAACCCGGAGGTGTCGAAGATCTGGGAGCCGATGTGCGAGTGCAGTCCCAGCAGCCGTAGGCCCGAGGCGTCCTGGACCTGCCGCGCCGCCTCGAACGCGTCGCCGGAGGTGATCGAGAAGCCGAACTTCTGGTCCTCGTGCGCGGTGGCGATGTACTCGTGGGTGTGCGCCTCCACGCCAGCGGTCACCCGCACCATGACGGCCACCGCTGGTCGAGGAACGGCGGAGCCTGCGGAGCCGCGTCTGGAGACCACATCCACCAGCCGCTCGATCTCGTCGAAGGAGTCGACGATGATCCGGCCGACCCCGATCTCGACCGCGCTGCGCAGCTCCTCGGTGCTCTTGTTGTTGCCGTGGTAGCCGATCCGCTTCGGGTCGATCCCGGCCCTCGAAGCGACAGTCAGCTCGCCGGGCGAGCACACGTCGAGGTGCAAGCCTTCCTCTGCGGCCCAACGGACGACCGTCGTACACATGAACGCCTTGCCGGCGTAGAAGACGACGTAGTCGGAGAAGGCGTCGGCGAAGGCGCGCGCACGAGCTCGGAAGTCTGCCTCGTCGAGGACGTACGCCGGTGAGCCGTGCTCGGCGACCAGGGCCCGGAGGTCGACACCGCCCACCTCGAGCGCACCTTGGTCGTTCTTCCGGGCAGTGGTGGACCACAGCAGCGGCACCAGGGTGTTGACGTCCGCGGGCTCACGCAGCCAGGAGGGGCCGCGGGTGTTGATGTCGGCATGCAGGGCACCCGCCTCGTGCGCGCGCACGGGTCACATCCGCTCGGGGGCGGAGACTCCGAGCAGCCCGAGCCCGTTGCCGAACACGGTCTTGGTCGCCTCGACCAGCAGCAGGCGTGCCCCATGGATGGGTTCCGGCTCCTCGTCCCCCAGCGGCAGCACCCGGCAGGTGTCGTAGAACTTGTGGAAGCTCGAAGCGGTGTCCTCGAGGTACCGTGCGATCCGGTGCGGCTCCCGGAGCCTCGCGGATGAGGTGACCACGCGCGGGAAGTCGGCTAGCGCGCGGAGCAGCTCGCCCTCCTTCTCGTGGTCCAGCAGGTCGCTGGTCGAGCTCGTCGCGGCCACGCCGAGCTCCGCGGCGTTGCGCAGGATGGAGGCGAGCCTGGCGTGTGCGTACTGCACGTAGAAAACCGGGTTGTCGCTGGTCCGTCTCGCCCACAGGTCGAGGTCGATGTCGACGGTGGTGTCGACCGTGTACCGGGTGAGCGCGTAACGCGCCGCGTCGACCCCGACCGCGTCGACCAGGTCCAGCTGCGTGATCAAGGTGCCGGCCCTCTTGGACATCCGCAGCGGCCGCCCGTCGCGCACCAGGTTGACCATCTGGCCGATGTGCAGCTCGAGGTTCTTGCCGGGCTCGTCACCGAATGCCGCACACATGGCCTCCAGCCGACCGACGTACCCGTGGTGGTCGGCGCCGAGCAGGATGAAGCAGCGGTCGAAGCCTCGCTCTCGCTTGTCCAGGTAGTAGGCGAGGTCTCCGGAGATGTAGGCGCCCGTGCCGTCGGACTTGATGATCACCCGGTCCTTGTCGTCGCCGTACTTCTCGGTCCGCAGCCACAGGGCCCCGTCGGCCCGGTAGGTGTTGCCCATCTCGGTCAGCCGCTCGATCGCGCGCTCGACGGCCCCGCTCTCGTACAGGTTGTTCTCGTGGAAGTAGACGTCGAAGTCGACGCCGAACTCGTGCAGGGTGCGCTTGACCTCGTCGAACATCAGGTCGACCCCGACTCGGCGGAACACCTCCTGCGCCTCGTCGTCGGGCAGGGCGAGGACGCCGGGCTCCCGCTCGATCACCCGCCGGGCGATCTCGTCGATGTACTGCCCGGCGTAACCGTCGGTCGGAACCTCGTCGCCCCGACCGCGCGCCAGCAGGGAGAGCGCGAACCGGTCGATCTGGGCGCCGTGGTCGTTGAAGTAGTACTCCCGGGTGACCTCGGCCCCGCAGTGCTCCAGCGTCCGGGCGATCGAGTCGCCGACCGCGGCCCAGCGCGCGGACGCGAGGGTCACCGGACCGGTCGGGTTGGCGGAGACGAACTCGACGTTGATCCTCTCGCCGTCGTACATCGAGGAACGGCCGTACGCCGGGCCCGCCGCCACGATCTGCGCGGCGACCGCCCCCTGTGCCCTCGCCTCCACGCGGACGTTGAGGAAGCCCGGCCCAGCGATCTCCACCGACGCGATCCCTTCGGCCGCACCGAGCCGGTCCGCGAGGAGGCCGGCGAGCTCCCGTGGCGGCACACCCGCCTTCTTCGCCAACTGGAGTGCCACGTTGGTCGCGTAGTCGCCGTGCTCCCTGACCTTCGGCCGCTCCACGACCACCCGCGCGGGCACGCCGTCGGGTAGGGCGATCGTGCCCTGGCCGTCGAGGTCGGCCAGAGTCGCGACGATCGCGTCGGACAGCTCTTCCGGGGTCACCCCTCAAGCGTATCCGCGGGGCGGCCGGCGCTCAGTATCCGCCGCCTCCGCCGCCTCCGCCACCTCCAGAGCCGCCGCCGCCGGCGTACACCACCAGCAAGACGATGATCACTGCGACCGCCGCCACCGCGACAGCCGCGACGACCCAGGTCCGACGGCTTGGTTGCTCACTCATTCGGTGACCCGCTCCCTTCCGAGCATGGCGAGCCTGGTCACCACGTCGACCAGCCTGGCCGGTTCGAACGGCTTGGTGAGGTAGGCATCGACGCCGAGCTCCCGGCCACGCTGGAGATCGCCGGCCTGTGCCCGGCTGGTGACGAGCACCACCGGAATGTGGGCGGTGGCAGGGTTCTCCCGCAGCCGCGCAACGGCCTCGAAGCCGGTCACCCTCGGCATCATCACGTCGAGGGTGACCACGTGCGGGTCGACCTGCGCGACGAGGTCCAGCGCACCCTGTCCGTCCGCGGCGGCGCTGACCTCGAAACCCTCCATCTGCAGGTTGACGGCGATCAGGTCGCGGACGACCGGTGAGTCGTCTGCGACGACTGCGCGGAGCCTCGAAGCCATCACAGCCTCCCGGGTCGCGAGGCGACCGTTCCTGTACGCTCGTGCGCAGCCCGAGCCCCCGTAGCTCAGGGGATAGAGCACCGCCCTCCGGAGGCGGGAGCGTAGGTTCGAATCCTACCGGGGGCGCCCGATATCTCGCCATATCTGGACAAAGCAATTTGCGGGACCCCACCCCTCAGCAACCGCCCTCGAGGGTCGCGTCGGGGCGTGCCCGACGGGCGATGCTCCGTGCCTGGGCGATGTCGGGGAACACCACGCTGGCCGCACCGACGTACCCGACGCCGCCGGTGATCACGCAGGAACGGAACCTGCCCGGCTCCACCCGGGTAGCTGCGTGGGCCAGCCGGAACAGCTCGCTGGGCGGTAGGTTGGTGTCGAGGTTCCGCACGACGCTGAGCACCCCGCGCTCGATGAAGCCGGGCTTGTCGACGTTGCCGCGGACCTTGGCCAAGATCCCCCGCAGCGCCCGCTGCTGGTTGGCGGAGCGGTCGAAGTCGCCGCGGGGCAGGGACTTGCGCGTGCGAGTGAACACCAGCGCCTGGACCCCGCGGCGCAGCTCGTTTCGACCGACCCGGAAGCCGCCGGGCATCAGCGGATCGGTGAACGCGTGCTGCGAGGTCACGGTGATGCCACCGATGGACTTGATCAGCTCGATGAAGCCCATGAAGCCGGTGGTGAACACGTAGTCGGGCGCGATGCCGACCATGTTGGCGACCGAGCGAGCCATCAGCTGCGGCCCGCCGATGACCATCGAGGTGTTGATCTTGTTCCGGCCATGGCCGGGAATCTCCACGTAGGAGTCGCGCGGGATACCGATCGCCGTGGCCGCGCCGGTCTCGGTGTTGATCCCCACCAGTTGGACCGCATCGGCGAAACCACGCAGCACCGGTGTGCCGGGCCGGGCGTCCGAGCCGAGCAGCAGCACCCACAGCACGTGCGGCTCGTGGTCGACGCCCTGCGCAGACTCCACCTTGACCAGCGACGCCGGTGCCTCTCGCAACGCGGCCGGCGGCACGACGAGCACGGTGACAGCGAGTACGACGGCCAGCGCCACGAGCCGGCGGACCCGACCCAGCCGACCGGCCCGGCCCGACACACTCCCGCCGCTCACTGCGAGGACCCCTTCTCGACGGGCACGGCCGACCTGGCGACGTCGTACCCGAAGATCTTCCAACCGCTTCGCTGCCGGGTCAGCAGCAGCCGACCGGAGGTGGTCACCCGGGTGCTGCCGGCATCGCCCCGGTCGGCGACGTAAACGAGGCGGACGCGTGCGGTGACCCCGGCCGGAAACCCGTTCGGCGACAGCACGGACAACCTGGCCTGCTTCGCCCTGGTGGTCACCGACTCGGTCTGCTCACCGAGCACGGCGTTGGTGAGCAGGTCCTGGTCGCGCCTGGCGTCCGGAACCATTCCCCGGGTGAACGACGAGAAGGCGTTCTCGAAGTCGGTGCGCGGGTACTCACCCAGGAAACCGGCGTCGAAGTAGGCCGAGATGCTGCGGCCGACGCCACGGACGACGGCTGCCTGTCTCGGCTTCGCGAGCCTGCCCCAGACCCTGGTGACCCGGACAGACAACGGCAGGGGTCGAGCCTCGATGGTGGCCCCTGGCGAGGTGGGTTGCGCGGCCTCCGTCCGCCCACCCCGAGGGGCTGTCTCCTCGGCGCCCGTGCAGGACACCAGGACCAGGAGCAGCGCCGTGCCGAGCACGCCGACAGCGCGATGACCGCTCCCATGACCTGGGGCTCGCGAGGGATGCGGTCCCTGCTGCGGGGGCTTGCCGCAAAGGTCTAGCCTTGGAGCCGCAACCCACATTCGCGCACAGCAGCGGAAGAGGCGAAACAGCGCGTGGCCGAAGACTCGCAACACAACCCCTCGGGCGCTTCGATGTCGGCGTTCGGCGCCAACGAATGGCTCGTGGAAGAGATGTACCAGCAGTACCAGCAAGATCCCGGCAGCGTTGACCGGGTCTGGTGGGATTTTTTCAGCAACTACCACCCGGCTGAGTCATCGGAGAACGGCGGCACAAGCAACGGATCTCCGGCCGTCCCGGCCAAGCCCGGGTCCGAGGAGAAGTCGAGGACGGACCAGACCGCGCCCAAGCAGGAGACCAAGAAGCCCCCCGCCAAGCAGGAGACCGAGAAGCCGCCGGTCAAGCAGGAGACCAAGAAGCCCCCTGCCAAGCAGGAGACCAAGAAGCCCCCTGCCAAGCAGGAGACCAAGAAGCCTCCCGCCAAGCAGGAGACCGACAAGCCGCCGACCGACGGGGCCGACGACCAGCCGGAGCTCACCGTGCTGCGCGGTGCCCCCGCTCGTACGGCGAGCAACATGGACATCAGCCTCAGCGTCCCCACCGCCACGAGCGTCCGCTCGGTCCCGGTGAAGCTGCTGATCGACAACCGCACGGTCATCAACAACCACCTCGCCCGTGCCCGCGGCGGCAAGGTGTCGTTCACGCACATCATCGGCTACGCGCTGGTCCGTGCGCTCGAAGCGATGCCCGAGATGAACAACGGCTTCGACGTCATCGACGGCAAGCCGAACCTGATCTCGCCCAAGCATGTCAACCTGGGCCTCGCCATCGACATGCAGAAGCCCGACGGCACCCGCCAGCTGCTGGTGCCCTCGATCAAGGGCGCCGATGGGATGGACTTCGCGGCGTTCTGGACCGCCTACGAGGACGTGGTGCGCAAGGCGCGCAACAACAAGCTGGGCGTCGCGGACTTCCAGGGCACCACGATCAGCCTGACCAACCCCGGCACGATCGGCACCAACCACTCGGTGCCGCGGCTGATGAAGGGTCAGGGCGCGATCATCGGTGTGGGTGCGATGGACTACCCACCGGAGTA